>CAYSUY010000069.1:0-18905 GCA_964434345.1 uncultured Acetobacteraceae bacterium
ATCGCGGAGGCGTGAGCGCGACGCTTGACGGCTCGGCGACGCTGCCGAAACCTGACATCCGTTTCATATTCCTGGGGAGGTCTTACGATGACACACATGTTCAGAGGTTGGGTCGCGCGCGGCGCGGGCATCGCGCTGGCCGCGCTGCTCGCCTCCGGTGCCGCGGCGCAGGACGCGATGATCTATGGCAAGTCCGATCCCGCGGCGAAGTCCGGCGGGCGCCTCACGGTCGGTTCGTTGACCGAGCCGCCCGCGCTCGATCCCTATCATCAGGCGGCGGACGCGCGTATCCGCGTGACCGTGCTCGCCTATCAGGGGCTTTTCTACGAGGACGCCTCGGGTCAGGCGGTACCGCTCCTCGCCGAGAGCTACACCATGTCGGCGGACGGGTTGAGCTACACGTTCAAACTGCGCCGCGGCGTCAAGTTCCACACCGGCCAGACGATGACGTCGGCCGACGTCAAGTACAGCTACGACTATCTGCGCGATTCGAAGAACGGCTCGCCGGGCGCCGGGGATCTTTCGACCGTCGACTCGATCGAGGCGCCCGACGACAGCACCGTCGTCTTCAAGCTTTCGCGTCGTAACGGTCTGCTGCCGATCACGCTCACGCATCGCTACGGCGGCGTCATCCCGAAGGATTATTTCGCGACGCCCGACGCGCGCACGAAGCTGAACGAGGTTTCGGTCGGAACCGGACCGTTCAAGCTCAAGCAGTTCCGCCAGAATTCCGTTCTCGTGTTCGAGAAGTTCAAGGATTACTGGCAGTCTGGGTTGCCGCATGTCGACGAGGTCACCTTCGCGTTCATGCCGAACTCTGCGGCGATGGTCGTGGCGGCGCAGAACCGTCGCATCGATCTCGGCATCTTCACGCGGCCGCAGGACGCCGAGCAGCTGACCCGCGTGCCGGGCGTGCGTCTCGTCCGTACCCCGTCGATGAACCAGCGTTCCATCGATCTCGGGTCCGAGCACCCGCTCCTGAAGGACGCGCGCGTCCGCCAGGCGATCGCGCTCGGCATCGACAAGGACGCCGTCATGAAGGCTTCGATCGCGGGCTATGGCCAGGTGATCGGAACCATGGTCGCCGGCATGCAGGAGCGCTGGGGGCTGCCGATCGCCGAGGCGCCGAACCAGAAGGTCGATCTTGACCGCGCGCGGCGGCTGCTGGCCGAGGCCGGGCATCCCAATGGCTTCGAGATCGAGCTGACGACGATCATCGGCTACGACTGGATGGATGCCGCGGCGGTCACGATCGCCGACCAGCTGCAGCGCATCGGCATCAAGGTCAACATCCGCAAGATCGAACTCGGCGTCTGGGTCCGCAACTTCCAGAACCGCCAGATGGGCTTCACCTTCAACGACTGGCCGAGCTCGCCGGACCCCAGCCTGCTGTTCTACCGTCATTTCCGCGCGCAGCCCCTGGGCGCCGATTTCCGGAACTGGAACAACGCCAAGGCGAGCGAATTGCTCGATCGCGGGCGCGAGGAGTCCGACTACGGCGTCCGTCGCGGGATCTACAACGAGTTCCAGAAGATCCTCGCCGACGACGTCCCGACGATCATGATGTTCTCGGCCGACCTGCTGACCGTGGAGCGCGACCGCGTGCGCAACCACCAGCAGCATCCGACGGGCTGGTATTTCAGCCTGATCAAGACCTGGCTCGCCGACTGAGCCGGACCGGTGCGCGCCGTCCCCGTACCGGGGGCGGCGCGCGTCTTCTCTCCCGACGCGCCCCATGCTCCGCTTCCTCGTCGCCCGGCTGACCAGCGCGCTCCTGGCTGCTGCGCTGTCGAGTCTGGTCGTCTTCGTCCTGATGCGGGCGGTGCCGGGCGATATCGTCGCCCAGATGCTCGGTCAGGCCGGCGATGCCTCCGCCGCTGCGGCGCTGCGGGGGTTCTTTGGCCTCGACCGCCCGATCCATGCGCAGTTCGTCGACTGGCTGGTGCAGGTCCTGCAGGGCGATCTCGGCCGAAGCTGGTACCAGGGCAAGCGCGTCTCGGCGCTGATCTGGGAGGCCTTCGCGGTCACCTTCGAGGTCGCGGCCGTGACCCTCGTCCTGGCGACGCTGATCGGCGTTCCGCTCGGCGTTCTCGCGGGGATCGTCGAGGGAACGCGTCTGGACGCCGCGATCCAGACCTTCAATCTCGTCGGCTTGTCCGCTCCGGTCTTCTGGGTCGGGTTGATGCTTCTGGTCGGCGCGTCGGCGGTCTTCGGCTGGTCGCCGCCCTTCGCGTTCATGCCGCCGAGCGTCGATCTTGCCGACAACATCGCCATCGTCATCCTGCCGGTTCTGAGCCTCGCGGTTCTCCAGGCTGCCGCGTACAGCCATTTCGTGCGCGACTGCATGGTCGCGGAGCTGCGCCGAGATTATGTGCGGGCGGCCATCGCCAAGGGGCTCTCGCCGACGCAGATCCACTTCAAGCACGCGCTGCGCAACATCCTGATCCCGCTGGTGACCTTCATGGGGTTGATCCTGATCCAGATCCTGGGCGGCACCGTGGTGATCGAGAGTCTCTTTTCGCTGCCCGGGCTCGGTCGGCTGATCCTGTCCGGGATCCAGGGGCGGGATTATCCGGTCGTCCAGGGCGCGCTGCTCTTCGTGGTCGCGATCGCGATCGTCGTCAATTTCGTGGTCGACCTGCTCTACGGGTTGATCGACCCGCGGCTGCGCCCATGACCGCGCGCGCCCTTCGCGAGGCTCTGGCCCAGGCCAACGGCATGCAGCGCCTGAGCCTGCTGCTGATGGTCGCGTTCGCGGTTCTGATCGTGGCGCCGGATCTCGTCGCGCCGCAATCGCCCCTGAGCGTCGATCCGTCCCGTGCGCTGCAGCCGCCCTCCGCCGCCCACTGGTTCGGGACCGACGATGTCGGCCGCGACCTCTTCGCGCGCGTGGTCCACGCGACCCGCATCACGCTGGGACTCGTCGCCGGCGCGCTTCTGCTGTCGGCGCTGGTCGGCGGGACCCTCGGACTTGTCGCAGGGTTCCTCGGCGGCGCCGTCGATCTTGCAGCGGCGCGGGCCGTGGATGTCGTCCTCACCTTTCCGCCGATCATCGCGGGGGTCGTGATAACGGGGATCCTCGGGCCGGGCGCCGGCAACCTCGTCCTCGCGCTCGCCGTCGTCTACATGCCGATGTTCTTTCGCATCGCGCGCTCGGGCGCCCTGGCGGAGAGCAAGCGAACCTATGTGGAGGCCGCGCGCGCCCTGGGTTTCGGCGGAGCCAGCATCCTGTTCCGGCAGGTTCTCCCGAACGTTCTGCCGCTGGTCCTTCTGCAATACGTGATCCTGTTTCCGCTCGCCCTGCAGATCGAGGCCGCGCTCGGCTTCCTCGGGCTCGGTGTCGCGCCGCCGACTCCGGACTGGGGCGCGATACTGGAGCAGGGCAAGAACTTCATCCTCGTGGCGTGGTGGATATCGCTCTGGCCCGGGCTCTTCCTGCTTGCCTCGGCCTTCGCCGTGATGGTGTTCGGCCGTTTTCTCCAGGCGCGACTGGGCGTCGGCTGACTTCATCGGGAGGGGTGCGTGACCATCGGTCTTTTCCTGTTCGAGGACGTTGTGGAGGCCGGGCGCCCGCTCGCGTGGCGCGCGGCGCCGCGTGCCATCTTCGTGCGCAGCGGCGCCGTTGCCGTGTCAGGGCAGCAGCTTGCCGCCGAGGCATGCGCCCTCTTCGAAGGCGCGATCGAGGTCGCGGGCGCGGGCGAGATCTGGACCTTCGAGCTTTCGGGCGCGCCCGTCGCGGCCATGCCCGCGGCGGATCGCACCCGGGTCGTGCTCGCGCACGATGTCGACCTCGATCCCTCGGCGCCGGTCCTGTTCCGCGCCGATCGGGTCAATTTTCCGGCGGGCGCCGTGACGCCGCGCCACGGCCACAAGGGCGCCGGAATTCGGCGCCTCGTGCATGGGCGCCTGATGGCCGAGATCGGAGCGGAAGTCCGGCGGATCGACCCGGGGACCGCCTGGTTCGAAACCGGTCGTGACCCCGTCGTCGGGCGAAATCTCGCGCCTGCCAGCGCCTTCGTTCGCGCCCTCGCGCTCGATCCGGCCCTCAAGGGGCTGCCGACCTTCATTCCCTGGAGCGACGAGGAGGCCGCGAAGCCGCGCGGCACCAGGCCGGCGCAGTTCTTCGACGCCCTGGTCCGTGTCCCGCATCCAGGGGGCAGTTGACAGGCGAGGCACGCGGGACGTACCCGGGCACGTCTTTTTCCAGGGAGTCGAGCCATGACCCGTGCATTCGTGTTTCCAGGCCAGGGGTCCCAGGCCGTCGGCATGGGCAAGCCGCTGGCGGACGCGTTTCCCGCCGCGCGCCATGTCTTCGAGGAAGTCGACGAGGCGCTGCGCCAGAAACTCTCCGCGCTGATGTTCGAGGGACCGGAGGGCGACCTCACGCTCACGGCCAACACGCAACCGGCGCTGATGGCGGTCTCGATGGCGGTGGTTCGCGTCCTCGAGACCGAATTCGGCCTCGCGTTGCCGCGGATCGCGTCCCATGTCGCCGGGCATTCGCTCGGGGAATACTCTGCCCTGGCCGCAGCTGGGGCGCTCGACGTGGCTCAGGCGGCGCGCTTGCTGCGCTTGCGCGGCGAGGCGATGCAGAAGGCCGTGCCGGTCGGTGCCGGGGCGATGGCGGCCTTGCTGGGCCTCGATCTCGCGGCGGCCCAGGATGTGGCGCGCGAGGCGGCCCAAGGCGATGTCTGCGATTGCGCCAACGACAACGCTCCCGGCCAGGTGGTGGTGAGCGGCACGAAGGCGGCGGTCGAGCGCGCCGTCGACATCGCAAAGACCAGGGGCGCCAAGCGTGCCGTGATGCTCCAGGTGTCCGCGCCCTTCCATTGCGCCCTGATGCGGCCCGCCGCGGAGGCGATGGCCGAGGCGCTGGCCGCGGCGACGATCGCGCCGCCGCGCGTGCCGGTCGTCGCCAACGTCACGGCGGCGCCGGTCAGCGACCCGGACGCCATCCGCGACCTGCTGGTGCGTCAGGTGACCGGGCTGGTGCGGTGGCGCGAATGCGTGTCCGCGCTCAAGGCGCTCGGCGCCACATCCCTGGTCGAATGCGGGGCCGGCAAGGTCCTCACCGGGCTTGCGAAGCGAATCGAGCCTGAGCTCACGGCGCTGGCACTCGGCGCTCCCGCCGATATCGAAGCCTTCGCGAAAACGATCTGACCGGAACCAGGGAGTCACGCATGTTCGATCTCGGCGGAAAAACGGCACTGGTCACCGGCGCTTCGGGTGGCATCGGCGGCGCCATCGCCCGGGCGCTCGCGTCCCAGGGCGCGCGCGTCGCGCTTTCGGGGACCCGCGTGGAAGCGCTCGCCGCGCTGCAGGCGGAGATCGGCGGTGCCGCCGTCGCCGTGCCCGGCGATCTCGGCGACGCCGCGGCCACCGACCAGCTCTTCGTCGCGGCGGAAAAGGCGCTCGGCCAGATCGATATTCTTGTCAACAATGCCGGTCTCACGCGCGATGGCCTTGCCATGCGCATGAAGGACGAGGACTGGCAAAAGGTGCTCGACGTCAACCTGTCGGCCGGGTTTCGGCTGGCGCGGTCGGCGATGCGCGGAATGATGAAGCGTCGCTGGGGACGCATCGTCGGAATCACCTCGATCGTCGGTGTCACCGGCAATCCGGGGCAGGCCAACTACGCCGCCGCGAAGGCCGGCATGATCGGCATGTCGAAGGCCCTGGCCCAGGAGCTTGCGTCGCGCAACATCACGGTGAATTGCGTCGCGCCGGGCTTCATCGCGACGGCCATGACCGATGCGCTGGGTGCGCCGCAGCGCGAACGCCTGCTGCAGTCGATCCCCGCCGGTCGGCTCGGCCAGGCCAGCGACGTGGCCGCGGCGGTCGTCTATCTCTCGTCCGAGGAGGCGGCCTACGTCACCGGGCAGACGCTGCACGTCAATGGCGGGATGGCCATGATCTGACGTGCGCAAAGGCACGCGACGAGATCGCCAAGGGCGCTGGCAAGCCGCCGCCCGGTTGTGCTAACCACTCGTCGCTTCGGTCCGCTTCGGGGGCAACTCCGGGCGCCGATTCGGCTTGGCGCGGGCCCCGTGCGAAATGAGCCGGTCGGACGAACTGGACATCATCGTGCGCGGCACCATCGTGCCGGATACCACTAGGCTGGAAAGGTAAACGAGATGAGCGATATCGCTGAGCGGGTTAAGAAGATCGTCGTCGAACACCTCGGCGTCGACGAGGTGAAGGTCACGGAGAACGCCTCCTTCGTTGACGACCTGGGCGCCGACAGTCTCGACACCGTCGAGCTGGTCATGGCGTTCGAAGAGGAATTCGGGTGCGAGATCCCTGACGACGCCGCCGAAAAGATCGCCACCGTCAAGGACGCGATCTCGTTCATCGAGTCGCACAAGTAAGTCGCGCCGGTCGGGTCTGTTTTGAGCCTCGGATCGCGGTGGAGAAGACGGCATGCGTAGGGTAGTTGTCACCGGTCTCGGCCTCGTGACGCCGCTTGCATCCGGCGTCGAGGCGACGTGGAAGCGCCTGATCGCCAGCGAGTCGGGGCTCGGCGCGATCCAGAATTTCGACGTGTCGGACCTGCCCGCCAAGGTCGCGGGGCAGGTGCCGCGCGGCGAGACAGCCGATGGGCGGTTCAACGCGGATGACTGGGTCCCGCCCAAGGACCAGCGCAAGATGGACGAATTCATCCTCTACGGCATCGCCGCCGGAGAGATGGCCATCCGCGACTCGGGCTGGGCGCCACAGACCGACGAGGAGCGCGAGCGCACGGGTGTGATGATCGGCTCCGGGATTGGCGGCCTGCAGACGATCTATGACGGGTCGATCACGCTGAAGGAAAAAGGACCGCGGCGCATCAGTCCGTTCTTCATTCCCTCGGCGCTGATCAACCTGGTTTCCGGCCATGTGTCGATCAAGCACGGGTTCAAGGGACCGAACCATTCGGCCGTCACGGCCTGCTCGACCGGCGTGCATGCCATCGGCGATGCCGCGCGCCTCATCATGCTGGACGATGCGGATGTGATGATCGCGGGCTCGGCCGAAGCCGCCGTATCCCGCCTGGGGATCGCCGGTTTCGCGGCGGCACGTGCCCTGTCCACCGGGTTCAACGACACGCCGCAGCGCGCCTCTCGTCCCTGGGACAAGGATCGCGACGGGTTCGTGATGGGCGAGGGGGCGGGCATCGTCGTGCTCGAGGAACTCGAGCACGCGAAGCGTCGTGGCGCGCAGATCTATGCCGAGGTGACCGGTTACGGACTGTCCGGCGACGCGCATCACATCACCGCGCCGCCCGAAGACGGCAATGGCGGGTTCCGCTCGATGCGCAACGCCTTGCGCCGCGCGGGCCTGTCCGTCGATGCGATCGATTACATCAATGCCCACGGGACCTCGACGCCGCTGGGCGACGAGATCGAACTGGGCGCGGTGAAGCGTCTGTTCGGCGCCCATGCCTACAATCTGTCGATGTCCTCGACCAAGTCGGCGATCGGCCATCTTCTGGGCGCGGCGGGCAGCGTCGAGGCGATCTTCTGCATCCTTGCACTGCGCGATCAGATCGCGCCGCCGACGCTCAATCTCGACAACCCGTCCGCGGGGTGCGACATCGATCTCGTCCCGCACCGCGTCAAGGAGCGCAAGATCCGCCACGTGCTTTCGAACTCCTTCGGGTTCGGCGGAACGAACGCGAGCGTCGTCCTCTCCCATTTCGCCTGAGTACCGCCGCCGATGCGCATGATCGGCCGCATTCTCGTCTGTCTTGTGCTGCTGGTCGTCGCGATCGGGGCGGGCGGGGCGCTTGTATGGCAGCGCTACACCGCCCCTGGCGGATCGACGGCCCCGGTTACGGTGGTTATCCCAAGGGGGGCCGGTCTCGAAGAGATATCCGTCAGGCTGGCCGAGGCAGGGCTGATCGGCGAGCCGCGTATCTTCGCCATCGGTGCCACGATCGAGGGCAGCTACCGGCGCTTCAAATGGGGCGAATTCGAATTCCCCGCCCATTCGAGCCCGCAGCAGGTCGCGGAGCACATCGTCGCCGGAAAGACGATCCAGCGGCGGCTCACCATTCCGGAGGGACTGACCGTCAAGCAGGTCATGGCCCTCCTGGCGCGAGCCGAGGGCCTCGAAGGCGAAGTCGTGCCGCGTCCCGAGGGATCTCTGATGCCCGATACCTGGTTCTACAGCTGGGGCGACGCACGCGACCGTCTGGTCGAGCGCCAGCGCCAGGCGATGACCCGGCTGTTGCAGGACCTCTGGCGCCAGCGTGCACCGGGCCTGCCCTTGAAGACGCCGCAGGAAGCCTTGATCCTCGCCTCGATCGTCGAAAAGGAAACGGCGATCGCGGACGAACGTCCGAGGGTCGCGGCCGTCTACATCAACCGCCTGAAGCGCGGCATGCGACTTCAGGCCGACCCGACCGTCGTCTACGGCATCAACGAGGGGGCAGGGCCGCTCGATCGCCCGATCAGCCGCGCCGATCTGGAGACGCCACATGCCTGGAACACCTATCTGATCGACGGCTTGCCGCCGAGCCCGATCGCCAATCCTGGACGCGCGTCGCTCGAGGCGGTCCTCAAGCCAGCGCAGGTCGACGATCTCTATTTCGTCGCCGACGGCAATGGCGGCCATATCTTCGCGCGCACCCTCGCGGAGCATAATCGCAACGTCGAACGGTTCCGCGCCCTGGAACGCCAGCGGGCAATCATCCGGAACTGACCGGCGGATGCGCGACCGGCCTCTTCAGCCGCCGCTCTTGCGCGGCAGACGGGCCATGATCCGGTCGAGCATCGGTTCCGGCAGCGCGGCGAAGGCCCTCAGGATCCAGTAGAGGCGTCGCGGGAACACGATCCGCGCACGATTGCGCGCCAGCCCCTCGGCGATCCGCCGCGCCGCCCGGTCGGCGTCCATGAGGAACGGCATCGGAAAGGAATTCGCATCGGTCATCCGGCTGCGGACATAGCCCGGGCAGATCACGGTCACGCCGATGCCGTGTGCCGCGTGATCCGGACGCAGCGCCTCGCCCCACACCCTCACCAAAGCCTTGCTGGCGCAATAGGCGGGGGCACCGGGAAAACCCCTGAAGGATGCCAGGGAACTCATCAGCGCGACCTGCCCATGGCCTTGCGCGATCATCTCCCGCAGCGCCGGTTCGACCGTGTTCACGACCCCGGCGACGTTGATGTCGAAGATCGCATCGATTTGTTCGCGGGGTTCGCCGCTCGTCTTCTCGCGGCCGAGCCCAGCCGTTCCGCCGGAGATCCCGGCATTCGCGATCACCAGGTCGATCGCCGCGTCGCGCGCAGCCTCGCGGACCCAGCTTTCCGCGGCGTCGCGGTCGCGGACGTCGAGCCGGTGTTCGGTGGCGTCGGCGCCACGCGCGCGGCAGGACGCTGCGATTTCCGACAGACGCTCCGCGTCGCGGCCGGCGAGGCGCAGGCGGATACCGGCGCGGGCATAGTGCCGGGCAAGGGCGGCGCCGATGCCGCTCGAGGCACCTGTGATCAGGATGTGACGTGGATCGCGCATCGCTCGTTCATCGTTCCGGAGAAGGACCCTATAGTCGCGCGATGGCGAGTCTCACGCGAGGCGGAAAGGTGGGTACGTGACGGTATCGAGCATGACGGGGTTCGCGCGCGCGGCGGGGAACGATGCGGCGTGGCGCTGGGTCTGGGAAGCGCGCAGCGTCAATGGACGGGGGCTTGATCTTCGGCTGCGCCTGCCGCCAGGCCTCGATCGCATCGACGTCGCGGCGCGCGGGCTGGCCACCACCCGTTTTCAGAGGGGAAGCCTGTCCCTGTCGCTTGTAGTGGAGCCCGCCGGAGGCGTCGGCGAGGTGCGGATCGACCGGGCGCGCTTGCAGGCCTATCTCGCGATCGCCGCGGAATTGCAGGCTGATCACGGCATCGCGCCGCCGCGTGCAGACGGTCTGCTGGCGCTGCGTGGCGTCGTCGAGGCGGGCGAACGCGGCGCCGGCGATCTGGCGCAGACCGGCCCCGCGTTCGACACTGCGCTGCTCGCGACGCTGTCGGAGGCCCTCGACGGGCTGGTGCGCGCCCGGGCAGAGGAGGGCGCCCGGCTCGGTGCGGTGCTCGGGGATCTGCTCGACGCGATCCTTGGCCTCGTCGATCGGGCGCGCGTCCTTGCGGCCGCGCAACCTGCGGCATTGAAGGCCCGGATGGAGCAGCAATTGTCGGACCTGCTGGGGAGCGTTCCGGCCCTGCCGGCGGATCGTCTGGCACAGGAAATCGCCTTGCTCGCCACGCGGGCGGATGTCGCTGAGGAGCTCGCGCGGCTTCAGTCCCATGTCGACCAGGCCCGCGCCTTGCTGACCGACGGCAAGGGTGTCGGCCGGAAGCTCGAGTTCCTGGCGCAGGAATTCAATCGCGAGGCGAACACGATGTGCTCCAAATCGTCGGATCTCGAACTCACCCGCATCGGCCTCGACCTCAAGGCGCAGATCGACCGTCTGCGCGAACAGGCCGCAAATGTCGAGTGAGGGGGAGTTGATGCCGAACATGATCGCACGCCGCGGGTTGATGCTTGTCCTGTCCTCGCCTTCGGGCGCCGGAAAGACCTCCATTTCGCGTGCCTTGCTCGCCCGGGAGCCCAGCCTGTCGATGTCTGTTTCGGCCACGACCCGCCCAAAGCGGCCAGGCGAGGTGGCGGGACGCGACTACCATTTCGTCGACACCGAGACCTTCGGACTGATGGTCAATCGCGACGAATTGCTGGAGCACGCGAAGGTGTTCGGCAATTACTACGGAACGCCGCGTGCGCCGGTCGAGGCGAGCCTTGCCTCCGGACACGACGTGCTCTTCGACATCGACTGGCAGGGGACGCAGCAACTTCGCCAGACCGCCGGTCGCGACCTCGTCGCGATCTTCATCCTGCCGCCATCGACCCGCGAACTGGAAAAGCGGCTGACCTCGCGCGCTCAGGACAGTGCGCGGGTCGTCGCCGAACGGATGGCGAAGGCGGCCGACGAGATGAGCCATTGGCCGGAATACGACTATGTCCTGGTCAACGAGGATCTCGAGTCGAGCACTGCGGCCGTGGTCTCGATCCTCGCCGCGGAGCGGTTGCGCCGCGAGCGTCAGGTCGGACTGGGCGACTTCGTCAAGGCACTGCGCGAGGGCCAGTAGAGAGAGCCGCATAGGCGCGCGCGAGGGCGCAGAACGCCTCGATCGGCTGCGTTTCTGCCCGTGACTGTGGGTCGATCCCCGCCTGCACGAGCCTCGGCATCGGATCCACGCCGAGCGCCCGCAAGGCGCTGCGCAACATCTTGCGGCGCTGTCCGAAGGCCGCCGCGACGACCCGCTCCAGCCACGCCGGGTCCGCCGGCGCGAGGGGGGCGCTTCTCGGGACGAGGCCGACGATGGCCGAGACCACCTGCGGTGGCGGTACGAAGGCCGAGGGCGGGACGTCGAACAGGCGCCTGGCCTGCCAGCGCCACTGTGCCGCCACGGACAGGCGGCCATAGGCATCCGTGCCGGGGGCGGCCACGATGCGCTCGACGACTTCCTTCTGCAGCATCAGCGTCAGCGACGCGAATTCACCTGGCCGCGCGAGCCAGCCGATCAGAAGCCTCGTGCCCACATTGTAGGGCAGATTGGCGACGATCCGCCGCGGTGCGCTACCGATTGCCGCGATGTCGACCTCCAGGGCGTCGGCCATCACGATACGGAGCCGTCCTGGACGATGGGCGGCGATCTCCTCGAGCGCCGGGCTGAAGCGCGGATCGCGTTCGATCGCCACGACATCCGTGGCGCCTGCCGACAGCAGCGCGCGTGTCAGGCCGCCAGGACCGGGACCCACTTCGATGACCGTTCCCGCCGACAGGTCGCCCGCCGCCGAGGCGATGCGTCGCGTGAGGTTGAGATCGAACAGGAAGTGCTGCCCCAGCGATTTCCGCGCGAGCAAACCGTCGCGCTCGACGACGCTGCGGAGCGGCGGCAGACCGTCTGCCGCCCCGGTGGCATCGCTCAAGCGCGGATTTCCACGTTCGCCTGCCGGCGCAGATCGCGCAGATAGCGCCGCGACAGGATCTCGAGGCGCTGGCGAGTCAGCAATTCCTCGATGTCGTCGCGCGACGGCAGGCCGGAGGGCGGTTCCTCGCGCGCGCAGGCGACCAGCACCACCAGCGTCGCGCCCGCGCGGATCGGCTCGGAAGCCTGACCTGCGCGCAGCCCCCGGACCTTTTCGCGGACCGCTGGATTGACCTCGGCGATCCGCAGGCGCTGCGGCTCCGCCGGGGGCTGGATGCGCAATTCGGTCGCAAGGCGGTCCAGCCCCGCGCAGTCGGCAATCGCCGCGCGTGCGCCTTGCGCAAGCTGCTCGGAGGCCGCCAGTTCCTGCGGCGTCCGTGCCGGGAAGACGAGCTGGGTGAGCGCGACGACCGCTTCGTCGGCCGGCGCTGCGGCGATGGCGCGGCGCGCACGCAGCCCAAGGATATAGAAGCCTCCGGGCATGCGGACCGGGGGCGTCACCTCGCCGAGCTTCAGTTCCCTGACGGCGGCCTCGATTTCGCCGTCCAACTGGCCTTCCTGTACCCAGCCGATGTCGCCACCCGCGCTGGCGGAGGCGCTGCGGGAGAATTGCTGCGCGATGGCGGAAAAAGGCGTTCCGCGCTGCATCTGCTGGATCAGGCTGAGCGCCGTCTGGCGGACGTCGTCCTCCTGTTCCGGATTGTCCATCGGCAGGAAGATCTCGGAAAGCAGGAACTCCGGCGCCCCCTGGCGCGCCTTGAGCCGATCCTGGAACTCGTCGATCTCCTCGTCCGTGACCTGGATCTGCGGGCGCAACCGGCGCTGCGTCAGCTTCTGCCAAGCGATCGTCGAGCGGACCTGCTGCTCGAGCGGTGTCAGTCCCATGCCCGATTGCTTGAGCATGGCCTCGAGTTGTCCCTTCGCGAGGCGGTTCGATTGCTCGATCCGCGCGATGGCGTCGGCGACCTCGCGGTCGGTCACGAAGACCCCGACGCGGGAGGCCTCCTGCAACTGCAGCTTCTCGTCGACGAGGCCGCGCAGGACCTGAGGTTCCATGCGCTTGCGATTTTCCGGCGTGGGAGCCATCCCGGAGGTGACGAGCGTCAGGTTCAGCCGGTTCTCGACATCCTGCCCGGAGATCACCTCGTCGTTCACCAGCGCAAAGATCCGCTGCTGCGCCGCCAGGGGCGCGGATGTCGCGACCAGGATGAGGACGGTGAAGAAAAATGCGACGCTGCGTTTCATGGCGATGGTCCGGCGCTGGCGTTGGCGGTGATGTGTCATAGCATCCACGGGCGCGCGGGGCATCCCCGCCGGCATTCGTCTCATCCATCCTCCTGGTGGAACAGGATGGTCGCGCCCAGGAGCGCCGTGATCGTGGCCGGCGACCAGGCCGCGAGATGCACCGGGATCGCCCGGCTGAGGCCGAGCGCCGCCACGAGGTTCGAGGCGAAGAACAGAAGGAAACCTGCGCCCAGACCCAGCAGCGTCATGGCCAGCACGCCGCCGCGGCGGGGCGGTCTGAGGCTCACCGTGGCGGCGATCAGGACCATTGCGGCGAGGAGCAGCGGGCTGGCAAGCAGGCGGTGGAGATGAAGCAGGTGGCGGTGGCCGGAGAACCCGGCCCGTTCAAGCGTCTGCACGAAGCCGGGCAATTCCCAGATCGGTATCGTCTCAGGCGCGGCGAAGGCATCCTGTATCTGCGCCAGCGTCATGTCGGTCGGCACCCGGAGTGTCCCTTCGAGCCGCGGCGCCAGATCGGCCTGCGACACGGTGGCGTCCGTCAGTATCCAGGCTCCGTCCTCGAGGCGTGCGGTGCGGGCGTCGATGCGGGACACGAAACGGTCGCCCTGGTCGAGCGTCCCGTCGCCGCGCTCGAAGGTCCAGATCACGACGTCGAACAGCTCCATGCGCGACGACACGACGCGCAGCGCGTGGATGATCGCATTGCCGTCGGTGCCCGCCTGCCGGAGCCAGAAGCCGTTCTGCGCGACCGCGCTGCTGCCGCTACGTCCGCGCAGGAGTTCAGTTTCGAGGGCCTCGTAGCGGGCGTAGAGCGTCGCGGCCAGCGGATTGAGAAGCGCCACGCGCAACGCGCCGACCGCGATGGCGAGCACCAGGATGGGGGCGAGGAACCGCCAGACCGAGACGCCTGCCGCGCGGATGACCGTCAGCTCCTGGCTGCGGGCGAGTCGCCAGAAGCAGAACATGGCGGCGAACAGCACCGCGAACGGGAAGATGTCCATCAGCAGATGCGGCAGCTTCAGCAACGACAATTTGAGCAGCGTCGCCAGCGGAAGATCGATTCGCTGCGTTCGGCGGACCAGTTCGACGGTATCGAGCAGGAAGATGATGGCGGCCAGCGCGGCCAGCACGCCGGCCAGCCAGAACGCGAAGAGCCGCGTCACATAGGCGCCGAGGGTACGGATCATGCTGCGACCCCCGTCGTATCCTGCGGCGCGGCCGGGCGTCGGCGCGGGCCGCGCAGGAACCCGGTCGGGACGCCCATGGCGAGCGACCAGGCCGCGAGCGCGATGGGCGCCAGGACGCTGAGATGGATCAGGACCAGGAACGCCGGCCACTTGGTGGCCAGGTTCTGGGCGGCGATGTTTCCGGTCTGGATCGCTGCGGCAAGGGCGATGGCGAGACCGATGCGCCGCCCGCGTCCGCGGCGGTCGTGATCGCCCTGGAGCAGTACCGCGAGCGCAGTCAGCGCAAGGGCTACGGCGAGGAGCGGCGAGGCAAGGCGGTTGTGCCCCTCCGCGCGCAGACGCGCCCGGTTGTTGCGGTCGTCGGCGTCGCGCGGCGGCCCGAACAATTCGTGCAGGAAACGCTCGCGCGGCTCCCGCCAGCGCACGCCGCCGCGCTCACCGGCGCGTCCGAGGTCGACGCTGTAGCGATCGAAATAGAGCAGCCGCAGCCGACCGGTGTCGCGGTCGAATTCCTGGCGGTTGCCATTGACCAGCACGACGCGCGGTCCGCCATCCGTGATCGCGAGGCGGCCGCGCTCGGCGACCATCGACACCCGCTGGTCGGCGCGTCGCGCATCATGGAGCAGCAGGCCGACCAGATCGCCAGACGCCGCCCGGGAGCGCACATAGACCGTCACGTTGGGCGCCACCGTGTTGAAGCTGCCCTCGCGCAGCATGATCCCGGCGAAGTCGTTGCGCACCGCGAAGTCGAGATCCTTGAAGTCCCGATAGGAGAGGGGCAGGAAATAGAGAGACAGCGAGTAGCCGATCGTGGCCACGACGATCGACAGCACGAGGGCAGGGCGCGCGATCTGGAGCGGCGACTGCCCGAAGGCGCGCATGACCGTCAATTCGCTGTCGGCGCTCAGGCGCTGGTAGGTGAAGAGCACCGCCGCGAACAGCGCGATCGGCAGCAGAAGCCACAGGAAGCTCGGCAGCAGGAGCAGCGTCAGATTGAAGAACGTGGCGAGGGTCAGGCCCCGGTTGACGATCAATTCGATGAAGCGCAGCGACTGGGTGAGCCAGATGGCGCAGGTCAGCGTGACGGCCACGACGAGCGTGACCACCGCGAGCTGGCGCAGGACATAGGCGTTGAGAAGCCGCATGTGTCGATCATACCATGAGTTCTGCCGGGGCGGGCGGCGACGCCGCGAGTTGCGGCTTCCCTGACCCGCGGGATCCGGTACATTCGCCCGGCGCGCGGCACCACGCCGCGACCGGGACTGCCGCTGGGAAGGAAACTTCATGAAGATCGTGTTCGCCAAGCCGGAAACGCCGACGACCGGGACCTATGTCGTGGGCGTCCACGAGGACCGCAAGCTGACCGCGGAGGCTGCCGCGCTGGACAAGCGCATGGGCGGACAGATCGAAGCCGCGCTGGGGGCCAGCCGCTTCAAGGGCCGCAAGGGCGAGACCCTCGACATCCTCGCCCCGCACGGGGTTTCGGTGCGGCGCGTCGTCCTGCTCGGGCTCGGCAAGCCGGCCGATCTCGGCGCCCTGCGCGTGCAGCGTATCGGCGGTTCGCTGCTTGCCCATCTCAACCGGATCGGCGAGTCCGACGCGACCGTCGCTGTCGACGTCATCGCCGATGCCACGCCGGCGCTGCCCGTCATCGCCGCCCATCTCGCCTACGGCGCGCGTCTGCGCGGCTATCGTTTCGACAAGTATCGCACCGGAGAGAAGCCCGAACAGAAGCCGAGCATGAAGACCCTGACGCTGGGTCTCGCCGGCTTCGCCGAGGCCCGCAAGCTGTTCGCACCGCTGTCGCGTGTCGCCGACGGTGTCGATCTCGCTCGCGACGTCGTCTCCGAACCGGCGAACGTGATCTACCCGCAGAGCTTCGCCGAGCGGTGCAAGGAACTGCGCGACCTCGGTGTCTCGGTCGAGATCCTCGACGAGAAGCAGATGGCGAAGCTCGGGATGGGCGCTTTGCTCGGCGTCGCCCAGGGCAGCGCCCGCCCGCCCCGCCTCGTGGTCATGGAATGGCGCGGCGCCGCCAGCAAGCGCGCGGCACCGATCGCCTTCTGCGGCAAGGGCGTGACCTTCGACACCGGCGGCATCTCCCTGAAGCCGGCGGCGGGCATGGAGGACATGAAATGGGACATGGCCGGTGCCGGTGCCGTCCTCGGGACCATGGCCGCCCTGGCCGGCCGCAAGGCGAAGGTCAATGCCGTCGGCGTGGTCGGCCTCGTGGAGAACATGCCGGACGGAAACGCCCAGCGCCCCGGCGACATCGTCAAGGCGATGTCGGGCCGGACGATCGAGGTCCTCAACACCGACGCCGAGGGCCGCCTCGTCCTCGCCGATGTCTGCTGGTACACGCAGGACCGGTTCAAGCCCGTGGCCATGATCGATCTCGCGACCCTCACCGGCGCGATCATCGTCGCGCTGGGCCATGAGTTCGGCGGGTTGTTCGCGAACAACGACGAATTGGCGGCGCGCCTGGAGGCTGCCGGCAAGTCGACCGGCGAGCGCCTGTGGCGCATGCCGCTGGGCGAGGTCTTCGACCGCATGATCGACTCCGATGCCGCCGACGTGAAGAACATCTCTGCGGATCGCGCCGCCGGTTCGACCATCGGCGCCGTCTTCATCCAGCGCTTCGTCAACGGGGTGCCCTGGGCGCATCTCGACATCGCGGGCATGGTCTGGAGCAAGAAGGATCACGCGCTGACCGCCAAGGGCGCGACGGCCTATGGCGTGCGTCTCCTCGACCGACTGGTCGCCAATCATTACGAGGAGAAGGCCGGCTGACGGAGATCCGGTTCTACCACCTGACCACCACCTCGCTCGAGCAGGCGCTGCCGCGCGTGCTCGAGAAGGTGCTGGCCCTCGGCGACCGCGCTGTGGTCGTCGCTGGCTCGACGGAGCGTGTCGAGGCGCTGGCCTCCGCCCTCTGGACCTATGACGATCGCGGTTTCCTGCCCCATGGCACCGCGAAGGACGGAGAGGCAGCGGAGCAGCCGATCTGGATCACGACCGAGGTCGAGAACCCCAATGGCGCCCGGATGCTGGTCCTGGTGGATGGCGTAGAGCCTCCCGATCTGTCGCCATGGCCGTCGTTGTGCGTCTTCTTCGACGACGCGGACGAGGCACGCCTCGCGGCCACGCGTGCGTCCTGGAAGGCGTGGAAGGCCGAGGGGCACATGGTGAAGTATTTCCGGCAGGGCGAGCGGGGGAACTGGCAGTTGGCAGGGTAGAACGTGATCGGTCGGCGGCGGAACTGCCGAAGACGCGGATCACGCGACACGGCGTGGAACTGGCGCATGACCCGCGTTCGCGTCGGCGCGGATCGTCATCCAGCGCCCGCCTTGCGGTCTGCGCCCGCGCGCCGCTATAAGCCCGGGCTTCAACCAGGCAGGGATACCCGCATCAATGGCCATCGAACGTACCTTTTCGATCATCAAGCCCGACGCCACGCGGCGCAACCTGACGGGCAAGGTCAACGCCAAGCTCGAAGCCGCCGGTCTGCGGATCGTCGCGCAGCGTCGGATGTGGCTGACCCGCCAGCAGGCCGAGGCCTTCTATGCCGTCCACAAGGAGCGGCCGTTCTTCGGTTCGCTGTGCAGCTTCATGACCTCCGGCCCGGTCGTCGTGCAGGTGCTGGAAGGCGAGAACGCCGTCGCGCGCAACCGCGAGGTCATGGGCGCCACCAATCCGGCGAATGCCGCCGAGGGAACGATCCGCAAGGAGTTCGCCGAGTCGATCGAGGCGAATTCGGTTCACGGCTCCGACAGCGTCGATAACGCGCGCATCGAGATCGCGTATTTCTTCGCCGGCTACGAACTCGTCGGCTGAGGGCGCGAAACGAAGAAGGGCGGCTGCGCTCGCGCGCAGCCGCCCTTTTCCTTTTGGGACGCGCTCCGTCCGCGCCGGCCGGCGCGGATGGGCGCCTCGGTTCAGCCCATCGCCGTCTTGAGATTTGCGTCGACGCGATCGAAGAACTGCGACGTGGTCAGCCACTTCTGGTCGGGGCTGACCAGGACCGCGAGGTCCTTGGTCATGTCGCCGTTCTCGACGGTCTGGATGCAGACCTTTTCGAGCAGGTCGGCGAAGCGCGCGACCTCCGGCGTGTTGTCGAACTTCGCGCGGTAGGCGAGGCCGCGCGTCCAGGCGAAGATCGACGCGATCGGGTTGGTCGACGTCTCGCGGCCCTTCTGGTGCTCGCGATAGTGCCGGGTGACCGTGCCGTGCGCCGCCTCGGCCTCGACCGTGCCGCCATCCGGCGTCATGAGGACCGAGGTCATCAGGCCGAGCGAACCATAGCCCTGCGCCACCGTGTCCGACTGGACATCGCCGTCGTAGTTCTTGCACGCCCAGACGAACGCGCCGGACCATTTCAGCGCCGAGGCGACCATGTCGTCGATCAGGCGATGCTCGTAGGTCAGGCCGCGCGTCTTGTATTCGGCGGCGAACTCGGCCTCGAACACTTCCTGGAAGATGTCCTTGAAGCGCCCGTCATAGGCCTTGAGGATCGTGTTCTTGG
>CAYSUY010000070.1:0-6046 GCA_964434345.1 uncultured Acetobacteraceae bacterium
GGATGCGCGAGAGGATGTCGCGGCCGAACTGGTCGGTGCCCAGCCAATGCGCCTGCGACGGCCCGCGCAGGCGCATCGCGGGATGGAATTGCTGCGGGTCGTAGGGCGCGAGCATCGGGCCGAACAGGACGGCGGAGAGCACGATGGCGAGGAGCGTCGCCCCGACGAGGCCCGTGGGATGGCGAAGCAGATCACGCATAGCGCACGCGCGGATCGACCGCCGCGATCACGATGTCGGACACGAGGTTGGACAGCGCATAGACGCCGGCCAGGACGAGGGTGACCGCCTGGATCACCGGCAGGTCGCGGTTCTGCAGGGCGTGGATCATCAGCCGGCCGAGGCCGGGCCAGGCGAAGACCTCCTCGACGACGATGATGCCGCCAAGCAGATAGCCGACATCGAGCGAGATCACGGCCACCGCCGGCGCGAGCGCGTTGCGCAGGGCATGGCGGCGGATCACCGTCGCCTCGCCGAGGCCCTTGAGCCGCGCGGCGCGGATATAGTCGCTCGCCAGCACCTCCGACATCTCCGATCGCACTTGGCGCACGATATGCGCGGTCAAGATCAGGCTCAGCGTCAGGGCCGGGAGGACCATGTGGTAGAGGAAGCGGACCGTGTCCTCGCCCGGCGGCACGAAGCCACCGGCCGGGAAAAGCTGTCGTCCGGGCGCCGCCAGGAAGACCAGCAGCAGGGTCGCGGTGACGAATTCGGGGATCGCGGTTCCCATGTAGGCGAAGAGGCCGACGCCGAGATCGGCGCCGCGTCCGCGACGCATGCCCGCGAGCACGCCGAGCGGGATCGCGATCACGGTGACGGTCACCAGCGCCGCGCCGGCGAGGGCCGCCGAGCGCCAGAAGGCGTCGCCGATCAGCAGCGAGACGGGCTGGGACATGCGCATCGACATGCCCCAGTCGCCGCTGATCAGCCGGCCCAGCCATTCGAGATACTGGACGTGCCAGGGGCGCTCGAGGCCGAGTTCGGCCGCGAGCGCCTGCAACTGGTCTTCGGTCGCATACTCGCCGAGGATCATCACCGCGGCGTTGCCCGGAAGGATCATGGTGATCGCGAAGACCGTCAGCGAGACGATCAGCAGGACCAGCACGACCGCGGCCAGGCGCCGCGCGAGATACCCGGCGTTCATGACGGCTCAGCCGCGATCGAGCCAGACGTCCTCGGTGAAGAAGGTCCGCGACAGCGGATGCGCGGTCCAGCCCTTCACGTAGGTGCGGTTGGCCGTGAGGATGTCCTGGAAGAACGGGATGATCGACGGCCGGTCGCGAACCATCAGCTGCTGCGCCTGGGTGTAGAGACGCTTGCGCTCGGCGTCGTCGAGCGTGGCGCGGCCGCGCGCGACGATGTCGTCGAACTCCTTGTTGTTCCAGGCGGTGTCCGCGAAGGCCGCGTCGGTGGTGAAGAGCAGCGTGAAGGCCGCGTCCTCGGTCGGCTGCATGCCCCAGTAGCCGATGTAGAAATTGCCCTTGCGCCAGACATTCGCGAGGTAGGTGTCGTGCGGGATGGTCTGCACGTCGATGTCGAAGCCGGCGGGCTGCGCCATCTGCTTCACCGCCACGCCCACCTGGCTGCGGATCGCCGGACGGTTGGAGCAGATCAGCGGAATCTTGAGGCCCTGCGGATAGCCGGCCTCGGCGAGCAGCTTGCGCGCGGCCGCCGGATCGTACTTCGGCGCCGGCGCATCGAGGAGATAGCGATAGCCTGGCGAAATGCAGTTGTCGGCGGCCGGGCGGCCGAGGCCGTCGAGCACGAGATCGACCAGCATCTCGCGGTCGACCGCCATCGCGAGGGCCTGCCGCACGCGCACGTCGTCGAAGGGCTTCGAGTCCTGGCGCATCACGATGTTGACGAAGCGGCCGGAGGGCACGCGCTGGCCCTGGACGCCCGGCGCCGCGGCGATGCGCTTGAAATCGGCCTGCTGCACGTCGAGCATGACGTCGACCGCGCCCGAGAGGAAATTCGCTGCTTCGGCTGCGAGATCCGGGAACAGATAGAGCTCGACCGCGTCGAGATGCGGCTTGCCCGGAACGTAGTAGTCCGGGTTCTTGACCAGCCGCATGAAGCGCGCGCTGTCATAGGTCTCCTGCTTGAACGGGCCGGTGCCGATGGCCCTTGCGTTCATCGCCTGGAGCGGCCCCTTGACCACCGCGGCCGGCACGATGCGGGCATTCGCGTGGGCGAGGGAGACCGGCAGGTCGGCGAAGGAACTCTTGAGTTCGAAGCGCACGGTCAGCGGATCGACGGCGACGACCTTGTCGATCATGTTCAGCACGGCGCGCGCCGGCGAGGCGGTCTTCGGATCGAGGATCGCCTCCATCGTGGCGACGACGTCGGCGGAGGTGAAGGGCGTGCCGTCATGGAACTTCACGTTCGGACGCAGCTTGAAGGTGAACACGCGCGCCGCGTTCTCGCCGGCCCATTCGAGCGCCAGGTCGGGCTGCGGGGCCATGTTGCGGTCGAGCCGGGTGAGGCCGGCATAGATCATGTCGAGCGCGAGATATTCGGCCGGACCGGAATTCTGCAGGACGTTCAGCGTCAGGATGCTGGTCGAGTGGCTGACCTTCAGCGTGCCGCCGCGGCGCGGCGCGCCCTGGGCGGATGCGCCCTCGGCGAGCAGCGGAATGGTGGCGAACCCGCCGACGACGCCGCGCCTGGTGATGTCGAAATTCGTCATGGCCCTCTCCTTCTTCTTGATGTCGTTCAGGTGACGACGGTGAGATCGTCGGGAAGCCCGGTCAGGATCTCGGGCGCGCCTTCGGTCACGAGCAACGTATGCCCGACTCCCATCGCGTAGCCCGAATCGCTGTCGCCGATCATCACATGATAGAACAGCGTCATGCCCGGTTCGCAGCGTGTCGGGTTGCCCGAATAGATCATCGGCGGAACGTCCATCGAGGTCGGCGCGTAGGTGCAGCCGACCGAATAGCCGGTGGCGCCGTAGCGATGGGAGCGGAAGCCCGCGCGGTCGAGGCCATCGGCATGGACGTCGAAGATCTCGCCCAGAGTCGTGCCGGGGCGCGCGATTTCGGTCATGCGCGCAAGCGTCGTGCGCGCGGCGTCATACATGTGACGCTGCCGGTCGGTCGCCTGGCCGAGCAGGATCGTCCACTCGGTCTTGACGTTGTAGCGGCGCACGGCAACCGGATATTCGACCAGGATCTGATCGACGGGCTCGAGCCGGCGTGGCGTGGAGACGCCGCGGCCATAGACTGCGCGCGGCCCCGAATTGAACAAGGGCGCGTTGGGCGGCATGTCGCCGCCGCCCTCGAGCACGACCTTGAGATACGCGGCCGTCAGCGACGAATCCATGACGCCCGGCCGCGCCATGCCGATCACCGTCTCCAGCGAGCGGTCGAGCAGCGCACCGGCCTTGCGCATGTACTCGATCTCCGCCGGCGACTTCACCAGCCGCAGACGGCGGATCATGTGGTCGTCGTTGTCGAGCGTGCAGAACCCGTCGAGCGTCTTCTGCAGGCGCCAGAGATTCCAGCCGGTGAGGCCGTGGGTGTTCAACTCGACCGCGATGCGCCCGCCCGCGAGTCCGAGTTCTTCGAGAATCGCCTTGAGGTCGCGCGCCGGATTCGCGTCCTCGGCGTCCCACCAGATCCGGATATCCTCGATGGTCGAGGTCTGCCGTGCCTGCAGCAGGTCGGGCCGTCGCGTCAGCAGCACGATCGGCCGCTCGTCGGCGGTGACAACCGCGCATTGGAAGAAGACGAAGCCGCCGGTGTCGTAGCCGGTCAGCCAGAAATGGCTTTCCTGCGCGAAGACCAGCATCGCGTCGAAGCCGCGCTCCTTGAGGGTGCGCCGCAACCGCGCTTGGCGGTCGAGATGCTCCGTGCGGGAGAAGGGAAGAGTGGGCGTGCCGGTGAAAAGGCTCGGTGAGGTCATATGTCGCTCTCTCGGGCCATTCGACAGCCCCTTGAAGAGACGCTACGCATTGGTATACCAAACGTCAACCATCGGCATCCTGGATCTTCCCGGGGGTGCCGGGAACAGCCCGGACCCGCGATGCACGGCGCCGGGGTGGAGGACGACGCCGCATGACGATGCCGCTGATGGCGCCCGATCGCAGGCTCGCGGCGCTGGCCTACGAGCAGTTGCTGGATCTGATCATGTCCGGAGCGCTGAAGCCGGGCACGATGATCCATGAACGGCGTCTGGCCGATCATCTCAGCATGTCGCGCACGCCGCTGCGCGACGCGCTGCTGATGCTCGAGCGCGATGGCCTGGTCAGCCGGCACGGGCGCAGCGGCCTGCAGATCCGCCATCTCGATCTGGCCGCCTTCATGGACAATCTCGCCATCCGTCGTCTGCTCGAGCCGGAGGCCGCGCGCATCGCCGCCGGTCGTGTCGCGCCGGATCTGCTCGACGACATCCGCGCGCGCCTCGCGGCCATGCTTGCATGCGCCGCGGCCGCCACCCCGCCGGATCGGGCCGAGGTCCGCGCCATCGACGAGGATCTGCACGCCGCCATCACGCGTGCCGCCGGAAACGCGCAGATGGAGGAGATCATCCGCACGCTGCGGCGTCAGACGCTGATCTTCGATCTGCGCAGCGTTCCGGAGCGCCTGGAGGATACGTGCCGCGAACATCTCGCGGTCGTCGATGCCCTCGCCGCGGGCTTTGGCGAGGCGGCGGCCGACGCCATGCGCACCCATCTCGACGGCGTGCGCCAGTCGATCGTGGCGCGCCTCGCCGGCGGCTGAGCGCGCGCGCGATCATGGACGGCGCGCTGCCGACCGATTGTCTCGTCGTGCAGCCGATCGCCGCGATCGGCATCGCGCATCTGCGCCAGGCGGGACTGTCCGTTCATGTCGCGGAGCGGCCCGATCTCGAAGCCTTGCAGCCGCACCTTGCCACCGTGCGTGCGGTGATCACGCGCAATGCGGGGTTTCCGGCCGCTTGGATCGCCGCCGCGCCGCGTCTCCAGGTGATCGGGAGCCACGGGACCGGGCTCGATGCGATCGACCTGCCGGCCGCTCGGGCGCGTGGCATCGCCGTCGTCAACACACCGGGAGCCAACGCGCAATCCGTCGCGGAACTCGCCTTTGCGCTGATGCTCGCCTGTACGACCCGGCTCGTGGAAGCCGACAGGGCCGTGCGCGCGCATGATTTCGCCTGGCGCCTGGGCGCTCGCACGGTGGAACTGTCCGGTCGGCGGCTTGGGCTGCTCGGCTTCGGCGCGATCGCGCGGCGCGTGGCGCGGATCGGTCTTGCCTTCGGGATGGAGGTTGCGGCCCTGTCGCGGCACGCCGACCAGGCCGAGCTTGCGGCGTCCGGTGTCGTGGCCGCGCCCGACCTTCCGGCGCTGCTCGCCGAAAGCGATGTGCTGTCGCTGCATGCCGTGCCATCGGGTCCGCCGCCGATCGACGCGGCGGCGTTGGCCCGCATGAAGCCCGGCGCGATCCTGATCAATACCGCGCGTGGCGCGCTGGTCGACGAGGCGGCGCTGGCGGCCGCGTTGACGGAGGGCCGTCTCGCGGCGGCCGGACTCGACGTCTTCGCGCCCGAGCCGCCGCGCCCCGGCAATCCGCTCTTCGCCGCGCCGAATCTTGTCCTGTCGCCGCACATCGGCGGCGCGGCGCGCGAGGCGATGGACCGCACCGCGCTCGCGGTCGCCGAGGCCGTGCTTGCGGCGCTCGCGCAGGCCGGGAGCGGCGCCGCGTCTCCGCCCGCGGGCTGACTGGCGCGCGCGCCGGTCAGGGCCGCATCAGCGCGGCGACGTCGTGATCCGCCGGATCGGCGCTCTCGTTGAGCCCCGCGATCACACCGGCACGGTCCTCGGCGTTGCGGTTCTGGCTCAGCTTGCGCTTGCCCTCGAGCCGCGTGATCGGCAGGCGCAGGCCGACGATGCCGCGCAGCTGCGCGCGGATGAAGGCCTCGGGCGCGTCGGTCACGGCCCAGGGCCGGGCGGCCTCGGCCTCGGCCTCGTGCGCGTCGGTCAGGGCGGACACCTGCGCCAGCAGCCAGTCGGCGTCGTCGATGACGCGGGGGACGCCGCGCACCTGCACGGTCAGATAGTTCCACGTC
>CAYSUY010000070.1:6056-18744 GCA_964434345.1 uncultured Acetobacteraceae bacterium
CGAGAGGTGGAGGTCGCTGCCGTCCTGCTTGACGACCACGTCGAGCAGGCGGTCCGCGTCCTCGAAGAATTCGACCGGGCCATAGGCATGGACCGCGACATAGTTCCAGGTCGGCACCACGCTGCCCGTGGCCTGCTTCGTGGGATACCAGGACGGCGTCACATAGGCGTTCGGTCCGGTGAACAGGGCGAGCGCGTCGCCGCTCGCCGGCAATTTCCAGTGCGGATTGCCCCTGGAAACATGACCGTAGAGCGTTCCGTAGGGACCTTCGCCGGCATCGAGCAGCAGCGGCAGGGGCGTCGCGACCAGGCCCTCGGGCGTCGCGGTCACGAGATTGGCGAAGCGCGCCGCGCGCATGGTGGCATGGATGGCGGGCAGGTCGTCTTCGCGGAAGGCGGGCGGCAGGTACATGGTCGGGCTCCTGGAGTTTCGACGGAAATTGCACCAGGAAGATCGTCATTGCGAGGGGCTATCGTCCTCCCACGCTCTGGCCGACTGACATAGGTTGACGCGGGACGGCGGCTTCTCCACAACGGCCCGCCACCATCCGGGTCGCCGCCGTGAATACCGTCGTATCGCTCGCCCTGCCGTTCTTCGGCCTGATCCTGCTCGGCTATGTCTGCGGCAAACGACTGGCCTATCCGGAGGCCGGGCTGAAATGGATGAACTTCTTCATCGTCTATCTCGCGCTGCCGGCGCTTTTCTTCCGTCTGATCGCCGAGGCGCCGTTCGAGAAGCTCTCCAACTGGCCCTTCGTGATCGCCACGACCGCATCGACCTTCGCGGTCTTCGTCCTCGCCTTCGGCGTCGGGATGCTGGCCACGCGCGGTCGCGTGCGCGAGGCGACGATCCAGGCGGTCGCCGGCGCCTATTCCAACATCGGCTACATGGGGCCGGGTCTGACCCTGGCCGCGCTGGGGCAGGAGGCGATCGTACCGACGGCGCTGATCTTCGTCTTCGACAACATCCTCCTGTTCACGCTGGTGCCGTTGCTGATGTCCCTGGGCGGGGCGGAGCGCATGCCGCCGCTGCGGATGGCGCGCACGATCGTCCTGCGCGTCGTCACGCACCCATTCAATGTCGCGATCGGCCTCGCGATCCTGTTCGCCTATCTTGGCGTGTCGCTGCCGGCGGCGGTCGACACGATGCTGGTCTTCCTCAAGAACGCCGCCGCGCCCTGCGCGCTGTTCACGATGGGCGTCACGGTGGCGCTGCGCCAGGTGCGCAGCGTGCCCGCCGAGATCCCGGTCCTGCTCGCGATCAAGCTGGTCCTGCATCCGCTGCTGGTCTGGGCGGCGCTCTCGGCGATCGGCGATTTCCCGCCGGTCTGGGTCATGGTGGCCGTCCTCATGGCTGCATTGCCGCCGGCGCTCAACGTCTTCGTGCTCGCCAACCAGTACCAGGCCTATGTCGAGCGCGCCTCGACCGCGATCCTGGTCGGTGTCGTGGTGTCTGCCGGGACGGTGACGCTGCTGCTCTGGCTGATCGCCGAAAATCGCCTGCCGACGCGACTGTTCTGAGATCCCGTGTGGCGCGTTCCGGCCGCGGTCACGGCGCGGCGGAGGGCGCAAGACGCGCGGCGAGGTAGCGTGCGAAATCGTAGTTCGGTCGCTCGAGATGGCTGAGATGGCCGGCCATGGCACCGGGCGAGGACACGCCGCGATAGACGCGCTCGGTGCAGAGACGATCCTCGACGTTCACCTTGTCGAGCAGCGTCTTCAACTGGTCGAAATGCGTGCGCGCGTCCGGCGACCCGACGAATTCCGGCGCCATGCCGCCGCCGAAGACGATCCGCACCTGCCCGGGCCCTTGGGGCAGCAGCGACAGGTACCAGAAATAGCCGGGCGTCAGCGTCACCAGCATGCTGGGGTAGACCGCCAGCAGGAAGGTGGTACGGCGCCGGTCGCCCTGCATGCGCGTGTTGCTCGGATGGGCGAGCGCGATCTTGAGCGAATCGTCCTTGAGGATCGTGTGGTAGTTGAAGGCGGGCAGCCCGGGCGGGCAGTCCATCTCCTCGAGCCTGGAGAGCCTGCCGATCGTGCCGGCGTGGCAGCGCGGCAGGTGGTAGCTCTCCATGAAATTCTCGGCGAGGATCTTCCAGTTGGTGTCCCAGACATGGGTCTCGCGGAAGGTCTCGGTATAGGCTTCGAGCCCGTAATCGGCGATCAGACCTTCGACCTCGGACAGGGCGGTCGCGACCGGCGGCGCGGCCGGATCGAGCGACACCATGATCCAGCCCAGCCATTCCTCGCAGCGATATTCGGGCAGCCGGTTGCACGCGCGGCGGAACGCGGCGTTGCCATGCATCGCCGGCGCGGCGACGAGGCTGCCGTCGAGATCATAGGTCCAGGCATGGTAGGGGCAGACGATGCGCGCGGCATTGCCGTCGCCATCGAGCAGCGTCGACATGCGATGCAGGCAGACATTGGACAGGGCGCGCAGCCTGCCGTCGCGGCCGCGAACGACCAGGATGGGTCGGCCCGCGACCTCGGCGGTCAGATGATCGCCGGGCTGCGCGAGGCGTGCCGCGCGACCGAGCATGATCCAGTCGCGCGCGAAGATCGCTTCCTGCTCGCGGGCGAGGAAGTCGGGGCACGTATAGACGGCGGGCGGCATCGCCCTTGCCCTCTCGAAGGGCAGGGAGGCGTTGGCGAGCAGCGCGGCGACGGAGGGTATCGGGCTCATCGCGCGGTCTCCCGCGGGCCGGCGCTGACCGGCGCGGCGCCCGACCCGAAGCGCGCGGCAAGCGCCAGGACGATCGCGACGAGGACGATCTGCAGGACCGATACCGCGGCGACGGTGGGTTCGATCTCGAGCTGGATATTGTCGAACATCTTCTTGGGAAGGGTCCAGTTGGAGCCGCCGAGGAACATCGCGATCACCAGTTCGTCGAACGAGGTGATGAAGGACAGGAAGGATGCGGAGACGATCGCCGGCCGGATCTGCGGCAGCGTCACGCGGCGGATGGCGGTCCAGCGGCTGGCGCCCAGACCCAGCGCCGCGAGTTCGAGATTGGCATCGACCGTGCGCAGCGCGGCGCCGACGACGAGCACGACCAGTGGCAGGGCATGCACGACATGGCCGAGCACGACGCCCTGCCAGTTGCCGATCAGCTTGAGCCACGCGAAAAGCCCGTAGATGGCCACGGCATGGATGATCGTCGGTACGACCAGTGGCGCAGTGGCGATCTGGTTGGCAAGGGCGCGACCGGGGAAATTGCCGCGCACCAGCGCGAAGGCGAGCATCAGGCCAAGCGCGGTGGCGAGCCCCATGGTCACCACGGCGATCCACAGGCTGCGCAGCGTCGCCTCGATCCAGATCGGATCGTCGAGATAGGCGACGTACCAGCGCAGCGACCAGCCAGGCGGCGGGAATTGCAGCGACGAGGAACTGCTGAAGGAGATCGGAAAGACGATCGCCAGGGGCAGCACGAGGAAGACCAGCACGCAGGCGGCCAGGCTGCGCAGCGCCAGTCGGCCGGGCGTCGCGCGCGCGCCGGGGATCATGTCCATTGCAGATCGGCCTTCAGCAGGCGGCGCAGCGCCGCGTAGATGCCGAGCGCGACCGCGAGCACGATGACCGCCAGCGCGGCGGCGAGGCCCCAGTCGAGGAATTGCCGGACCTGACGCTCGATGAGCACGCCGATCATCAGGACCCGCCCGCCGCCGAGAAGCGCGGGCGTGATGAAGAAGCCGAGCGACACGACGAAGACCAGCGTCGCGCCGGACAGGATCCCGGGCAGGGTCAGCGGCAGGTAGACGCGGCGGAAGACTTCCCAGCCTGGCGCGCCGAGGCCGCGCGCGGCCCCGAGCAGCGCCGGGTCCAGGCGCCGCATCACCGCGTAGAGGGGGAAGATCATGTAGGGCAGGAGCACATGGACCATGCCGATCACCACGCCCGTGGTGTTGTGGAGCAGCGGCAGTGGCGCATCGACGATCCCGAGCGCGATGAGGTTGCGGTTCAGGATGCCGTTGCGCCCGAGCAGGATCATCCAGGCATAGGTGCGGACAAGGACGCTGATCCAGAAGGGCAGGAGCACGAACGCGAACCCGACCGCCCGCCAGCCCGGCGTCGTCGTCGCCAGCCAATGCGCGAAGGGATAGCCGAGCGCGAGGCAGATCACCGTCACGATGGCTGCGATCTCGAGCGTACGCAGGAAGACCAGCATGTGCAGACCATCGGTCAGCGCCTTCTCGAACGGCGCCAGCGTACCGTCCGCGATGCTGAAGAGCAGGAAGCGGAAGACGGGCGCCACGAAGAACAGCAGCAGCACGCAGAGCGGCGCGATGCCGAGCGCGGCCCAGCCCGGCGTGAACCGCGTGGCCGCGCTCATGCCGCGACCCAGTGGATGGCGGTCGCGGGGATGTCGAGATCGACCTCGCTACCGGTGGCGAGCGGGCCATCCGCGCCGGCGGGCCAGGCGACGGACAGCCGCGTCCCGCCCTCGGTCACCAGCCGATACTTGACCCGGTCGCCGACATAGATCGCCTCGGCGACCCGCGCGGTTGTCGCGTTCGATACGGTCTCGGCCCCGCGGGGGCGGATCGCTTCGGGCCTGATGACGAGCGTGACACGCGCGCCGGCCGCCGGGCGGGGTATGCCGTCCTCGGCGAGGGCGTGGATCAGGAGGTCCGGTCCGGCATCGGCGACGAAGCCGGTGGCGCTCGCCGACAGGATCGTCGCCGGCAGGAGGTTCGATTCGCCGATGAACGAGGCGACGAAGCGGTCGATGGGCCGCCGGTAGATCTCGGCCGGCGTGCCGACCTGGGCGATCCGGCCGCCCTCCATCACCGCGATCCGGTCGGAGAGCACGAGCGCCTCCTCCTGGTCATGGGTGACGAAGATCGTGGTCACGCCGAGCCGCCGCTGGATCGCCTTGACCTCGACCTGCATCTGCTCGCGCAGCTTGCGGTCCAGCGCGCCGAAGGGTTCGTCGAGCAGGAGCAGGCGGGGCTCGAACACGATCGCGCGGGCGAGCGCGACGCGCTGCTGCTGCCCACCCGAGAGCTGGCTGGGGCGGCGCGCGTCGTAGCCGACGAGGCCGACCAGCGCCAGCGCCTCCGCGACGCGCGTCTCGATGGTCGCTTTGGCGAGCCGTCGCATCTCGAGCGGAAAGGCGATGTTCTGCGCCACCGTCATGTGCGGGAAGAGCGCATAGTTCTGGAACACCATGCCGATGTCGCGGCGGGCCGGTACGACATCTGTGATATCCGCTCCGCCGAGCCGGACGATGCCGCAATCCGGCCGGTCGTATCCGGCGACGATCTTCAGCAGGGTCGACTTGCCCGAGCCCGACGGGCCGAGCAGCGTCAGCACCTCGCCGGCACCGACCGCGAGATCGATCCCGGCGAGCGCCACCACGTGTCCGAAGCGACGCCCGATGCCGACGACCTCGAGCGCGTTGCCGCCCGCTCCGGGCGGGCGGCTCACGGTCCCTCGCGCCGCGCGTCGCGCGGGATCATCCGATCAGCCACTTCGCCCAGCGCTCCTCGACGGACCTGGCGTTGGCCATCCACCACTGGACGTCCTGCCAGAACTGCCGGTTGATGTTGTCGGGATGCGTCGGCAGATGCGACGCGACCTTCGGGTCGACATGTTGCGGGCTGTCGAGATTGAGCCCCGGATAGGTTGCGAGGTTGGCATAGACCGCCTGCAGCCGCGCGTCGGTCATCACCTGGAACATCTGCTGCGCCCAGTAGGCGTCCTTCGCGCCCTTCGGGATGACGAAGGCGCTTTCCTTGATACCGGCCTGATTCCATTCGACATGGATCGGCGCTCCTTGGCCGATGGCGGCGAAGTAGCGCCCATTCCAGGCGCTGCCGAGCACGCATTCCTTGTCGATCAGCAGCTGCGCCGATTGCGCGCCGGTCGCCCACCACACGGTGACATGGCGCTTGATCTGGTCGAGCTTGCGAAAGGCGCGATCGACGTCGAGCGGATAGAGCCTGTCGAGCGGCACGCCGTCGGCGAGCAACGCGAATTCGAGATTGTCGAGCGGCTTGTTCTGCAGCGTCCGCGGTCCTGGGAATTTGCGCACGTCCCAGAAATCGGCCCAGCTCTGCGGGCCTTTGCCCGCCGCCCACGAATCGGTGCGATAGCCCATCACCGTCGAATAGACGCTGCGCGTGAAGATGTGCTTGCGGTCGCGCAGATTGGCCGGGAAGCGCGAGAAATCGACGATCTTGTGGTCGATCGGCTCGAGCAGGCCTTCGGCCTCGGCCCGATAGGCCTCCTCGATCGTGAGTTCGGTGATCGCCCACTCGACGTTTCCGGTCGTCACCATCGCCTTGAGCTTGCCGAGGTCCGGCGGGCTCGAATCGACGACGCGGATGCCGAAGCGCTTTTCGAATTCTTCGAAGAAGGCCTTGCGCAGCCCGGCCGCCTGGGCGCCTCCCGAGGCGTTGACGATGATGCGCGCGGGTTTGGCCGGCTGGGCGCGGACCTGTCCGGTGACGGATGCCGCCGACAGCGCCGCCGCGCCGGCGAGAACGCTGCGCCTCTTCATGTCGATCATCGGTGCCTCCTTGCTGCGCGCCCGCCCCCGGACGCTGCGCCGATAGGAAAACGCGCCGTGCAGGCTGTCAAGGCCGCGGCGGCGCAGTCATGCCGCGTCGAGGCCGAGGAAGCGCGCGGCGTTGTCGTGGATCCAGGCGCGTCGCGTTTCCGGCTTCAGCGGCAGCGCGTCGATCTCGGCCAGGGCCTGGTCGACGGGCATCATCGGATAGGCCGAGCCGAAGATGATCCGGTCCTTGAGCAGCGTGTTGCCGTATTGCAGCAGCGGCTCGTAGCCGGAATTGGCGATCCCCAGGACCTTGGGCCGCACGGCGACGAGACCGATCGAGACGTTGCGATGACGCCACGCGACGCCGAGGAGCTCCTGCACCCAGGGCCATCCTGGCGGCGCGGCGCACACGCGCAGCTCCGGGAAATGCACCATCACCTCGTCGAGCGCGCGCGGGTGGCCATACTCCATCAGCGTGTCGGTCGAGAAGTTGATGCTGGCGTGGATGTTCACGGGAATGTCCAGCTCGATGCATTTCGCATAGAGCGGATAGAGCTTGCGGTCGTTGATGGCGAGGCGATGCTCGAAGCATTGCAGGTTGAGACCGCGCAGACCGAGCGCGCGGACCGCATGCTCGAGTTCGCGGATGGCGGTCATGCCCTTGTGCGGATCGACGCCGGCGAAGCCGATGAATCGCGAACCCTGGGCGCGGCAGAAGGCGGCGACGTCCTCGTTGGCGATGCGAAAGCCGAAAGTGGTCTCGAGGTCGCGGGCCTTGACGACGACATGGCGCGCCTGCAGCCGGTCATACATCGCGAGATAGGCGGCGAGCTGCGCGGGGCCGACGCGGCGGTCTTCGACCTCGTCCTCGCTGCGCCTGTAGACGCGCCGATAATTGTCGAGATGGGGGCCGGTCCTGTCGAATTCGGGGACCGGCGGCTTGCTGCCGTAATCGATGAACATGCGGGCTCCGCGTGCGCGTTTGACCGCATGGTGCGGCCATTCCTAGAGTGTCGCCGGGGAAGATGGGGAGCAAGCGGGGAAACCATGTCGAAGCGCGAGAGGGTCCTGTCGGCCGACATACCGTCCTGGGCCGAGCGACGCAGCCGGATCGAGGGCGAGCCCTTGCCCGAGAACCTGCCTGCGCTGCTGCAAGCGGTCGCCGCCGAGCGCCCCGACCAGGTCGCGCTCGATTTCTTCGAGGCGCCGGAGCGCCTCACCTATCGCGAGCTTGCCACGCGCGTGTCAGAACTGGCCGCTGGTCTTGCGGAGCTGGGCGTCGGTCGCGGCGCGCATGTCGCGGTGATGCTGCCGAACGTCTCCGCGTTCCCGGTCACCTGGCTCGCGCTCGCGACGCTCGGTGCGGTGATGGTGCCCGTCAACGGCGCCTACACGCCCCGCGAGATCGCCTATGTCGTGGGCGACGCGGAGGCCTCGATGATCGTCATCGACGAAGCGTACCTGCCGGCGTTCGAGGCGATGGAGGAGCGGCCTGCGCGTCTGCCGGATGCGCGCGTCGTGGTGCTCGGTGCGCCACGGCCCGGGCAATGCTCCTGGGGGGCCGTGCGTGCGCGCGGTGCCGCACTGCCACCGCCTCCGGCCTGCCCTGCCGGGCGCGATGACCTGCTGAACATCCAGTACACGTCGGGAACCACCGGCTTTCCCAAGGGCTGCATGCTCACGCATCGCTACTGGCTGACGATCGGCAAGGTCAACGCGCGGCGCGACGGGCGGGTCTACCAGCGGATCCTGGCCGCGACGCCGTTCTTCTACATGGACCCGCAATGGCTCATGGTCATGGCGTTCTTCCAGGGCGGCACGCTGTTCGTGGCGCGCCGGCAGAGCGCCTCGCGCTTCATGGGCTGGGTGCGCACGCACCGCATCAACTTCACGCTCTTTCCGGAGGTCGCGTTCAAGCAGCCGCCCCGCGACGACGATCGCGACAACGAGATCGTGCGCGTCAACGCCTATGGCCTCAACAAGGCGAACCACGCGGCGATCGAGGAACGCTTCGACATGATCTGTCGCGAGGCCTTCGGCATGACCGAGATCGGCTCCGGCATGTTCGTGCCGATCGAGGCGACCGACATGGTCGGATCAGGTACCTGCGGCGTGCCGGTGCCGTTTCGGGAGACCAAGGTGGTCGACGACACGGGCAACGAGGTGCCGCCCGGCGTGGAGGGCGAATTGCTCGTGCGTGGTCCGGGAATCCTGCTCGGCTACTACCGCAAGCCCGAGGCGACGGCCGAGGCGCTGGTGGACGGCTGGTTCCGCACCGGCGACATCTTCCGCAAGGATGCGCGCGGCTTCCATTTCATCGTCGGTCGCAAGAAGGACATGATCCGCCGCGCCGGCGAGAACATTGCCGCCGGCGAGGTCGAGGCGGTGCTTCGGACGATGCCCGAGATCGCCGAGGCCGCCGCCGTGCCCGTGCCCGACGAGCAGCGGCGCGAGGAGGTCAAGGTCTATGTCGTCCTGCAGCCCGGCGTGACGGCGGAGGCGCTGCCGCCCGCGGCGATCATCGCCCATTGCGTGCGCAACCTCGCGGCGTTCAAGGTGCCGCGCTACGTGGCCTACGCGCAGGCATTGCCGAAGACGGCCTCCGGCAAGAACGCCAAGCACGTCCTGGTCAAGGACGTCGTGGATCTGCGCGCCGGCGCCTATGACCGGGTCGATGGCCTCTGGCGCTGACGATGGGTCGATGCCGCGCGCCGTGCGCGGGGGCGCGGGCGATCAGGCGAGATAGTCGTGCAGCACGCTGCCGTAGGGCAGGGTGAGGTCGGCGACGAAATGGCGACCGCCGACGATGCGGCGGATCGGCAGGTCGGCGACCGGCGCGTTGACATGCGGAACCAGGTGGAGCCGAGCCGGTCCGACCCAGGATCCCTTCACCGTGACCTCGGTCAACGCATAGCGGACGAGCTGCGCGATCTTGGGCTTGCCGTCGACATCCGGGATCAGCTTGAGATTGACCTGCATCTTGGTCAGCGCGGCCATCGTCTTGGCGGGATCGCGCGCCAGGCTCTCATGCTTGTAGGCCATCGTGCCCATCGCGACCATCTGGCCGGCATAGTGCAGCGTGCCGGTCAGCGTGTCGGTCGCGACCTCGAGCTTGGGATGCGCGTATTTCTTTGGGAAGCCCCAGATCTCGCGGCCGGCGACGATCGGCGGATCATCGTCGAGATACATCTGGGCGACGAAATTGCACGGCTCGCCCTTGTACGTGCAGGGAATGACGACGCCCGATTCCGTGTAGTCGCCGAAGCCGGAGCTGTCGGGCATGCGGATCCACTCGTAGTAGACGAGGCTTTCGGGAACCGGTTCGAGCGGCTCGGGAACGGCGGCGCGGACCGCGGCGGCGTCGGATTCGTAGACGATGATGAAGTATTCGCGATTCACGAAGCGATACGGGCCGTGCGGATAGCTCGGGCTGCAGGCCGGTATCGACGGGAGCTTCAGGATCTCGTCGCGATTCATGGGGCGTCTCCGCGGGTCAGAGGAATTTCGTCTCGATGTCGGTCGACGAGCACACGCCGATCTTGTCGTAGTGGTCGCGGATGAACTCGGACGCCTTCTCGCGCCCCACCGCATGGAGGTCGCTCAGGAACGCCCAGTCGGCGTTGAGCTTCGACGAGATGCTGAGCTTGCCGAGATGATCCTCGGCGTCGATCGTGTGGATGTTGACGCGCTTGAGCCGCCCGCCGTCGTCGATGCCCCTGTCGATCAGCTTGGTCACGAAGTTGATCGCGCGCATCTCGCGCATCAGGCTCGAATTGAAGCTGAGCGTGTTGATCCGGTCGAGGATCGCCTGCGCCGTGGTCGGCAATTCGCGGATGTTGATCGGGTTGATCTGCACGATCAGAACGTCCGGCGTGTCGGTATGGTAGAAAAGCGGGTAGAGGGGCGGGTTGCCCATGTAGCCGCCATCCCAGTAGTGCTCGCCATCGACCTGCACCGCCTGGAACATGAATGGCAGGCACGCCGAGGCGAGCACCGCGTCGACCGAAACCTCGGTCTCGCGGAACACGCGGTGGCGGCCGGTCATGACGTTCGACGCGCAGATGAACAGCTTCACCGCGGTCTCGCGGTGAAGCAGGTCGAAATCCACGCAGTCGAGCAGCACATCGCGCAGCGGATTGAAGTTCGCCGGATTGAGCTGGTACGGCGAGGCGATGCGGCTGAGCGCGTCGAAGAACATCCAGCCCGGCGAGAAATCGAGATTGCCGGTGCCCAGCATGCGGTCGATCGGCGAGGGCTGCAGCGGACCCATCCGGGACGCGTCGGAGATCTTCTTCCAGAAATTGGCGAGCGCATCGCGTGCGCCCTGCCGCCCGCCCTTGGCGAGACCATAGGCGGTCACGGTCGCGTTCATCGCACCGGCGGACGTCCCGCACAGCCCGGTGATCTCGATGTCCTCCTCGAGCAGCCGGTCGATGACGCCCCAGGCATAGGCGCCATGGGCGCCGCCGCCCTGCAGCGCGATGTTGAGACGCTTGCGTGGCGCCGGCGCGTCCTTTGCGGACGCCTCGGCGGCTGGCTTGGTTTTCCCGCGACGGCTCACCGGGCGGTCCAGCCGCCATCCATGGCGATCGAGGTGCCGTTGATCTGGGCGGCGTCGTCGCCGGCGAGGAATACCGCGAGCCCGCCGAGCTGCGCGGGGGTCGCGAATTGCAGCGAGGGCTGCTTCTCGGAGAGCAGGTCGATCACCGCCTCGTCGATCGAGATGCCCTTTTCTTTCGCGATCGCCTCGATCTGGCGCTCGACGAGAGGCGTGCGCACCCAGCCGGGGCAGATCGCGTTGCAGGTAATGCCGTGGGTGCAGTACTCGAGCCCGACGACCTTGGTGAGCCCGACGAGGCCGTGCTTGGCGGCGGTATAGGCGGCCTTCTTGGTCGAGCCGATCAGGCCGTGCACCGAGGCGATGTTGATGACGCGGCCGCGCTTGCGGGCCTTCATGCCGGGGATCACGAGCTTGATCAGGTGGAAGATCGAGCTGAGATTGACGGAGATGACCTCATCCCATTTGTCGAGCGGGAAATCCTCGACCTTCGAGACGAACTGGATGCCGGCGTTGTTGACCAGGATGTCGACGCCGCCGAAGGCAGCGACCGTCGACTCGATCAGGCGGTTGCGATCCGCCTCCTTGGTCATGTCGGCGGCCGTGTAGGCGATCCGTGTGCCGTACTTGGCCGCCATCGCGGCGCGCATCGCCTCGGCCTGTTCGGGGGCGCGCGATCCGTTGAGCATGACATCTGCGCCGGCGGCGGCGAGGCGTTCGGCGACGCCGAGTCCGATGCCGCTGGTTGAGCCGGTGACGACGGCGGACAGACCCTTGAGCGACATCCTTGCCTCCCCCTTCGTGGTCATTGGGTGCGTGGCGGAGCGATCGAGACGTCGCGCACCAGTAAGAATCCAATAGTATAAGCGCCGGGAAAGGCTAGCAAGCCGCCGGGGATGGACGGATCACCGGCTGTGTCCGAAATGGAGGCAAAGTCATGCGTGGCTATCTGATCGCGAACATCAAGGTGACCGATCCCGAGGCCTTCGAGCGCTACCGGGCCGCCGTGCCCCCGGTGATCGCACGTCACGGCGGACGCTATCTCGTGCGCGGTGGCGCGCTCGAGCGTCTCGAGAACGCGGACGGCTTCAACCGTGTCGTCGTGCTCGAATTCCCGAGCCTCGAGGCTGCGCGCGCCTTCTATCACAGCGCCGATTACGCGCCCTTGCTGAAGCTGCGCGGAGACAGCACGGAGTCCCAGGCGGTGCTCGTCGAGGGGTATGGCGGGTGAGCGCCGCGTGCGCACGGCTCGGTTCGCCGCGACGCATCCTTGCGTCGCGATCGAGACCGTCACAAAATCGCAATCAAACAGGAGAGACCAGATGAACAAACTCGAGATCGGACGCAGGACCATCCTCGGCTTCGCGGCGGCGATGGCTGCCCCAGCCCTGGCGCGCGCGCAGGCGCGGTCGGTGACCATGTACTCGGCGATGCCGACGGACATCCTCAACGCCCTCGTCCCGGCCTTCAAGGCCAAGTCCGGGATGGAGGTCCAGGTCGTTTCGGCCGGATCGGGCGAGTTGATGAAGCGTCTGCAGGCCGAGGCCGCGCGGCCGCTCGCCGACGCGCTGATCTCGGTCGGTGCGGACGGCATCGACGCGAACCCCACGCTCTTCGAGTCCTATGAT
>CAYSUY010000071.1:0-18724 GCA_964434345.1 uncultured Acetobacteraceae bacterium
CATGAAGATGATCCGCTCCTTGAGCAGCCGCGAGTAGATGTCGAAGGCCCGTTCGCCGCGGGCGGTCTGCTCGATCACCATCGGGACGAGCATGTTCATCTGTTCGGCCACGCGCTCGGACATCTCGTTTCTCCGCCTACCTGGTTGGATTACCGGCCCGCTCGGGCCCGGGATTCGACGGTCAGGCGCCGGACTTGTCGTCCTCGGCCTGCGCCTTCTGCAACTCCTCCACCGTCATGGAGGTCTCGGTGGTGTTCGCCATCTCCATGATGAAATCGATCACCTTGTCCTCGAACAGAGGACCGCGGATCTGAGCCAGCATCTCCGGGTTGGAGCGGAACTGCTCGATGACCTTGCGCTCCTGGCCGGGGAAGCGGCGCGCCTGCTCGACGAGGGCGCGGTTGGTCTCGTCCTGGCTGACCTCGATGTTGTTGCCACGGCCGATCTCGGACAGCAGCAGGCCCAGGCGCACCCGGCGCTCGGCGATCGGACGGAACTCCGCGCCCAGCTCCTCGGGGCTCTTGCCACGGGTGCTCTCGTCTTCCATGCCCATCGAGCGCTCGCGCTCCAGATTGGCCATGATCGCCTGCAATTCGATCTCGACCATGCCCTGCGGCACGTCGAAACCATGCGCCTCGGCGAGCTTGTCGAGCAGTTGGCGCTTCGTGCGCAGCCGCGCCATCTCGGCGAACTCGCGGGCGATCTGGTCGCGGATGGCGCCACGCAGGGTCTCCAGATCCTCGAAGCCCATCTCCTTGGCCATCGCCTCGTCGACGGGGATCGTCGCCGGCGCGAGGACCTGCTTCACCGTGACGTCGAATTCCGCCGCCTTGCCCTTGAGATCGCCGTTCGGATAGGCCTCGGGGAAGGTCACCTTGACGACCGTCGACGCCCCGGCAGACAGACCGATCAGCTGGTCCTCGAAGCCCGGGATGAACTGCCCGGAACCGATTTCGAGCCGCTGGTCGTTGGCGGCACCGCCCGCGAAGGCCGTGCCGTCGACCTTGCCGACGAAATCGATCACGACGATGTCGCCGCTCTGCGATGCACGATCCGCCGCCTCGGCCTTTGCCTTGCCGCGCTGCTCGGCCATGCGCCCCAGCGCCTTGTCCACTTCGGCATCGCCGACCTGGACCTTCACCTTCTGCAGTTCCAGGGCCTTGAGATCCATCGGCACGACGTCCGGCAGGATTTCGAAGGCGAGCTTGTAGACGAGGTCGGCGCCTTCGCCGAACGACGTCACCTGCACCTGCGGCTGCATCGCCGGCCGGAGACCGCGATCCTGCAGCGCCTGGGCGGACATGTTCGAGACGGTCTGCTCGAGGACCTCGCCCATCACGGCCTGGCCGAAGCGCTTGCGCAGCACCGGCATTGGCACCTTGCCCGGACGGAAGCCCGGCATGGTCGCGTCCTTCGCGATCTCCGCGAGCCGGGCGGAGACGCCGTCGGCGATGGTCGCGGCAGGCACCACGACCTCGAATTCGCGCTTCAGGCCGGCACTGGAGATCTCGGTGACTTGCATGTCGATCAGGTCCTCAACGTTGCCCGTGGGAGACCGGCGCCGCCCGTCGGCATGCCGCGTCCCCCGCCGAGCGGGAAGTTTGGTGCGGGCGGCGGGACTCGAACCCACACGACTTTCGTCACTGGAACCTAAATCCAGCGCGTCTACCAGTTCCGCCACGCCCGCCCGCGCGGGGGCGACTAGCTACAGGCCTCCCCCGTTCCAGTCAACCGCGCCAGCGACGATTCGTCACCGCAGCAGCGCACGCGCCGCGGCCGCGACCACGGCATCGGCGTCCAGGCCGTAGGTCCTGTAGAGATCCGGCAGGTCCGCAGATTGCCCGAAGGTCTCGACGCCCAGCGCCTCGACCGGCTGTCCACGCACGGCGCCGAGCCAGGACAGCGCCGCCGGATGACCGTCGACAAGCGAGACGAGCCGCGCCGACGGCGCAAGCGCACCCAGCAACCGGGCCGCGTGGGACGCAGCGCCCGCGCGCCGCCAGCCCGCATGCAGACGGTCCGGAGAGGTGACCGCGAGCAGCCCGACGCCTGGCAGATCCTCGCGCAGTTGCTCGAGGGCCTCCTGGGCCTCGGGCATCAGCGCCCCCATCGCCACCAGCGCGAGGTCGCAGCCGGGATCCGGCGGCGCGAGCCAATAGCCGCCCGCGACGATGGCCGCCCGCGTGGCCTGGTCGAGATCGCGGGAGGGTTGCGCCAGGGGACGCGTCGAGAGGCGCAGATAGACCGACCCACCCTCCTCCGGATCCTGCATATGGGCGAAGCTCCAGCGCATGATCTCGGCGAGTTCGTCGACATGCGCCGGCTCGAAACAGGTCAGGCCGGGCTGCCCCAGGCCGATCAGCGGCTGGACGATCGATTGATGCGCGCCTCCTTCGGGGGCCAGCGTCAGGCCCGAGGGTGTGGCCACGATCATGAACCGCGCATCCTGGTAGCAGGCATAGTTCAATGCATCGAGACCGCGCGCGATGAAGGGGTCGTAGACCGTGCCCACCGGCAGCAACCGGGCACCGAACAGGTCGGCCGACAGTCCGAGCGCGCCAAGCATCAGGAAGAGATTGTGCTCGGCGATGCCGAGTTCGACATGCTGGCCCTGGTGCCCCATCTGCCAGAGCTGTGCCGAGACGATCTTTTCTTCCTTGAATATATCCTTCATGTCGCGCCGGTCGAAGATGCCGCGGCGGTTGACCCAGCCGCCGAGATTCGTCGAGACCGAGACGTCGGGCGAGGTGGTGACGATCCGCCGCGCGAGTTGGCTGTCGCCGCCGGCCAGTTCGTAGAGGATCCGGCCAAACCCCTCCTGGGTCGACATCGTGCCCGCCCGCGGGACCGGAAACGGATCAGGCAGCGGCACGGATTGCGCCTGGTGGCGCCGCGGGAAGCGCTGCGCGAAGGGCACGCCGGCGAGAAACGCCTCGATCTCGGCTTCCGGCAGGTCAAGCCCGGCGAGCCGCTCCCACTCGGCGCCCCGCGGCACCGCGTGCTGCGCGCGCAGCGCGTCGATCTGGTCGGGGCTCATGAGGCCGGCGTGGTTGTCCTTGTGGCCGGCGAAGGGCAGTCCGAAACCCTTGATCGTGTAGGCGATGAAACAGGTCGGCAGATCGCTGTCCTCGGCCTGGCCGAAGGCTTCCAGAACGGCTTCCATATCGTGGCCGGCAAGGTTGGTCATGAGCGCATGCAGCGCCGCGTCGTCGTGGCTGTCGAGCAGCGCCCGGATGCCGGGAAGCGTGCCGAGATCGGCTTCGAGGCGCGAGCGCCACGCCGCCTTGTAGGTCAGGGCGGAATAGAGCGAATTCGGACAGTCGTCGATCCACGCCCGCAGCCTGTCGCCGTCCGGGCCGGCGAATGCCGCCTCGAGGAGCTTGCCGTATTTCAGGGTGATGACGCGCCAGCCGAGCGAGTCGAACACGCCGATGATGCGCTGGAACAGGCGATCCGAGACGACGCTGTCCAGGCTCTGGCGGTTGTAGTCGATGATCCACCAGAGGTTCCGGACATCGTGCTTCCAGCCCTCGAGCATGGCCTCGAAGATGTTGCCTTCGTCGAACTCCGCGTCACCGACCAGCGCCACCATGCGGCCGGGCGGATCTCCCCCGCCGGACAGGCCCTTGAGGTGGACGTAGTCCTGCACCATCGAGGCGAACAGGGTCTGCGCCACGCCCAGCCCGACCGAACCGGTGGAGAAATCGACATCGTCGACGTCCTTGGTCCGGGACGGATAGGATTGTGCGCCACCGAGGCCGCGGAAGCGCGCGAGTTTTTCCTGGGACTGGTGGCCGAGAAGATATTGCAGTGCATGAAAGACCGGCGAGGCGTGCGGCTTCACCGCGACGCGGTCCTGTGGCCTCAGCGTATGCAGAAACAGCGCCGTCATCAGCGTCACCAGCGACGCCGAGGATGCCTGGTGACCACCGACCTTGAGGCCGTCGCGCTTGGCGCGAAGGTGGTTGGCGTTGTGGATCGTCCAGGACGACAGCCAGAGCACCTTGCGGGCCAGCGCGCGCAGGATCTCGACACGCCGGGCTTCGATCGGTGCCGCAGATGCTGCCGCGCGCGATGCGGCGATCGGGCTCGCGGTCATGTCGGTCACTCCCGGGATTGTTTCCACGGCCCGAACCTTAACGCCGTGACGCGGGAAGAACCTTGCGAAGACTACCTTTTGATCCCTCTTGAAGGCAATTTTATTGCCTTATATGTATTTTATATGAAAGAATCTGCCCCATCTCTCGACGAGATCGACCGTCGCATCCTCACGGCCCTGCAGCGCGATGGTCGCCTGAGCAACCAGGATCTGGCCACACGGATCGGCATCTCGCCCTCGCCCTGCTGGCGGCGCGTGCGCGCGCTCGAGACGAGCGGCGTGATCAAGGGGTACGCGGCACTGGTCGACCCGGCAGCGATCGGTCTGACGGTCAGCGTCTTCACGCAGGTGAGCCTGGAGCGTCAGGAGGAAAAAGCGCTCCAGATCTTCGAAACCGCCGTCGCCGACTGGCCCGAGATCATGGAGTGCTACCTGATGACCGGGGATGCAGACTACCTGCTGCGTGTCGTTGTCCCCGACCTCGCCGCCTACGAGCGCTTCCTGATGCAGAAAGTGACCCGCATCCGCGGCATCGCCTCGATCAAGTCCAGCTTCGCGCTGCGGACCGTCAAGTACCGGACCGACCTTCCGATCGGCTGAAGCTCCGGTAGAACGCCGGCACGGCATGCGGCGCGCGCGCCGCGCAGACCTCGGCGACCAGGCGTTCGGCCAGGGCGGAGTCGCCGGCCTGCCTCGCGGCATCCGTCATCACCTGCCACAGGATGTCACGCTGGGCATGGCTGCCGCCCAGACGCACGAGATCGTGTCGCACCGGCATCAGCGCCGCCACCGCCGCCGCGTGATCGCCCCGGCGATGCGCGTGGACGCCGATCGCGGCCGCCAGCGCGATCGGACCGACGAGCGCATCGCCACCGTCCGACGCCTGGGCCAAGGCCTCGCGCAACGCCGCGAGCAGGGCGTCGCAGGCGGACCAGCGTCCAGCGGCGGCCAACGCCATCATCCAATGCGGCACGGTGAAGGGGATCAGATGGTCACCGATCCGCCGCTCGGCCTTGTCCGCCAACTCGGCCCAGCGCTCTCCCACATCGATCCCGAGCAGTTCGAGGCGCAGCAGCAGCGACGCGGCGTTCTGGACATCGATGTACAGGTCAGGCTGCCCCTGCACCAATGGCGAGGCATGGTCGCGCACGCTGTCGTCGTAGCAGTCGAGCATCCCGGCCCGCTCTCCGCCCTCGAGCAGGAACAGCGCGCGATGCCAGGCGAGGTGGAAACGGAAATTCGTCGCGGCGCCGAGATGCGCCGCGCCCGCCTCGACCCAGGCCGCACCCTCGGCGTGACGGGATTGCATCTCCATCACATGCGCGACCGCATGGATCGCCCAGAGATCGGAAGCGTCGATCTCCACCGCCCGCCGCCCCTGCCGCTCGGCCAGGGCGTACTCACCGCTCTCCTCGCAGGCGAACCCATGCATGCCGATGACCCAGCCTCGTCCGCGCACGCCGTCGGGCCAGTGCGGCAGAACACGCTCGACCGAAGCGCGCATGCGCGCTGCGTCCCCGGCGGTCCAGAAATAGGCGAAGTGAGCCAGACGTAGCGCGGTGAGGTCGCGCGGATGCGACGCCAGGATCTCTTCCCATGCGGCGATCGCGCGGGCGGTGCGACCATGGCGCCAGGCCTCGAGCGCCGCGAGATGCAGATGCTCGCGCGGCGTCGCTGCGGACATGGCGCGCCGCGCGGCCGCGATGCGCTGATCGACTGCGCCGAGCACCGCGGTGTTCGACAGCAGCATCGCCATGTAGCCCTTCATGACCTGAGCGAGGACACAGGCCGGATCGGCCTCGATCGCCGCATTCACATGGCGGGCCGCATCCACGCGAAAGCCCAGATGGGATTCGCGCGCGGCGGCCAGGGCGGCGACGCACGCGGCAGAGCTGGTTCCGATCTCGAGGTCCAGATCGTCGCGCATGGTCATCTGCGTCGAGCGCCGGGGATCAGCGGACGGGACCGTCGAACGCCATCACCGCGAGGCGTTCCAGATCGGGCAGGACGTCGAGACCGCTCGCCGCGATGGCATCCGGCGAGATCCAGCGCAGGTCTAGCACCTCGTCCGACGCGGTCCCGTCGCCGCCGCGCCAGTCGCAGAGCACGGGCACCAGCATCCAGTGGGAACGGATCCTGCCCTGCTCGTCCGGTCGGATAATGTCGAGCACAGGCAGCGATCCGACGGGGACCGCATCGACGGCGGTCTCCTCCGCCAATTCGCGGCGCGCGGCCTCGAACACGGTCTCGCCAAGTTCCTGGACGCCGCCCGGAAAGCCCCAGCGGCCGGCACTCGGCGGGCGCGCCCGCTGTACGATCAGGAGGCTTCGCGCGCGGCGCACCACGGCAAGGACGCCGACGATCGGATGGTCGGGATATTCGCGTTTCATCCCACCAGTCTGGCGCGGCGGACGAGCCGGCTCAACGGCCCTCGCGCAGCCTCGCAAGCACCGCCGGATAACGCCCCGCGAGGTCACCCGCCACGAGCCCTGCGCCTGCCGCACGGCCCGCCTCGCCATGCAGCCACGCGCCCGCGGCGGCGGCTTCGAAGGCGGGCATGCCCTGGGCAAGCAGCCCGGCGATCGTCCCCGCCAGAACGTCGCCGGAGCCGGCCGTCGCGAGATCGGGCGGCGCATTGGCGTTGATCGCGGCGCGGCCATCGGGCGCGGCGATCACGGTATCCGCCCCTTTCAGCAGGACCACCGCCCCGCTGCGCGCGGCCGCGCGGCGCGCGCTGTCCAGCTTGTCCGTTCCAGGGGCGAACAGCCGGGCGAACTCCCCGGCATGCGGCGTCATGACCACCGGCCCACGGATGGCGCCGAACAATGTTTCCGCCGCATCGGCATGGGCCGTGAGCGCGTCGGCGTCGAGCACGCATGGCCGGCCATCGCGCAACGCCGAAGACACGCGACGGCGCGTCGCGGCATCGGCGCCGTTGCCCGGCCCGAGCAGGACCACATTGCGACGCGGGTCGGCCAGGGCAAGGTCAATGCCGCCATCCTCCGCCAGCGCCTCCACCATCACCGCGGGGTCGGAACTGGCGCGGTACACAGGGGCCGCCTCGGCCGCGCAGGCGATCGTCACCAGCCCCGCCCCCGCCCGCAGCGCCGCCTGCGCGGCCAGTCGCGCGGCGCCCGTCAGCTGGGATCCGCCGACGATCAGGGCATGACCACGGACGAATTTATGACCGTCGTCGCGTGGCACGGCGAGGCTGTGGCGCCACAGTACGGGATCGTTGCGCCAGCACTGCGGCGCGATCGTCGCCAATACGGCATCCGGGATCCCGATCGGCGCGCACACCGTCTCCCCGCACAGCAGCCGTCCCGGCAGGAGCAGATGACCAGGCTTCAGCCGGAAGAACGTGACGGTCAGGGCGGCCGAAGCGACGCATCCGCGCACGGCGCCGCTATCGCCATCGAGGCCCGAGGGCACATCCACGGCGACGACGGGCAGGCCGCGCGTGGCGAGGGCCTCGATCGTGGCACGCGCCATCCCGTCCGGATCACGGCGCAGCCCGGCGCCGAACAGCGCGTCGACGACCACGTCGGCGCCGTCCAGGCAGCCGGGCGTCAGCGTCGCCACCGCGCCGCCCCATGCCGATGCTGCGCGGGCGGCGGCACCGCCCGAATCCGCAACCGGCCCGAGCGCGGCGACGCGGACATCCCGACCGCGCGCCGCCAGAAGACGCGCGGCGACATACCCGTCGCCGCCATTGTTGCCGGGGCCGCACAGGACGAGGATGCGGCCGCGCGGAAAGCGGGCGGCGAGCGCGCTGGCGACCGCGGCACCCGCGGCGTGCATCAGGGCATCGATGGTGGTACCTGACACCGCCGCCAGCCGATCGGCCGCGGCCATCTCCGCCGTCGTCAGCACCGCGATCCCGTCCGCGTGGCGCATCGTCAGGTTCTCCTCCAGGCGGCGGATCCGCCGCGCGAAATTTGCCACATTCGGGAGCCACGCTGCAGCCGATGTCGTTCGCCCTGCGTCGCCTCGGCCTCGCCGCCCTGTTGCTCCTCGCCGTCGCCGCCATGGCACGCGGCGAGATGCGTCGCGTCGACGTCAATCTGGTGCTGGCCATCGACTCGTCGTCCTCGGTGACGATGGACGACTATTACCTTCAGCTCGAAGGCTATGCCGCGGCCTTTGCCGATCCCGAATTATGGGAGGCGATCGCCGCGGGCCCGCACGGCGCCATCGCGGTCGCCTTGTTCGAATGGTCCGGAAGCGGCCAGCAGGTGGTCAATTTCGACTGGCGCGTCCTCGACAGCCAGACGGAACTGCGCCGCTTCTCGGAGGAACTCGCCCTCGCGCCGCGACTGGTGCTGGGCGGCGAGACGGCGATCGGCGACGCGCTGCTCTTCGCCGCGGCGCTGCTCGACAACGCGCCGACCGACGCGAGCCGGCTGGTCGTCGACGTGTCCGGCGACGGTGTGGCCAATCGCGGCACCCCGCCCGCCTGGGCGCGCGCGGAGGTGCTGTCGCGCGGCGCGACCGTCAATGGCCTCGCCGTGACCAGCCAGGACGACGAGCTGGAGGCCTACTACGCGAACGAGGTCATCGGCGGCCGCGGCAGCTTCGTGCTCTCCGCCGCCGACTACGCCGATTTCCGCGGCGTCATCCGGCGCAAGCTGCTGCGCGAGATCGGACCGGTCGCGACGCTGGCGCGCTGACCGCCGGGATCACTCCGCCAGCATCGCGTCGCGCAGGCGCACCACATTGTGCCGCATCAAGGCGAGATAGGTCGGCGCCGGTCCCTCGGGGCCGGACAGGGCGTCGGTGTACAGTCGCCCCCCCATCTGGGCGCCGCTCTCGCGCGCGATCTGCTCGATCAGACGCGGCGACGACACGTTCTCGAGGAACACGATGCGCACCTTCTCGCGGCGGATCTCGCGGATGAGGCGCGCGACGTCGCCAGCCGACGGCTCGCCATCCAGATTGACCCCGCGCGGCGCCTTGAAGTCCACGCCGTAACGGGCCTCGAAATAGGCGAAGGCGTCATGAGAGGTCACGATCTTCCGCCGCGCCACCGGGATCGGGGCCAGCTCGGACTGGATCCAGGTATCGAGTTCGGCAAGTTGGCGACCAAAGGCGCCGGCCCGCCCACGATAGAAGTCGGCACGGGACGGATCGAGAGCGGCGAGTTCATCGGCGAGACCCGCGACGATCTGCCGGACGCGCTGCGGATCCTGCCACACATGCGGATCCACGGCGGCACGCCCATGGCCGTGAGAGTGGCCGTGAGAATGACCGTGCGAATGCCCATGGGCCTGGGCACGGATGGTCGCGACGCCCTGCGTGGCCACGACCAGACGCCCCTTGAAACCAGAGGCCCGGACGAGTTTCTCGGCCCAGCCATCGAAGCCCAGGCCATTGACGACCATGAGATCGGCGGCAGCGACGCTGCGCGCATCTGCGGGCGTGGGCGCATACCCATGTGCGTCGGCATCGGGACCGACAAGGGCCTGGATCCTGACCGCGTCACCGGCGACCTCGCGCACGAGATCCGCAAGCACCGAAAAACTGGTGACGACGTTCAGTGGCTTCTGCGCCAGGGCGGGAAGCCCCGGCGTAACCACCGCCGCGCCGAGGATCCCGACGAACCAGCGTCTGCCCGAGGTCAGTGACATCATGTCTTCTCCCGTCTCAACCGCGAAGATGCCGTCGTGGCAAGGCGCGGGCGACCAGCCCGCCCACCGGCCCGAACAGGACCGACGCCGCGTAGAAAAAGCCCGCGGCGAGAACGATCGATGGACCTGACGGCGCGTCGAGCGCGAAGGACAGCGTCAGGCCGGCATAGGCCGAGAGCACGGCGATCGCGGTCGCGACACCGATCATCCCGGCGACGCCGTGTGCCCAGGACCGCGCGGCCGCGGCCGGCAGCATCATCAGGCCGATCGCCATCAGCGTCCCCAGGGCCAGGAAAGAAGCGACCAGATTGGCCACCAGAAGCACCAGGAAGATCCCGTGGAGTGCGCGATCCGGGCCGCCGCCGACGCGCAGGAACTCGCGGTCGAAGCTCTCGATCACGAACCCGCGATAGAGCGCCGCGACGGCGAGCATGGAGACCGACGCCACCGACGCCACGAGGATCAGGGCGGTGTCGTCCACCGCCAGGACCGAACCGAACAGCACGTGCAGGAGATCGACCCCGGAGCCCCCGACCGAGACCATCATCACCCCGGCCGCGAGCGCGATCAGATAGAAGGCGGCGAAGGTCGCATCCTCCCGCAGGGGCGTGAGGCGAGACAGCGCACCAGCGCCGAGCGCGGTCAGGACGCCGGCGACGAAGCCGCCGATGGCCATCGCCCCGAGCGACAAGCCGGCGAACAGGAAGGCGATCGCCGCGCCGGGCAGGATGGCGTGGCTCAATGCGTCGCCGACAAGGCTCATGCGACGCAGGATCAGGAAGACGCCGACCGGCGCGCAGCCAAGTGACAGGGCCATGCTCGCCACCAGCGCGCGACGCATGAAGGCGAATTCGACGAACGGCGCCACCAGCAACCCGTAGGGATCGATCATGACGCGTCAGGCCGCGCCACGCTGGCAGGGCTCGGCATCGGGCGCCCAGGTCTCGGCCATCGCCCGCGCGCGCAGCTGATTGGCCGCCGTGAGCACATTCGGCGTCGGGCCCCAGCCGACCGGCTCGCGCGCCAGATAGAGCACCTCGGGAAACGCCGACCGGACCTGCTCGAAATCGTGCAGGACGGCGATCACGGTGCGGCGCTCCGCGTGCCATCTCTGCACCAGGGCGAGGAGATCCGCCGTCGTTCGCTGATCGACGGCGGTAAAGGGTTCGTCGAGCAGGATGAGCCGAGCATCCTGCATCAGCATGCGCGCGAAGAGGACGCGCTGGAACTGGCCCGCGGAGAGCGTTCCGACGGTCCGGGTCTCGAAACCGCCGAGCCCGACTGCGGCCAGCGCCTCGCTGGCCCGACGCCAGGAGGCCCGGGACATCGCGCCGAACAGCCCGCTCGCGGACCAGTCGCCCATCGCCACGGTGTCGAGTGCGGTGATCGGAAAGCCGCGATCGATGCTGGCCTGCTGTGGCAGGTACGCGATGTCCCGCGGCGACAGATCACCGCGGTCGAGCCGCCCATCGCTCGGTCGCATCGCGCCAGCCAGGGCCTTGAGCAGCGTCGACTTGCCGGCGCCGTTCGGCCCGATGATCGCGGTGAGCGACCCCGCCTCGAAACGGCCCGACAGGTGATGGACGGCCGGACGCCGGTCGTAGGTCAGCGTCAGATCGCTGAGCTCGATCACGGCGCGATCGCCCAGAACACGGCGAGCCACAGCACGAGCACGCACCCCGCAGCCACACCGAGCCGTCGCGGCGCCGACATCGCCAGCGCCGAGACCGCACCCTGCTGACCGACCGGCCGCGCATTGCCATGGTCGTGGCCATCGCCGTGGCGATGATCATCGGCACGCCCATGGTCATGGCCGTGGGCATGCACATGGTGCGACGCGTTGCGGGAAAGAGCCATGACCTGATGATATATTATATCAGACACGCCGAGGCAAACGCGCGCCGCGCCGGGGCGGTTTCACCCGGCGTCATCCCATCCCGGCGCGGCTTTACATCGTCCAGCGGGACGGTCACCCTGCGCGAAACACGGGAATCGCCATGTCCGACACGTCAGCCCCCTTCGTCACGCCGGCTACCGCAGCCATTCTCGCCCGCGCCCGCGCCGCACCTCCGGTGGACTACACCAGCATGACGATGTCCGACGCGCGTGCCTTGTTCGACCGCAACAACGCCTACTGGAACAGTGTTCCGGTCCCCCTGCCCGATGTCGCCGAGCTCGCCCTTCCCGGCCCTGCCAGCGCGATCAAGGCACGGCTCTACCGGCCGCGCCCTGGCGGCACCCTGCCTGTGCTGCTCTATGTCCATGGTGGCGGCTGGACCTTCGGCAATGTCGGGTCCCATGACCGCTGCATGCGGCTTCTGGCGCGGGAGAGCGGGGCCGCCGTCCTTGGCTTCGACTACCGCCTCGCGCCGGAACATCCCTTCCCGGCCGCGCTCGAGGACAGCGTCGCCGCCCTGGACTGGATCAGGCGCGAGGGGCCCATGCACGGGCTGGATCCCGCGCGTATCGCCATCGGCGGCGATTCCGCCGGCGCGAACATCGCGCTCGCCACCCTGGTGGCGCAGCGCGATGCCGGCGCGCCCGCACTCGCCGGCGCGGTGCTGTTCTATGGCTGCTATGCCCCGCTGCATGACACCGAAAGCCATCGCCGTTTCGGCGGCGGCGACTACGTGCTGAGCACCGCGCGCATGCGCTGGTACTGGCGCAACTATCTCGGGGACCTGCCCGAGGGCACGGAAGCCCTGGCGGTGCCGCTGCGGGCGGATCTGCGCGGCCTGCCGCGGCTGTTCCTCAACGCCGCCGGACTCGATCCGCTGCTCGACGACACGATCCTGCTCGCCGGGCGTCTCGCGCATGCGGGCACGCCCTATGAATTCGACCTCATCCCCGGCGCGATCCATGGCTGCATGCAGCAGACCTCGGAGGAACCCGGCGCCGCCGCGAGCCTGTCCCGCGCCGCAGCCTACCTCGCGGGTGCTTTCACCCGCCCCGCCGCCCCCGCCCCCTGATCGATGGACACGCATCCCATGGCGCCCAACCGGATCGGCATCATCTCGATGTTCTACGCCCGACCTTTCGGGACGATGAACCTCGCCATGCTTCCGCGGATGAAGGCAGCGGGCATGGATTTCGTCGAACTGCTCGTCCCCGAGCCAGGCGAACTCGACGTCGCGGCGGCACGTGCCGCACTCGACGCGACCGGCCTGGACGTGGTTCTCGCCGCGCGGGTCAACCTGCAGCGCGACCTCGCGTCGTCCGACGACGCCGCGCACCGCGCCGGCATCGCCTATCTGCGCGCGTGCGTCGATGCGGCCGTCGCGCTTGGCGCGCGCATCGTCGGCGGGCCGCTCTACGGCGCGCCACTGGTCTTCGCCGGGCGGGCGCCCGCGCCGATCGACGACGACGCCCGCGCGCGCCGGATCGACCGCGTCGTCGCCGGATTGCGCGACGCCGCCGCCTATGCCGCCAGCCATGGAGTCGTCCTCGGCCTCGAGCCGCTGAACCGCTTCGAGACCGACATCGCCAACACGACCCGCCACGGCCTCGATCTGGTCGACGCCGTGGGCTCGCCCGCGCTCGGCGTGATGCTCGACACGTTCCACATGAACATGGAAGACCCGGACCTCGCCGCGGCGATCCGTCGCGCGGGCGACAGGCTGGTGCATTTCCAGGCCAACGAAAACCATCGCGGCTTCGTCGGGTCCGGACATATCGACTGGCCAGCCATCGGCCGCGCGCTTGCGGCGATCGGCTATCGCGGACCGATCACGCTCGAACCCTTTCGCCGCGACGACGAGCGGCCTGGCGTGCCGCTGGCGCAGTGGCGCGCCCCCGGGCGCGACTACGACGCCGAATTGCGCGCCAGCGCCGAGTTCCTGCGCGCCGCGCTCGCCGCCGCCTGGAGGGACCGGTGAGGATCGGCTGGATCGGCTGCGGCCGCCATGCGGGCGAGATGCTGCTGCCCCAGCTGACCCGCTACGATATCCGCCTCGGCGCGCTGTGCGACATCGACGCCGCGAACCGAGCCCGCATCGGCGCGCGCTACGGCGTTCCCGAGGCGGCGCGCTTCGCGGACGCGCAGGCGATGCTCGACGCGGGTGGCCTCGATGCCGTCGGCATGGCGGTCGGCCCGGCGCAGCATCGCGACTTCGCGATCGCGGCGCTGCGCCGCGGCCTGCATGTCTTCATGGAGAAGCCTGCGGGTGCCTCGGCGGAGGATGCACGCGCCATCGCCGATGCCGCGCGGGACGCGGGACGCCATGTGGTGGTCGGCTTCATGAAACGCTTCTCGACCGCGAACCGGATCGCGATCAACCATGTCCGGAGCTTCGGGCATCGCGCCAGCTTTCTGGGCGAGTACATGACCGCGCCGACCTATTTCACCGGCGACCCCGACTACACCGGCTTCTACCTGCACCACTGCGTCCATTATCTGGACCTCGTGCCGCACCTGATGGGACGGCCGCTGGAGATCCGCGCGCGACGCCACGAACTCTCGCCGGGGCGCCTGCTGCTCCATGTCGATTTCCGCTTCGACGGCGGAGGGCTCGGAACGCTGGTCATGGGAACGCACCAGAGCCGCGCGACGCCGATGGAATGGTGGCAGGTCATGGGCGACCATGAGCGCGTCGAGGTCCGCAACGTCCACGAGGTCAGGCTGCACCGCGCGCCGAAATTCAAGGTCGACGACCCGGACGCGGCGCTGGCGGACGGCGAGGACACGCTCGTCTGGGAGCCCAACCTGACCGTCGCGGCGAACGAAGACCACAAGGGCTATCATGCGATCCTCGGCGCCTGGCTCGATCTGATCGCCGGACGCGCCCGCCCCGACGCACCGACCATCGCGGACGGCGTCGCCGCGATGGCTGCGCTCGACGCGATGCAGCGCTCGGTCGAGAGCGGCGAGCCCGTCGCGCCCCGAGGCGCCTGACGCGGAGGTCAATCCGCGGCGGCGCGCAAGGCCTGATCGAGATCGGCGTAGAGGTCGTCGGCAGCCTCGACCCCCACCGAAAGCCGCAGCAGATCGCTCGGGCACGGCGTGCCGGCGCCCTCGATGCTGGCGCGATGCTCGATCAGGCTCTCCACGCCGCCCAGCGAGGTCGCGCGCTTCCACAACTCGACCCTGGCGGCCGTGGCGACCGCCGCGGCCTCGCCGCCGCGTACACGGATCGACAGCATGCCCCCGAAACCGCCATGCATCTGACGCGCGGCGACGGCATGGCCGGGAAAATCGGCGAGGCCCGGGTAAAGGACCTCCGCGACGCGCGGATGGGCGCGCAGCGTCTCGGCGAGGCGCTGGGCAGAGCGCGCCGACCATTCGACGCGCGGGAACAGGGTGCGCATGCCGCGCAGCAGCAGCCAGGCCTCGAAGCCACCGGAGACGGCGCCGAGCTGGGCGCGGATCATGCGGATCCGCTCCCAGTAATCGTCCTTGGCCACCGTGACCAGGGCCCCGGCGATGAGATCGGAATGCCCGTTGAGATACTTCGTCGCGGCATGCATCACGATATCGGCGCCGAGTTCGAGCGGCCGGGTGAAGACACCGGCCGCCACGGTCGAATCGACGGCGAGGCGCGCCCCCGCACCGTGCGCGATGGCCGCGGCGCCGGCGATGTCGGTGACGCCCCAGAGCGGATTGGCCGGGGTCTCGACCCAAAGCAGCCGCGTGCGCCCCGGCCGCACCGCAGCGGCGATGGCGTCGAGATCGGTGGCGTCGACGAAATCGACCTGCAGCCCCCAGCGCGTGGCGAAGCCGGCCAGCCAGTTGCGCAGCGACCAGTACATGACCTTCGGGGCGATCACGTGATCGCCGGGATCCAGCGCCAGGAAGCAGGCGGTCGCCGCCGCCATGCCGGAGGCGAAGACATACGCGCCGGCGCCGCGCTCCAGCGCGGTCAGGAGCGCCTCGACCTGGTCGTAGGACGGATTGTCGGCACGCGCGTAGACCCGGCCGGAGCGGAACTGGTTGTCCTCGTCGCGCAGAAAGGTCGACGCGACATGGATGGGCGGTACCACCGCGCGGGTCGTCGGCTCGATCCAGCCCAGCGCCTGGGCTGCGAGCGAGGCGGGCGCAAGAGACGGCTTGGAGTGCGGGGTATCGGCCATGGCACGGCTCCTGCGGCAGCGCGGCGACCCGCGAGGACGCAGCGAGCGGGAATCAGGGCGGGAGGGAGGATGGGGCGACCGACGGGGCTCGAACCCGCGACAACCGGTACCACAAACCGGTGCTCTACCAACTGAGCTACGGCCGCCACACCGAGCGCGGATTTACGCCCTCGGCCGGCATGGGTCAAGCAGCGCCGCGATGTCCGCTTGGATGGCCGCGTCCAGCGAGTATAGTCCCCGCCGCGTTTTCCCCTTGCCGAGCCGCCGCAGGAGTACCGCCGATGTCCCTCGCCCTTGCCGCCCGCATGAACTCTCTCGGAACCGAGACGGCCTTCGAGGTCCTCGCCCGCGCCAAGGCGCTCGAGGCGACGGGCAAGTCGATCATCAATCTTGGCATCGGCCAGCCCGATTTCCGCACGCCCGATCATATCGTCGAGGCCGGCATCAAGGCGCTGCGCGACGGTCATCACGGCTATACCCCCGCCAACGGCATCCTGCCGCTGCGCGAGGCCGTGGCCCGCGACATCCATCGTCGCCTTGCGGTCGAGGTCTCGCCCGAGAATGTCCTGGTCGTGCCCGGCGGCAAGGTCACGATGTTCTTCGCCATCGTGATGTTCGGCGAGCCAGGTGCGGAGATCATCTATCCGAACCCCGGATTCCCGATCTACGAGAGCGTGATCAAGTTCTCCGGCGCGACGCCCGTGCCGATGCCGCTCAAGGAAGGCAAGGGCTTCGCCTTCGACGCCGACGACGTGCTCGCGCTGATCACGCCGCGTACGCGGTTGCTGATCGTCAACTCGCCCGCCAATCCAACCGGCGGGACCGTGCCGCGCGAGCAGTTCGACAAGCTGGTCAAAGGTCTGGAGCGGCATCCGCAGGTCGCGGTGATGTCCGACGAGATCTACGGCCAGATGCTCTACGATGGCCGCGAGCACGTGTCGCTGCTCTCCTACCCCAGCCTGCGCGACCGGCTGATCCTGCTCGACGGCTGGTCGAAGACCTATGCCATGACCGGCTGGCGTCTCGGCTATTCCGTGTGGCCTGCCGCGCTTCTGCCCCAGGCCGAACGCCTCGCCATCAACTGCCATTCCTGCGTCAACGCATCGGCGCAATTCGCGGGTCTCGCGGCGCTGGACGGGCCTCAGGACGCCGTCCACAGCATGGTCGCGGCCTTCGCCGAGCGGCGCAAGGTGATCGTCCGCGCGCTCAACCAGCTGCCTGGCGTGTCATGCGTCGAGCCGGGCGGCGCCTTCTATGCCTTCCCGAACGTCACCGGGACCGGCCTGGGCAGCCGCGCCTTCCAGGACCTGATGCTGAACGAGGCCGGGGTCGCGGCGCTGTCCGGAACGGCGTTCGGCGGGTTCGGCGAGGGATATCTGCGCTTTTCCTATGCGAACTCGATCGAGAACATCGAGGAAGCGATGCGCCGTATCGGAAAGCTGCTGACCGAACGCCCAAATCCTGCGCAGAAAAATGCCTGAATTTTGATCATATCGATCAGTTCAGCGGCAGGCCGGGTCAAACCCGGCCTGCTGGCGAGGTCCGGCGTACGGATTCCCGGCGATTTGCCGACATGGGTGCACTTGGCACGCGCCCTGCTAGACGAGAACTCAGGACGGGCCGACGCGTCCGCCGCATGACGCGGCGGCCCGCTGCGGCGCGCGGAACCGGACGGTCAGGCGATGAAGAAGATCGAGGCGATCATCAAGCCCTTCAAGCTCGACGAGGTGAAGGACGCCCTTCACGAAATCGGACTGAAAGGCATCACGGTGGTCGAAGCCAAGGGGTTCGGTCGCCAGAAGGGCCACACGGAACTTTATCGCGGCGCCGAATACGTCGTCGACTTCCTGCCCAAGGTGAAGATCGAGGTCGTGATCGAGGACGCGCTCGTCGAGCGCGCGATCGAGGCGATCCAGAAGGCCGCGCATACCGGCCGCATCGGCGACGGCAAGATCTTCGTCACCAACGTCGAGGAGGCCATCCGCATCCGCACCGGCGAGCGCGGCACCGACGCGATCTGAACTGACGGCGCGCGGCCGGTCGCCGCGCGCACCCATGAGGTTCGAACGCCGCGCGGTGACGGCGCCGGGCCCCGACGGCGATCACCGCACACAAGGCAAGCTCCAGGAAGAGGAAAGAGACATGGCGAACGCAGACGTCAAGAAGGTCCTGCAGATGATCAAGGAGAAGGACATCAAGTATGTCGATCTCCGCTTCACGGACCCCCGCGGCAAGTGGCAGCACCTCGCCCACGCGGTCGAGACGATCAACGAGGACGTCTTCGAGGAAGGCCTGATGTTCGACGGCTCGTCGATCGCCGGCTGGAAGGCGATCAACGAGTCCGACATGGTGCTGATCCCCGACGCCAAGTCGGCCGTGATCGATCCGTTCGCGGCGCAATCGTCGCTGATCCTGTTCTGCGATGTCTACGAGCCGGGCACCGGCCAGCCGTACAATCGCGACCCGCGCTCGATCGCCAAGAAGGCCGAGGCCTATCTCGCCTCGTCCGGCATCGGCGACACGGCCTATTTCGGCCCGGAGATCGAGTTCTTCGTGTTCGACGACGTGCGTTTCAAGGTGTCGATGAACACCGTGATGCACACGATCGACAGCGAGGAAGGCCCCTACGTCACCGACAAGTCCTATCCCGACGGCAACATGGGCCATCGCCCGCCGATCAAGGGCGGCTATTTCCCGGTTCCGCCGGTCGACAGCGCCTCCGACCTGCGCGCCGAGATGCTGACGGTCATGAAGGACATGGGCCTCAAGATCGAGAAGCATCACCATGAGGTCGCGCCGTCGCAGCATGAGCTCGGCAACGTCTACTCGACCATGGTGAACGCGGCCGACGGCGTACAGATCTACAAGTACGTCGTCCACAACGTCGCCCACCAGTACGGCAAGACGGCGACCTTCATGCCGAAGCCGATCA
>CAYSUY010000072.1:0-18551 GCA_964434345.1 uncultured Acetobacteraceae bacterium
CGCCCTTCATCTGGTGGACGCGGTTGATCACGTCCTTGAGGATCTTGTTGAGCGCATGGCCGATATGGAGATTGCCGTTGGCGTAGGGCGGGCCGTCATGGAGCACGAATTTCGGCCGGCCCGCCGCACGCGCGCGCAGCTTCCCGAACAGGTCCATGTTCCGCCAGCGCTCGAGCAGCTGCGGCTCGCGCTTCGGCAATTCGCCGCGCATCGGGAATGCCGTCTCGGGCAGGAAGACGGTGTCCTTGTAGTCGGTCGCGCTCTGGTCGGTCATCGGCGTGCCTCCTGCACGAAGCTCGCGCCCGCCATGCGGCGGACGTCACGGCATCCGCCGGGCGCGCCTGCGGCGCGGTCACGGTCAGGACGCGGGAACGGAAGGGAAAGGTCAGGTTCGGAAGACATGGGATGCGATCTGCAGCGGGGACAGGAAAAGGCGAACGACACCGGCCCGGCTCTCGTCGAGAGCCGGGAGGCTAATTCGCGCAATCCGCTGATCGGCCGGCGAGCGCATCCTCATCGCGGCGCGGATCATAGGCACGGCACCGCGGTGCCGCAACCGCGAGGCTGGGCACCGACGACATCGCGCGCCGCGGCGGCGTCGGCGGCGATCTGGGCCTTGAGCGCGTCGAGCCCGTCGAAACGCTTCTCCGGGCGCAGGAAGGCGCGGAGCTCGACCCTGATCCGCCGCCCGTAGAGGTCGCCCGCGAAGTCGAAGAGATGGGTCTCGAGGCGCGGCTCGGGATCGCCGCCGAAGGTCGGACGCAATCCGAGATTGGCGACACCGCCATGACGAGCACCGCCGACGAGTTCGACCTCGACCGCGTAGACGCCGAAGCGCGGCCGCACATAGTCGTGGAGCCACAGATTCGCGGTGGGGAAGCCGATCGTGCGGCCACGGCGATCGCCCGTTGCCACACGTCCCTCGATCGCGAAGGCGTGGCCCAGGATCGTGGCGGCATGGACCGGATCTCCGGCGGCCAGCGCCTGCCGTGCGGCGGTCGAGGAAAAGACCTCGTCCCCCGCACCGCTGCCGGAGGACACCGGCGCCACGATGCTGGAGCCGATCCCCGCATCGGCGAGCCGCGCGGCGAGGAAGGCGGCGGTCCCGGCGCGGCCACGGCCGAACACGAAATCATAGCCCACGCAGACATGGCGCACGGCGAGCGCGTCACGCAGCAAGCGATCGACGAACGCCTCCGGCGACAGCCCCGCCATCCGCGCGTCGAAGCGCAGCAGATGGACCTGGTCGACGCCGGTCGCCGCGACGAGGCGCAGCTTTTCGCGCAGCCGCGTCAGCAGGAAGGGCGGTTGCTCCGGCCTGAAGAAGCGGCGCGGATGCGGCGTGAAGGTCATCACGCCGGCGGGTGCGCCGATGCGGCGCGCCACCTCCACGGCCTGCTCGATCACGCGCCGATGCCCGCGATGCACGCCATCGAAATTGCCGATCGCGACCACGGCGCCACGCGCCGCCGGCGGCGCGACAGGAGAGCGGAAAATGCGCATCGCGCGCCGTGACGTCCGTGTCGCCGCGATCAGTCCGCGGCTGCCGGCGTGGCCGCGACCGGCCGGGCCCGCGTGGCGCGCAGGGGCACCATCACCAACGCGTCCCCCTCGAGCACGACCTTGTCGCGCACGGTCACGGTCGTCGAGAGCGCGGCCCGGCGCTTCTCGGGAAAGAGTTCGGTCACCGTCGCACGTGCCCAGATCGTGTCGCCGACACGCACCGGAGCCTTGAACCGCAGCGATTGCGACAGGTAGATGCAACCGGGCCCGGGCAGGCGCGTGCCGATCACCGTCGAGATGAAGGAGGCCGTCAGCATGCCATGGGCGATGCGCCCGGAGAACATGGTCCCCGCGGCGAATTCCTCGTTGATGTGGACCGGATTGGTGTCGCCGGATATCCCGGCGAAGAGGACGATGTCGGCCTCGGTGATGGTGCGCGCGATCACCGCGGTCTGCCCGACCGCCAGATCCTCGAAGAACAGGCCATGAAGCTCTTCCGCGCCGCTCATCCCACTCGCTCCGCCGACCGCATCATGTTGCAGCGCACAATGACGCCGCGCGGCGCACTATAGGCGCGGCCCGCCGACCCGGCAATCCGCCGCGCGGCGAGCGCCAAAATCCTTTGCAGCCGGCGAGCGGGCACGGGACACTGCGCGACGACCACGGACCGCGCGGGGAAAGATGCTGCCAGCCCTGATCCTGTTCGTCCTCGTGACCGCCCTCGCGGTCGTCCCCTCCGCCTGGGTCGCAGGCGTCATCCGCCGCCATGCGGCCGAGCGCCCGGATGCGTTCCCCCTCACCGGCGCCGCCTGCGCCGCGTCCCTGCTCGCGCGCCATGGGCTCGTGGGAGTCACGGTCGAGGAGACCCGGGAGGGTGACCATTACGACCCCGACGCCAAGGCTGTCCGCCTGTCGGTACCGCATTTCCATGGCCGCTCGCTCGCCGCGACCGCAATCGCCGCCCACGAGGTCGGCCATGCGCTGCAGGATGCCGAGCGCTATCCGCCGCTGATGCTGCGCATCCGGATCGCGCGCCACGCCTATCGGATCGTGCAGTTCGGCGCGGTGATCTGGATCCTGGCCCCGATCGTCCTGACGCTGACGGGGGCGCCGGCGCTGGCGGGGGCGCAGGTCGCGGCTGGCATCGTCCTCTTCGCCATCGCACTCGCGATGCACGCGGTCACCCTGCCGGTCGAGTTCGACGCCAGCTTCGCGCGCGCCTTGCCGATGCTGCGCGACGGCGGGCTGGTCGCGGAGCGCGATCTGCCCGATGCGCGTCGCATCCTGCGTGCCGCGGCCCTCACCTATGTCGCCGCGGCGATCGCCAGCGTGCTCAACATCCTGCGCTGGTGGCGCTTCGGCCGGTTCTGACCGCCACGGCGGCGCGCGGCTCACCCGCGTGCGGGCTGGACGAGATTCGCGAGCAGGCGCAGCGCGCCGGGCACGAGGTCGTCGTACTGACGATGCAGCGCCAGCGAGACATGGGTGTGGCGTCCACGGTCGAAGACGCCGCTCAGCAGCGCTCCGGAAATGTCCGGCATCCCGGGATCGGCCATCTCCAGAAGAGGGACATAGGCCGGATCCCAGCGCATCGCCGCATGGACGCAGCGCTCGTGGCGCCACCCGTCCCAATCCGCCGCGCCGATGCGGTTCGGTCCGCACAGGAGCGGATGGTCCGGTGCCAGCATGCGCACTGGTGCGGCCGGATCGCAGGCGCGCCAGCGGATCGATGGCGTCCCGATCGCGAGAAACCCGGGCGCGCTGCGCGCGGGATCCCAGCCATCCCCCGGCTTGTGATGCAGGGTCACCAGATGGCCTCCGGCGCGCACCCAGCCATGCAGGCGCGAAAGCGCCGCGTCGCGCGCCGGCAGGCGGCGCAGGCCCCCGATCCCGAGGATCAGCGTGTCGATACCGTCGAGGGCGGCACCGGCCAGTGCCGGTAAGCCGATCGTCGTCGTGTCGAGACCGAGTTGGCGCAGCACGCCATCGGTGCGGTCCGGCCCGTCGCCGCAATAGGCGATCCGCGCGCCGCGCGGCGTCGCGACCACGACCCGGCGCACGCGCAGCACCGCCGGCGCCGCGACGAAGCCCTCGCCGACATGCGGGTGCGAGAACGCCTCGACATGCCGCGCCGGCGCGCCGTCGATCGCGATCGCGAGGTCGAGCGGCGCGGTATCGCCACCTGGCGGTCCCGGCGGGACCTCCAGGTCCAGCGCCACGCGGCGCCCCTCTCCCGGCGCGGGCGCGACGCGCGGGACATCGTGCGTCCGCCGCCATCCCGCGGGCAGCCGGAGGTCGAGACCGACGGCATCGCGCGACGACGCCGCGTCGCGTGCGACGACGAACAGCGTGGCCTGGATGCGCACCGACGTGGCCGCGGCACCGGGCGAGACAGGAACGACGAGCGCGCGCGGCGCGACCCGGACGGACAGAGGCGGCGGATTCGGACGCGGCGCACGCCCGCCGAGGCCCGGCGCCGGATCGCCGTCGATCGCGGCGGTCAGCGCCGCGCGATGGACGTCGATGCGATGGCGCAATCGCGGCGAGGCATCTTCGCGCAAGACGCCATGCGCCGCATCGAGTCGCGCGAGCGCCGCACGCAGCGCCCGCGCGGACGGGTTCCCGGCCTCCGGCGCGGCGATCTCGGCGAGGATTTCATCCGCCGCGCACAGGGCGGCGGCGGCGGCGCCCGCGTGCTCCGCCGCGAGGGCCCCGAAATCGCAGGCGATCCCGGCGAACAGGTCGTCTTCGCGCAACCGGCTATCGATCCGCTCCAGCGGGTAGGTCGCGGACGCGTCGCCGTCGCGCCAGACACCCATCCCCTGGCTCGCATGGGCGGCGCGCGAGACCTCGCCGATCTGGGCATAGGCGAGGCCGGTGACCGGATCACGACCGCCGGCATCGTAGACCACGCTCGGGGCCGGTGGCGGCTCCACGTCGTCGTAGCTCGCGCCGCTGCCCGACCAGGCGGGGCTGTAGAGCTTCGCGACCGCCCAGGGCGTCGACGCGACAGCGGTCGGGGCGAAGGACGGATCCGCCGCCAGCGCCACCGCCTCGGCCGTCGCACGGGCAACGGCACGGTGGTGGCCATGCTGGCCGTCGACATCGCGAAAGCAGGTCCACACGATGTCCGGCGCCGTGCGGCGTATCGCGTCGACCAGACGCGCGACGACATGCGCCCGGCCCCAACGCTCCAGTGTCGCCTCCGGACTGCGCGCGAACCCGAAATCCGCCGGCGCCTCGCCCGGCGCTTCGCTCAGCCAGACGAGACCGATGCCGAGACGGTGCGCGGCCTCCTCCATCTCCTGCGTACGCAGCGCCCCCAGCAGCGACCCCGCCTCGCCGCCGATCGCGTTCTGGCCACCTTCGCCACGCGTGGCGCAGGCATAGGTGACGTGCGCGCCGTCGCGCCAGACCAGCGCCGCGAGCATCGTGCTCATCTCGTCGTCGGGATGGGCACCGGTCACCAGGATGCGCGCCGTTCCGCGCCAGCGCGCGCGCCGCCGCGCCGCCGCGCCGCGCCGCGTCTCCAGCACGGCCAGCGCCTGTGCGAGTGTCCCCACCGTCATCGTCCTGCCTCACCGACCGGATGCCATCCGCCGCGTGCGACGTTATGGTGCGCCGCGCCGGGGATCCAGCCGGCAAAGGAGGACCGGTGCGGATATCGCGGCTTGCCTGGGGAGATTTCGAGATCGTGGGCATCGCCGATGCGCGCCCCGCCCCCGTTGACCCCTGCCGCTCCTATCCCGGCACCAGCCCTGCCGACTGGGAGGCGCATCGCCGGTGGCTGACCGCGGAGGGGCAATTCCAGCCCGATCTCGGCTGTTTCCTGCTGCGCGGTCCGATGGGGATCGTGCTCGTCGATGCCGGCATCGGTCCCGGGCCGGTCCCCTATCTCGGCGATGTCGGCGGCTGCCTCATGGACGCGCTCGCGGCCGTCGGCGTGACGCCCGCCGATGTCGACGCGGTCCTGTTCACGCATCTTCATTTCGACCATGTCGGCTGGGCGAGCCTGCCCGATGCCCACGGCCAGCCGCGCCCGGCCTTCCCGCGCGCGCGCTATGTCGTCGGGGCGAGCGAATGGGCGTTCTGGAGCGCCGGACCGGCCAGCGTGATGGCGCATCACCGCGACGCCTTCGCGCGCGCGATCCTCCCGCTTTCGGCGGCCGGGGTGCTCGAGGTCGTCGCCGACGGGTCGTCGCCGGTCGCCGGCGCGACCTATGTACCGCTGCCCGGGAACACGCCCGGCCACCAGGGCCTGCGCATCGAGTCCGGCGGCGCGCGCGCGCTGTTCGTCGCCGATCTCTGCCACTGCCCGGCCCAGGTTGCCGCGCCCGACTGGTCGCATCGTTCCGACGTCGAGCCGGAGGCAGGACGCGCCTCGCGCCGGCATGTCTTCGAGACCTGCGCCGAGGATGGCACCCTGCTCGCCTTCGGGCATTTTCCACGCGGGGTCGATCTCGGCCATGTCCGTCGCGACGGCGCGGGCTGGCGCTGGGAGCCACGCGCCACCTTGGCTTGACTTGACGACATCGTGCGTCGGAATGTCGCGAACAGCCTGATCCGGGGAGGACTTCTCGTGAAATCGTTTCTTGGTGCCGTGATCGGCGTCGCGCTCTGGGCCACCGCGCCCCTCGCCGCGCGCGCGCAGACAGTCGAGATCGAGTACTGGCAGTATTTCTTCAAGGAGCGGGTCCAGGCCGTCGACGCGCTGATCAAGAGCTTCGAGGCCGCCAATCCCGGCATCCGCGTCAAGCACACGCATTTCCCCTACGCGCAGTATCAGACAAAGGTCGCCGCCGCGGTGCCCGCCGGCGAAGGGCCGGACGTGGTCCAGCTCTATTACGGCTGGCTGGAGGAATACCGGAAGGCGAACCTCATCGCGCCGCTGCCCAAGGAGCAGTTCGATCCGGCGACGATCGAGAAGGAGTTCTTCCCGATCGTGAAGGCGATGAAGGCCGATGGCGCCTATTGGGGCCTGCCGACCGCGGTGCGCTCCCTGGCGCTGTTCTACAACCGCAAGCTCATGACCGAGGCGGGGCTCGATCCCGCGAAGCCGCCGGCGACGCTCGACGAACTGATCGCCCAGGCCGGCAAGCTCGTGAAGCGCGATGCGGGCGGCAACCTCCTGACGGCCGGTCTCACGGTCGGCCCGATCTCGCAGGACCACCATTGGTGGCGCGAGGTGCTGGTGCGCCAGTTCGGCGGACAGCCCTTCAGCGACGACAACCGCAAGATCGCCTACGACAATCCCGCCGGCATCGCCGCGATCCAGTTCTATCACGACATCGCGGGACGCAACCGGCTGACGACTTTCGGGTTCATGGACGAGTCGCATGCGGCGTTCCGCGCCGGCCGCGCCGGGTTCCATATCGACGGCTCGTTCCGCATCGGCACGTTCCAGGTCGTACGCAACCTCGACTGGGGGGTCGTCGAATTGCCGGCCCATCAGGGCGTGCAATCGAACTTCGCGTCGTATTGGGTCAACGGCGTCTCCAGCAAGACGCAGGGGCCCAAGCGCGAGGCTGCGATGAAGTTCCTGCGCCATCTCGTCAGCGACGAGGCGATGCAGCTCTGGCTGAAGACCGTCGGCGAATTGCCGGCCAAGCCCTCCGTCGCGCTGACCGACGCCAACCGGAACGACACCGTCTACGGGCCGTTCATCCGCGGCCTCGCCTATTCGCGCACGACCGAGTTCGTGAACGAGGTCAAGCAGCGCCAGATCTTCCTCGACATGATCGATCGCATCGACATCAAGAAGATGCCGGTCCAGGAGGCGATCCGGATCGCCGCCCAGGAGGAGCAGGCGCTGCTCGACGAATTCTTCCGCCGGTAACGCGGACGCGGGAGAACGCGGGACGGCGCCATGCGCGGCTGGTACGGGTCGCGGTCGGTCGGGCAGAAACAGGCGCTCTGGGCCTGGATCTTCCTCGCCCTGCCGCTGTTCTTCTTCGTCGCCATCCGCCTCGCGCCGACCGGCTACACCGGCTATGTCTCGCTCACCGAGTGGAACCTGCTGCGGCCCAAGCGCTTCGTCGGGTTCGACAACTACGTCCGGCTCTGGCGCGATCCGGTCTTCTGGCAGGTGCTTGGCAACACCTTCAAATACCTGCTGATCGGCACCCCGGTCAGTCTGCTGCTGTCCTTCCTCGTCGCCTATTATCTCGATCAGGTCCGCTTCCTCCAGGGACTGATCCGCGCGCTCTATTTCATTCCCTTCCTGACCACGGCGGCCGCGATGGCCTGGGTGTGGCGCTGGTTCTACCAGCCGGTGCCGATCGGCATCTTCAACCTGATCCTCGTCGATCTCGGCTTCGCACAGCAGCCCTTCCTGCGCTCCACCAGCCAGGCGCTCGGCGCGGTGCTGGCGCCGGCGATCTGGGCGGGGCTCGGCTTCCAGGTCGTCGTGTTCCTCGCCGGGCTGCGCGCGATCCCGGACACCTACTACGAAGCGGCGCGCATCGACGGTGTCGGGCGATGGACGATCCTGCGCGAGATCACGCTGCCGCTGCTGCGACCCACGATCCTGTTCCTGGTCGTCGTGAGCTCGATCGGGTTCCTGCGCATCTTCGACAAGGTCTACAACATGACCGTGGACGGCAAGGGCGGCCCGCTCAACAGTACGCGGCCGCTGGTGCTCAACATCTACGAACTCGCCTTCGTCGACTACCGCATGGGTTATGCGGCGGCCCAGACGATGGTGCTGTTCGCCATCCTGCTCGTGGTGACCCTGATCCAGCTGCGCGCGATGAGGGCCCGATGAGACCGGTCGCACAGGGGTTCCGCGCGATCTGGGATCCGCGCAGCGCCATGATCTGGACCTGCGTCGCGCTGGGCGGGATCGTCATGGTCATGCCCTTCGCCTTCATGATCTCGACCTCGCTCAAGGGCAGCGACGCGATCTACGAGCTCGGGCTCATCCCGCGCGCGCCGACGCTGGAGAACTACGTGCTGCTCTTCTCGGAGGGCCGCTTCCTGCGCTGGTTCGCCAATTCGCTCGCGATCTCCACGGCGACCACGGCATCGGTCCTGTTCTTCGACAGCCTCGCCGGCTACGTCCTTTGCAAGTACCGCTTCCGCGGCCGCGAGGTCGTGTTCGTCGCCATCCTGTCGACGCTGATGATCCCGACCGAGATGCTGGTCATTCCCTGGTACGTGATGAGCAAGACGATGGGATGGCTCGACACCTATTGGGGAATCGCGTTCCCCGGTCTGATCACCGGGTTCGGCGTGTTTCTGATGAAGCAGTTTTTCGAGAGCGTGCCCGACGCGCTGATCGACGCCGGACGCATCGACGGCCTGAGCGAGTTCCGGATCTTCTGGGAGATCGCGCTGCCGCTGGTGACGCCGGCGCTGTCGGCGCTGGCGATCTTCACCTTCCTCGGCAGCTGGACCGCCTTTCTCTGGCCGCTGATCGTCACCAACAGCGCGGCCAATTTCACCGTGCCCGTCGGTCTCGCCGCCTTCGCGGGCGAGTTCGCCACCGAATGGAACATGATCATGACGGGTGCCGCGGTGGCGACGCTGCCGGTTCTGGCCGTGTTCGTCCTGCTGCAGAAATACATCATCCGGGGCGTGATCCTCTCGGGTGTGAAAGGATGACCGACAGGTGACCCTCCACGACGACAGCGTCTTTCCCGCCCCGGTCTACAAGCGCACGATCCTCGCGCCCCTCTTCGATGGCGCAAAGCGCCATTTTCTCGAAAGCTTCCGCAGCATCGACCGCGCCCATTGCGTGATGCTGGCCGAGACAGGGATCCTCGCGCGCGCCGACGCCGCCGCGATCGCCCGCGCGATCGCCGCGATCGAGCGCGAGCTCGACGTCGCGTCCCTGACCTATGACGGGTCGGTCGAGGATTTCTTCTTCCTGATCGAAGGCGAATTGCGGCGCAGGCTGGGACCGGATCTCGCCGGCCGGCTACATACCGGGCGCAGCCGCAACGACATCGACCACACCAATTTCCGCATCGTCCTCAAGGCGCGCCTCGATCGCGCGCTGGCGCTGACCGCGGATCTCGTCGACGCGATGCTGGCGACCGCGCGGCGCGAGCGCGACACGCTGATCGTCGCCTATACCCATGGACAGCCCGCCCAGCCCTCCACCTTCGGACATTACCTGGGCGCCGCGATCGAGGTGGCGCTGCGCGATCTCGACCGCCTGACCGCGGCGCGCGCGGTCGTCGATCTCTGTCCGATGGGCGCCGCGGCGATCACCACCAGCGGCTTCCCGCTCGACCGCCACCGGATGGCGGATCTGCTCGGCTTCGCCGCGCCGCTCGAGAACTCCTATGGCTGCATCGCCAGCATCGACTACATCACGGCGCCCTACACGGCGCTGCGCCTCGTGGCGCTGCATCTCGGGCGGCTGATCCAGGACATGCAGTTCTGGTCCTCCTTCGAGGTCGGCCAGCTCTACGTGCCCAACGCCTTCGTGCAGATCAGCTCGATCATGCCGCAGAAGCGAAATCCGGTTCCGATCGAGCATCTGCGGCTGACCGCGTCGCTTGCCGCCGGCCGCGCCGAGACCATCGTGTCGACGATGCACAACACGCCCTTCACGGACATGAACGACAGCGAGGGCGCGGTTCAGGAGGCCGGCTACGCGGCCTTCGAGAGCGCAGAGCGCATGCTGGAGCTGCTCGCCGGTCTCATCGCGGCGGTGCGCATCGATCCGGCGCGCGTCCGGCGCAACATCGACGCCGCGTGCATCACCATCACCGAGCTGGCCGACACGCTGGTGCGCGAGGAAGGCCTGTCCTTTCGTCAGGCGCACGAGATCGCGGCGCATGTCGGGCGCCATGTCGTCGCCGCGTCGAGCAGCCTCAGCGCCGCCGGCTTCGCGCCCTTCCGGACCGCCTTCGCGGAGGCCATGGGCAGGCCGCCGCGCCTCGACGCGGCGGGCTTCGCCACCGCGGTCTCGCCCGAACATTTCGTCGCGGTGCGCGGGCGTTTCGGCGGACCGGCTCCGGCCGCGCTGGATGCCGCGTTCGACCGCGCCGCGGGAAAGCTCGCGGCCTGGCGCGCCGCCGCGCGCGACCGCGCGGCGCGCGAAAGCCGAGCGGCCACGGGACTCGCCGCCGCCTTCGCCGCGCTCGTGGAGGCCTGAACCATGGCCGCTGTGTCCCTGCGCGGGGTCAGCAAGCGCTTCGACCGGACCACCGTGGTCCACGGGATCGACCTCGAGATCGCCGACGGCGAGTTCGTCGTCCTTGTCGGCCCGTCGGGATGCGGCAAATCGACGACCCTGCGCATGATCGCGGGCCTCGAGGACATCAGCGGCGGCGAGATCGCGATCGGCGGCCGCGTCGTCGACCGCCTGGAGCCGAAGGACCGGAACATCGCGATGGTGTTCCAGAACTACGCGATCTATCCGCACATGACGGTGCGCCGGAACATCGCCTTCGGCCTGCGCACCGCGCGTCTGCCGCGCGCGGAAGAGGACCGGCGCGTGATGGCGACGGCGACGACGCTCGGTCTCGTCGACCTGCTCGACCGCAAGCCCGCGCAGCTTTCCGGCGGCCAGCGCCAGCGCGTCGCGATCGGCCGGGCGATGGTCCGCGATCCCGCCGTGTTCCTGTTCGACGAGCCGCTGTCCAATCTCGACGCGCAGCTGCGCGCCCAGATGCGTCTCGAGATCAAGAAGCTGCACCAGAGCCTGCGCAGCACGATCGTCTTCGTCACCCACGATCAGGTCGAGGCGATGACGCTGGCCGACCGGATCGTGATCATGGACTCCGGTCGTATCCAGCAGATCGGCACGCCGACCGAAGTCTATCGCAATCCCGCCAACATCTTCGTCGCCCGCTTCATCGGTTCGCCGTCGATGAACATGCTGGACGCGCGAATCGCGGATGGCGGCGGTCTGGTCCTCGACGGGTCGGGGCTGCGCATCGCCTGGCCCGCGAGCGCCGCGCGACCGGCAGCGCGCGGCGCGCTGAAGCTGGGGGTACGACCGGACGATCTGCGCGCCACGGCGGCGCGTCCCGCGGACGCCACGGATGGCGCGCTGGTCGCCGAGGCGAGGGTCACGGTGATCGAACCTCTCGGTCCGGACATGCTGGTCTACGCGCAGTGCGGACGCGACGAGGTTGTCGCGAAGGCCGACGCGCGCAGCGCGCTGCGCCCCGGCGACCCGGTGCTCCTGACCGCGGGGTCCGACGCGCTGCACGTCTTCGACGCCGCCACCGGCGTCGTCCTCTGAGCGATGGCGCGACGCGGCACCGTCGTGCGGGAGGCCCCATGACCGAGATCAGACGGCGCCGCGCGGCGGCCGGGACGGCGACGAAACGCGCGAAGGGAAGCGGCAGGGCGGCGATCGGCGCGCAGCTCCTGGAAATGGCCCGCGATCTGGAAAGCGAATCCATGACCTACGCGGCCATCCAGGCGAAATACCGGATCTCTCGGCCGACCGCCTACCGGCTGATCAAGGATCTGGATTCGCTGTTCGGCGGCGCCGTCACGAAGGACACGGCCGAGGACGGTCAGGCATTGTTCTCCTTGCCGATGGGCAGTTCGCGGCGCTTCGCCTTCTTCAGCCGCGAGGAGATCGTCGTGCTGCGCGAGGCGGCGAAGCATTTCGACACCACCGGGCGACCGCACGACGCGAACCGCATGCGCGCGATGGCGCAGGCGGTCCTGACCTCGCTGCCGCCCGCGCAGCGCCGGGCCGTCGACGTCGACGCGGCCTCGCTCGCGGAGCGCGAGGGGATCGCGATGCGCGCCGGGCCTCGCCCGCTGCTCGATCCGGATGTCGTGGCGTCGATCCGCCAGGCGATCCTCGCCCAGAAGGTGATCGAGGTGGAATACGCGGCCCGCATCGGCGGCGGCGTGCGCACGCACAGGCTCGAACCGCATGGGATCCTGTTCGGGCACCGGAACTACCTGGTTGCCTTCTACGAAGGGGATAACACGCGGGGCGCCGCGCTCTTCGCCCTGTCGAGCATCCGTACCCTACGGGTCGACAAGGTGGCCTTCCGATTCCGGCCGGGGTTCGACATCGACGGCTTTGCCCGGCAGAGCTTCGGCGTCTGGCAGGGCGATCCCGTGGACGTCGTGTGGCGCTTCGCCGCGCATCGCGCGCGGGACGTCATGGAAACGCATTTCCACGCGACCCAGGTAAAGACGGTCCTCGCGGATGGCAGCGTCGAGGTCCGCTTCCGCGCCTCCGGTCAGACCGAGATGCTCTACCACCTCGTCACCTGGGAGGAGTCGATCCTGTCGATCGAACCCGAGGATCTGCGGCTGAAATACGTCGCGCTGCTCGAGCGCATCCGCAAGGCCATCGGCCGGGAGTGAGCGCGATGGCGCGGTCACGCATGGCCGCGCAACCCGTGTAGACTGCGCCGATGCCCTTCCTCGCCTCCGCCCTGCCCTGGCTCGAGCCGGCGCGTCGCCGCGACTTCGCGCTGTTCTTCGCCGCCCGCGGCCTCGTGGCCTTCGCGGCCCAGGTCCAGACCGTCGCCATCGGCTGGCAGGTCTACGACATGACCGGCGACGTGATGGCGCTCGGCTATGTCGGCCTCGCACTGTTCCTGCCGGTCGTGATCTGCACCCTGCCCGCGGGCGATGCGGCGGACCGCTTCGACCGGCGACGGATCATCGCCCTGAGCTATGTCGTCCAGGCGGGATGCGCGGCGCTGCTCGCGGCGTTCGCGATCGCCGGGATCACCGAGACCCTGCCGGTCTATGCGACCCTCGCGACGATCGGCGCGGCCCGCTCGCTGTCGGGCCCGGCGCAGCAATCCTACCTGCCGCTGCTGGTGCCGCGCGAGGCGCTCGCCCGCGCCGTCGCCTGGGTCACGTCGGCCTTCAAGATCGCGATGATCAGCGGCCCGGCGGTCGGCGGGGCGCTGCTGATCGCGGGGCCGGAAGCAGCGTTTGGTGCCGCTGCGTTCGCCATCGCCATCGCGCTGGCGACGGTCGTCGCGATCCGCACGCCAGGCCGCAGCGCGCCCGAGACGATCGAGGAAGGCTCGCGCTGGCGGCGTCTGCTGCTCGGCATCGACTATGTCCGGCGCCACAAGATCATCCTGGGCGCGATCTCGCTGGATCTCTTCGCGGTGATGCTGGGCGGCGCGGCGGCGCTGCTGCCGGTCTATGCGCGCGACATCCTGATGGTCGGCCCGGAAGGGCTCGGTGCGATGCGCAGCGCGATCGCCGTGGGCGGCATCGCGATGGCCGTGTTCCTCGGCTGGCGACCGATCGAGCGGCGCGTCGGGCCATGGATGCTGATCGCGGTCGCGATCTTCGGCATCGCGACGATCGTGCTCGGCCTGTCGACGTCCTTCCTGCTGTCGCTGGCGGCGCTCGCGACCATGGGCGCCGCGGACATGGTCAGCATGTTCGTCCGCCAGACCGTGATCCAGCTCGCCACGCCGGACAACATGCGCGGCCGGGTCTCCAGCGTCGGTCTGCTCTTCGTCGGCGCGTCGAACGAGCTGGGGGATTTCGAATCCGGACTCACGGCCGCCTGGTTCGGCGTCGTCCCGGCCGTCGTCATCGGCGGCGTCGGCACCATCGCGGTTGTCGGGATCTGGGCCTGGCGGTTCCCGGCGCTGCGACGCCTCGACCGTTTCGCCGAGGCGGCGTCGCGCTGACCGGGCACCGCCGCGGCGTTCACCGCGGCTGGACGCGCCACTGCCCGTCGGGGGCACGGCAGGCGGTGCCGTAGCCCTGCTGGGTCTGTCCACCGACCGTGATCGTCTGCTGGAACTCGCGGCAATACTCGCCCGCGGCGCTCTGCCCCTCTCGCGTCGCGACCATGGTGCCGCGATTGCCCGTGTCGGGATTCACCCAGCTGATCTGCTCGCCCATAGGCGCCACCGCGACACGCTGCGTCGCGCGCTGCGCGTGGAGCTGGTCGGCACGGTCGAGGGAGCGACCGACGCCGCCACCCGCCATTGCCCCGAGCAGGCCACCGCCCACGGCGCCCAGCATCTGGGTCTTCGAACCCTGGCCGATCACGCCGTTCCTGCCGCCGAACAGCGCGCCGCCCGCGACGGCGCCGCCGATGCCGCCGAGCACGGTTCCCATCGTCGACTTGTTGAACCCGAACTCGCCGGGCTCGCCCGTACCGGCGCAGCCCGCCAGCATCAGCGCGCCGGCGCAGAGAAGCAGGATCGATGTGCGCATTGCAGCCTCCGAAGCCGCGGCGGAAGGGCCGCGTGCAGGAGCAACGCGGTGCCCCGCGGCCCTATTCCGCGCCGCCGCCGCTTTCTCGCAGCTGGTCCGCTCGCATATACTCGGTGCCTTCCGCGACGTCCCGCGAGCGACCATGGCCCAGTTCGATCCGACCGCCCTGCCCCGTCCGCGCCCTGTCGTCCTGGTCGTGCTCGACGGCTGGGGCCACCGCGCAGAGAAGACGCCGGACAACGCGATTCTGGCGGCCCGTACACCGGCGCTCGACGCGCTTGCCGCGGACGCGCCGTCCGCGCTGCTCGATGCATCGGAGCTCCATGTCGGCCTGCCGCCCGGACAGATGGGCAACTCCGAGGTCGGACACACCAATCTCGGCGCCGGACGGGTCGTGATGCAGGAACTGCCCCGCATCGACCAGGCCGTGGCGGATGGTTCGCTGGCCCGCGAACCGCGGTTCCTCGCGTTTCTCGACCGCGTGCGGGATGCCGGCGGCCGCGTCCATCTCATGGGCCTGCTTTCGCCCGGCGGCGTGCACGCGCATCAGGACCACATCGCCGCGCTTGCCCTTGCCGCGGCGGCGCACGGCGCCGAAGTCGTCGTCCACGCATTCCTGGATGGCCGCGACACCCCGCCGCGCAGCGCGGCCGGATATCTCGATGCCTTCTGTGCACGTATCGGCGGCGCGGCCCGGCTCGGCACGGTGACCGGCCGCTTCCACGCCATGGACCGCGACCAGCGCTGGGACCGCGTCGCGCGCGCCCATGCCGCGCTGACGCTGGCCGAAGGCCGCGCCGCGCGGGACTGGCGCGACGCCCTCGCGCAGGCCGAGGCGGCGGGAGAGAGCGACGAGTTCGTCGCCCCCAGCATCCTTCCCGGCCATGACGGGATGCGCGACGGCGACGGGATCCTGATGGCGAATTTCCGCGCCGACCGCGCGCGAGAGATCCTTGCCGCGCTGCTCGATCCCGGCTTCGCGGCCTTCTCGCGCCGGCGCGTGCCGCGCTTCGCCGCGGCCCTCGGCATGACCGAATACGCGTCCACGCTGAATGCCTGGATGGAGGCGATCTACCCGCCGGCCGGGCTCGCCAATGTCCTCGGCGAGGTCCTGTCGCGCGCGGGACTGACGCAGCTGCGCATCGCCGAGACCGAGAAATACGCGCATGTCACGTTCTTCTTCAACGGCGGCGAGGAACGCTGCTTCCCGGGCGAGGACCGGATCATGGTGCCGTCGCCGAAGGTCGCGACCTACGACCTGCAGCCGGAGATGTCGGCGCCGGAGGTGACCGACCGGCTGGTGGCCGCGATCGACGAGGACCGCTACGATTTCATCCTGGTCAATTACGCGAACACCGACATGGTCGGACATACCGGCGATTTCGACGCCGCGCGCCGCGCCGTCGAGGCGGTGGATGCCTGCCTCGGGCGCGTGGTCGCGGCCGTGCGCCGGCGCGGTGGCGCGATGCTGATCACCGCCGATCACGGCAACGCCGAGACGATGCGCGATCCGGAGACCGGGCAGCCGCACACCGCCCATACGCTCAACCCCGTGCCGGTGCTGCTGGTCGAGCCGCCTCGACCCGGCCGCAACGCATATCGCGGTCTGCGCGCGGGCCGGCTCGCCGATGTGGCGCCGACCGTGCTCGAGCTGCTCGGCCTCGCGCCGCCCATGGAGATGACCGGGCGCTCGCTGCTGTTGCCCGCGGACGCGGCGCATGCGCGCGACGCCTAGCGCGCGCCTCCTGCTTGCCGCCCTGATCCTCGCGCCGGCGATGGGCGCAACGGCGCAGCCCTGGCCGGAGACCGGCGTGACGGCGGATCCACCGCCGGCGCGGCGGCTGCGGCTGCTCGAGCGCCGGATCGAGGACCTCCAGGCGCGTGAGCGGCTGCTGGTGCAGGACCGAGCCGCGCTGCTGCGCGAACTCGCGGGGCTTCAGGACGAGCTGGTGGCCGCGGCCGCGCGGCTGCGCGACATCGAGTTCCGCCTGCCGATGCAGGCCGCACGGCGCGACATCCTCGAAGCCCAGGTGGCCGCCGCCGCCGCCGGGCTGGAGGCTCGGCGCACACGGCTGGCGCGGGTCGTGCTCGCTCTGGAACGCGCGGGCCGGGTGCCTCCCGAAGCCATGTTGCTGCGCGAGCGCTCCCCGCTCGACGCCGCCCGCGCGAGCCGGCTCCTGGCACAGGCGCTGCCCGCGCTCGACGCCGAGGCGGGAGCGCTGCGCGCCGAGATCGCCGCCCTCGACGTCGCGCGCGCCGCGCTGGAGGCGGAGGACACGGCGCTCGCGGCGTCGCGGGCGGAACTCGCCGCAGGGCGCGAGCGGCTCGAGACGATGATCGGCCGGCGCAGCCGCCTCGTGGCGGCCATGGACACCGAACGCGTCGCGCTGGCGCTGCGCAGCGGATGGATGGGCCGCGAGGCCGATGCGCTGCGCGAACTCATGGACCGGATGGCCGCGCGGCTGCGTGCGGATGCCGAGGCACGGATGGCGAACCGATCGGCGGAAGAGGTCGAGGCCGCCATCGCCCGCCCCTTCGCCGAGGCGCGCGGCCGTGCCCATCCGCCGGTCGATGGTCCGATGATCTCCAGCTGGGGCGACGCGGAGGGCAACGGTCGGATACGCCGCGGCCTGACCTTCGTCGCCGCGCCGTACGCCACCGTGGTGGCGCCCTGGCATGGCGTCGTCGCCTATGCCGGCCCGTTCCGCGGCTACGGGTCGATCTTGATCGTCGAAAGCGGCGACGGATATCATTGGTTTATCGCGGGTTTCGACCGCCTGGACGTCGCCCAGGGCCAGAAGGTCCTGGCCGGCGAACCGCTCGGTCGCGCCGGCGCGGCTGGCAACCCCGGGCCGACGATCTACGTCGAATTGCGACGCAACGGCCAGCCGGTCGATCCCGGTCCCTGGATCGCGGCGGTCAACGGAAGGATGAGCGGATGACGTTTCGAATCACGGCGGCGGCGATCGGTCTGTCGGCCTTCCTTGCGCTGCCGCTGCCGGCGGTGGCGCAGACCAACACCTCCGAGACGTATCGCCTGATCAACCTCTTCGGCGAGGTCCTCGACCGCGTCCGCACCGACTACGTGGAGAGCGTCGAGGAGCGCAAGCTGATCGAGGATGCCATCAACGGCATGCTCTCCGCGCTGGATCCGCATTCGAGCTTCATGGGCGCCAAGAGCTTCCGCGACATGCAGGTGCAGACGCGTGGCGAATTCGGCGGCCTCGGCATCGAGGTCACGATGGAGAACGGCTTCGTCAAGGTCGTATCGCCGATCGACGAGACGCCCGCCGCGCGCGCCGGGCTCAGGCCGGGGGATTTCGTCACCCATATCGACAATGAGGCCGTGCTCGGGCTGACCCTTCAGGAAGCCGTCGAGAAGATGCGCGGCCCGGTCAACTCGAACATCAAGCTGATGATCCGGCGTGGCGGCGGCGATCCGTTCGAGGTCACGCTCACCCGTGCCGTCATCCGCGTCCAGTCGGTACGCAGCCGGGTCGAGGGCGATCTCGGCTATGTCCGAATCACCTCCTTCACCGAACAGACGGAGACCGGCGTCAAGAACGCCATCGACCGGATCAAGCAGCAGACGGGCAACAAGCTGAAGGGGCTGGTGCTCGACATGCGCAACAACCCCGGCGGTCTGCTCGACCAGGCCATCTCTGTCTCCGACGCCTTCCTCGACAAGGGCGAGATCGTGTCGACGCGCGGCCGCAAGAATGAAGAGGGCCAGCGCTTCAATGCGAAGCCCGGAGACCTTCTCGGCGGCCTGCCGATCGTGGTGCTGATCAATGGCGGTTCGGCCTCGGCCTCCGAAATCGTCGCCGGTGCGCTCCAGGACCATCGCCGCGCGATCCTGCTCGGCACGCGCTCCTTCGGGAAGGGCTCGGTGCAGACGATCATCCCGATGGGCAACC
>CAYSUY010000073.1:0-15686 GCA_964434345.1 uncultured Acetobacteraceae bacterium
CGAGATCGGCGCCGAAGCCGGCCTCGGTCACGACGTAGTCGGCGAGCTTGAGCGCCGCGCGCGTCGCGATCACCGAATTGCAGCCATGCGCGATGTTGGCGAAGGGGCCGCCATGGACGAAGGCCGGATTGCCTTCCAGCGTCTGCACCAGGTTGGGGGCCAGCGCGTCCTTCAGCAGCACCGCCATCGCGCCGGGCGCCTTGAGGTCGCGCGCGTGGATCGGTTTGCGGTCGCGGCTGTAGCCGACGATCATGCGGCTCAGGCGCTCCTCCAGGTCGCGCAGGTCGCGTGCCAGGCAGAACACCGCCATCACCTCCGAGGCGACCGTGATGTCGAAGCCGTCCTCGCGCGGGAAGCCGTTGGCGACGCCGCCCAGCGACGAGATGATCGCGCGCAGCGAGCGGTCGTTCATGTCGATCGCGCGCCGCCACGTCACGCGGCGCGCATCGAAGCCCAGCGCGTTGCCCCAGTAGACGTGGTTGTCGATCATCGCCGAGAGCAGATTATGCGCCGCGGAGATCGCGTGAAAATCGCCCGTGAAATGGAGGTTGATCTGTTCCATCGGAACGATCTGGGCGTAGCCGCCGCCCGCCGCGCCGCCCTTGACGCCGAAGCAGGGACCCAGCGACGGCTCGCGCAGACAGATCATCGCGCGCTTGCCGATGCGGTTGAGGCCGTCGCCCAGGCCGACGGTCGTGGTGGTCTTGCCCTCGCCGGCAGGCGTCGGGTTGATCGCCGTCACCAGGATCAGGCGCGACCGGGGCCGCTCGGGGAGCGCCGCGACATGGTCGAGTTCGACCTTGCCGATGAAGCGGCCATACGGGGAGACGGCCTCGGCCGGGATCCCGAGCCGGTCGGCGATGGTCTGGATCGGCTGCAGCCGTGCCTGACGCGCGATCTCGATATCGGTCTGCATGGGCGGGGTATCTCCTCGTGTCGGCCTGGGCTGCGAGATTACCGCCGTGGCGCCGCGTCGGCGACGCGGAATTCGTCCCGCGCGCGGTGCCGGGCAGGCGCGGGCCGTCCCGCAATCATCGCAGGGCTCGCCAGGGGGCGCCCGCGCTAGGCTGTGGCCATGCTTCGCGCCCCGACAGCCGCGCCCGTCGGCGTCCCGTGAGCCACGCGCCCGTCCGCCCGCTGCTCGGCATCGCGTTGATGCTGCTCGCCGTGGTTCTCGGCGCGAGCCTCGATGCACTCGCCAAATGGCTGACCCAGTTCTACCCCGTGCCGCAGATCGTCTCCGTCCGCTTCGCGGCGCAGACGGCGGTGGCTCTCGTTCTCGCGCCCTGGATCGGGTTCCGCGCGATCTTCCACACCGGTGTGCCTGGACTGCATGTCCTGCGCGGCATCGCGATGATCACGGCGAGCGGGCTGTTCGTCGCCGCGCTCAGCATGCTGCCGCTCGCGACCTCGGTCGTCCTCGGGCAGACCGCGCCGCTGATCGCCGCGGCGATCGCCGTGCCGCTGCTCGGCGAGCGCGTGACGCCGCGGCACTGGCTCTTCGTGCTGACCGGCTTCGCCGGCGTCGTCGTGGTGCTCCGGCCGGCGCCCGAGATCTTCGGTTGGAGCGTGCTGCTGCCGCTCGGTTCGGCCGCGAGCTACGCGGTCTATCAGGTCGCCACGCGGCGGGCCTCGGCGATCGATCCGGCCGTGCCGAGCCTGTTCTATTCGAGCCTCGTCGGTTGCGCGCTCGCGGCGTGCGTCGCCCCCTTCGTCTGGGTCTGGCCGACGCCGGCGCATGGCGCGATCATGATCGTCCATGGTGCCCTGTGCGGCGTATCGCATTTTCTCGTCATCCGCGCCCTGATGCTGACCCCGGTCTCGCTCTCCGCGCCGTTCGGCTATGCGGGGCTTCTCTGGGCGATCGTGCTCGGCATCGTCGTCTTCGGCGAACAGCCCGATGCCGCGACGATCGTCGGCGGGGTGGTCATCGCCGCGTCAGGCATCCTGCTGGCCCGCGAAGCCGTGCGGCGCGGCCGCGCGCCCCGGTCTGCTCCGGCGGATCCGGGCGCGGATGGGCGTTAACGTTCAATTCATCATGAACTGCTAGTAAACCAAGGATTTTCGCGAAAACTGAGCGCGTATTAATCCTTGTTTCATGGCTTGGGCCCCATCCTCATCCGCGTACGACAGGTCACGGACGAGGAGCCGGTCATGTTCGTCGAGGTGCTCGAAGCCGATTTTTCCCGGATGGCGCACGCGGTTCAGACCGTGACGCCGGCTGGCATGCCGCTGCGCCTGGACGAATTGTTCATCGACGCGCTCCCCGATGGCGGGTTTGCACCGCCGGTCGGCACCTGGTCGCAAGACGGGATCGACGCGGTCTGGAACCCGGCGCGTCCCGAAATGGGACGGGTGCTCCCTGGATATGGCGGCGGCTTCGACGCTCTGGCGGCCCTGCCCCCGATCGAGCAGATCGCCGGCATCGCCGGCATTTCGCCGATCTGAACCTCGTCGGGGTGATCGCCCTGGCGACGCTCCGCGCGCTCTGATTAAGTGCCGCCCATGAGCGGTTTCGAAATCCCGACGCTGCGCAGCCCCCGTCTGGTGCTGCGCGCGTTCCGCGCCGACGACATGCCCGCCTACGCGGCGATGCTCGGCGATCCTGCGGTCGCGCAATTCCTCGGCGCGGGCAAGCCGCGCGACCCGGCCGAAAGCTGGGAGGCGGCGGCGCGCGCCCTCGGCCAATGGGCGATGCGTGGCTATGGGCTGTTCGCCGTTACGCATGATGATGCGCTCGTCGGTCATGCAGGCCTCCTGTTTCCTCCCGCCTGGCCGCATGTCGAACTCGCCTATGCGATTGCGCCGGCCGCGCAGCGCCGTGGCTTCGCGACCGAGGCGGCGCAGGCAGTGCGGGTCTGGGCGGCCGAGGCGCTGGGGTTGCGCGACCTCGTCAGCTTCATCCGCCCGGCGAACACGCCCTCGATCGCGGTGGCGCGCGGGCTCGGCGCCCGGCTGGAACGCGAGATCGAGATCATGGGCATCACGGCCCAGGTCTGGCGGCATGGCCCGCCACCCGCGGATCGGCCCGCGCAGGGTGCGCCGACGCGTATCGACATACCGCTCCTCGAGACGCCTCGCCTGATCCTGCGCGGCTTCCGCGGGTCCGATTACGACCCGGTCTGCGCGATCCACGCCGACGCCGAGACCATGCGCTATCTGGGCGACGGCAAGCCGCGCGATCCCGCCCTGACCTGGGCCCAGCTCTGCATGTGGAGCGGCGCGCATGGCCTGCGCGGCGGTGGCTGGTTCGCGATCACGCGGCGCGACGATGGCGCCGTCATCGGACGCTGTGGCGTCAACGCGCAACCTGCCTGGCCGGAGCCTGAGCTCGCCTACACGCTGGGTCGCGCCCATTGGGGTCAGGGGCTCGCCGCGGAGGCGGCCGCAGCGGTGCGCGACTGGGCCTGGCGCGAGGCCCGTGTGCCCTCGCTCTGCAGCCTCATCAAGGTCGGCAACGCGGCGTCCGCGCGGGTCGCTGCGAAGCTCGGCGCGCGCATGACCGGGACCCTCGTCTTCGAGGGCAAGCCGACCGAACGTTGGGAATATCCGGCGCCCGTCGGCGGCTGATCCGCCGCGCGACGGGTCTGGCGCGCGAATCGCCGCTCTGGTCTATTGCCCCCCATGAGCGTTTTCGAGTCTGGGACGCGGGGCGCCCACCGCGCCGGTGGCGTGCCCGGCGCAATCGTCGCCTTCGCGGTGCGGCGACCGGTCGCCGTCCTGATCCTCCTCTGTCTGGCGCTCTACCTGCCTGGCATCGCCGCGCTGCCGCCTTTCGACCGGGACGAGGCGCGTTTCGCGCAGGCGAGCAAGCAGATGCTGGAGACCGGCGACTTCATCGCGCTGCGCTTCCAGGACGAGGCGCGCAACAAGAAGCCGGTCGGCATCTACTGGCTGCAGGCCGCGACGGCGCATGCGCTTACCGAGCCGCCCTGGGATGCGATCTGGGCCTATCGTCTGCCGTCCATGACCGCGGCGCTGCTGGCCGTGCTTCTCGCCTGGCGCTGCTGTCTGATCTGGGCGCGACCGCCCACCGCGCTGCTCGCCGCCGCCTTGCTGGCCTCCTGCGTCATCCTGGTGACGGAAGCGCATCTCGCCAAGACCGATGCCGGCCTGCTGGCCGCCATCCTGGCCGCGCAATTCGCGCTCGCGACGCTGCATCGCGCGGGTCAGGACGGCGCCGCGCCGCCAGCCTGGGCGGCACCGGCCTTCTGGGTGGCGCAGTCGGCGGCGGTCCTGCTCAAGGGACCGGTCGGGCCGCTGGTCTCCGGGCTGACGCTGCTGACGTTGTGGATCCTGGACCGGCGCCTGGTCTGGGCGCGCCCGCTCGCCAGGCCGCGCTTGCAGTTGATCTGGATCATCATGGTGCTGCCCTGGTTCGTCGCGATCATGCGCGCGACCGATGGCGCCTTCGTCGCCGACGCCGTCGGCAACGACCTCCTGCCAAAGCTCTATTCCGGGCACGAATCCCACGGTGCGCCGCCCGGCTACTACACGGGTCTGCTGATCCTCGGGTTCTGGCCCGGCTCGCTGCTCCTGCCGCTCGCCGCGATCTGTGCCCGGCGATTGCGCGCCGATCCGGCGGTCCGCTTCCTCATCGCCTGGCTGGTGCCCGCCTTCCTGGTCTTCGAAGCGATCCCGACGAAATTGCCGCATTATGTCCTGCCGACCTATCCGGCGCTCGCCATGCTGATCGCGCTGGCGATCGATCGCGGGCTCGTGCCTGGGCGGAGATGGCAGGTCGCGTGGCTCGCGCTCTGGGGCGCTTTCGGCATCGTGCTCGCAGCGGCGCTCGCCTATGCGCCGACCCGCATCGGATCCTTCGCCTGGGCTTCGGCCCTGGCCGGCGCCGCCGTCCTGGCGACGGCGGCGGCGGGGGCGCTGCTGGCGCTACGCGGTCAGATCGTGGCTGCGGCCCTGGCGGGCATCGCTGGCGCCTGCCTCAGCTTTGCGGTTCTCCTGCAAGTTGCGCTGCCAGCCTTGCGGCCCTTCTGGCTCGGCGCGGCGGTCGCCGAGGCGGTGCGTCAAGCCGCGCCGGCCGGAGCGCCGCCAGCGGCGCTCGCGGGGTTCAGCGAGCCGAGCGCGGTCTTCCTGCTTGGAACGCGCACACGTCTCGTCGATGGTGCGGGCGCTGCGCGGCACCTCGCGGACAGGCCGGGCGCGGTGGTCGCGGTGGAGGCGCGCGAGATGCCGGCGTTCCGTGCCGCGGCGACGGCCCTCGCGCTGGAACCGCGCGCGCGCGGCGAGGTCGCTGGATTCAACTACTCGCGCGGTCGGGCGCAATCGCTGACGCTGTTCCAGGCAGAGGCCAGCCGCGCGCCTGCCAATGGCGCCAGATAAGAAGCGTCATCGCGATCCCGAGGAATGACCCGACCAGCACGTCGCTGAGATAGTGCTTGGTCGACAGCGCGCGTCCGAGCGACACCGCCAGCGCGACCGCGAAGAGCGGCAGGCGCCAGCGCGGCAGGACGAGCGCCAGCGCCGTCGCGACGGTCCAGATCGCCTGGGAATGCCCGGACGGAAAGGAGTGCATCGTGAACTGCGTGTCGAAGGGCGAGAAGCCGTAGGCGCCCTGCGAGAACAAGTCGCGCGGGCGTTGCCGCCCGAAGGCGAATTTCAGCACGTTCACGACGATCCCGTTCACGCAGAGCGCGGCCAGCGCGAACCCGGCGAAGCCCAGGCGTGCGCGCCAGATCGCGCCGGTCTCGTCGTTGCGGCGCGCCATCCACCAGCAGAGCGCGAGGCCGAGCGCGGCGAGGCCGATGGACAGCGACGCGTCGCCCAGCGACGAGATCCGGGAAAAGGCACGCTCCCAGTCCGGCGGCGTTTCGCGTTTCAGCCAGAGTGCGAGGGGCTTGTCGACGAGCGCGATCAGCAGTGCCGCGAGGGCGGCGACCGCGCTCGCGACCAGGGGCCAGGGCGGTCGTCTGAGGATGGTGACATCGGGCGGCGCCGCGATCAGGACGCGGTGCAGGAGCAGGACCGGCAGCGCGGTGAACACGCCGGCGAAGACGACGTCGCTGAAGAAATGGCCACCCTGCGCGATCCGCATCGCGCCCAGCGCGGCACCGGCGCCGACGGCTGCGACGACCGCGATATGGCGGCGGCGCGCGGCGAGCAGCGCGAGGGCCAGGGTCGCGAAGCCGATCGAGGCGTCGCCCGACACGAAGGAGCAGTTGCGCGGACATTGGCCGGCGATGACGAAGGCCGGCGAGAAGATCTTCTCGCCGCCGAATTGAGTGACCTGGCTCGGACGCGCGCGGCCCCAATTCTCCTTGAGCAGCAGATTGACGATCAGCCCGGGTCCGACCGCCAGCGACAACACGAGGTAGAGCGCCAGCCGGATGCGTGCGCCATCGCGGCGATGGATCGCGTAGGCGAGCAGGCAGAGCGCGGCGATCGCGGCGGTCGCGACGCCGCGACCGAGCCAGCGTTGGACGCCTTCGGCGATCGGGTCGCCCGAGAGGACGAATCCCTGCCCGGGGCGATGGACGAGGGCGGCGATCGCGAGGTCGATCTCCGGCCAGGTGACGACGACGATGGCGGCGGCCAGCGCCGCGCCGGCGAGCCAGAGGATGGGGCGCATCAGTAGCCTCCGAAACCGTCGACGCGGATCATGCGCCAGTCGCTGCTGCGCTCGGGGCGCTCGGGCGGAGCGACGCGTCCACGCGGCTCGGCGGTGGCGAAGCGCGTCGCGATCCGCTCCGCGACCGCCGCCGGGGCGACCAGGAGCAGCGGCCCGGTTTCGCCCGCGCGCAGCGGCCAGGTCATCTCGAAATGATTGCCGGCGACGCCATCGGGCTCCCACATGCGCAGCCCGGCGGCGGGCCGCGCGTAATAGGCGAGCAGCGCCGCACCCTTGCGATCGGCCAGCAGCAGCTTCGGCTGCCCGTCCGCCGCGAGTTGGGCCGCGACGCTCCGGCCAAGCCGCGACCAGCCTTGCAGACGCTCCGCGAGGGTGCCGCCGCCGCCGATGCGGATATCGCCCGCAAGGGTGGGAAGCGCCGGCAGCGCCGCGGCGATGGCGAGATGGAGCGCGAGCGCGGCCATGAGGATGCGCGTGCGTCCCAGTTCGATCAGCCAGTGCGCCGCCAGGATCGTCAGCGCGGGATAGGAGACCGCCGCCCAGTTGGCATGGGCGCGCGAGAGGAGCGACTGGACGAGCATGAACGCCAGCACCGGCAGACCGAAGGCCAGCAGGAAGCCCTGCGCCTCGCCGATCGGGCGGCGCAGTCGCGCCAGACACACGACCAGCGCCGCGAACAGCACGGGGCCGAGCAGCAGCGCCTGCCCGCCGACGAAGGCGGCCAGCCGGTCTGGATGCAGCAAAGGTCCGGCGAGATTGGCGTTGGCCGCCGTATGCCGCAGCGTTGGGAACCCGGTGAGCGCGTTCCAGGCGAGGTTGGGTGCGAGCAGGGTGATCGCGATCGCGAGCATGATCCCGGCCTTGGCGATGCCGATCCGCCGCGCCGCTGCGGGGGCGAGCGCCACCCAGACCAATGCGCAGAGCAGCAGATAGGCCATCGCGTATTTCGACAGCAGGCCCGCACCCGCAGCGAGGCCGCCGGCGACCGCCCAGCCGATGCCGCCGCCGTGCGCCAGCCGCCAGAGCGCCAGCAGCGCGACGCACCAGCACAGCAGCAGCGGCACGTCGGTCGACACCAGCAGCGACGAGAACCCGATCCCGGGCAGGGTCAGGTAGAGCGTGCCGGACCAGAGGCCGAGGCGCGATCCGCCGATCTCCTGTCCCAGCCGCCAGATCGCCAGCGCGGCCATGCCGTGCAGCAACGGGCTTCCGAGCCGCACGCAGGCCTCGCCATCGCCACATGCCGCGGTCGTGGCGCCGATCAGCCAGGCCACCATCGGTGGCTTGGAGAAATAGCCGAAGGCCGGTTCCTGCGCCCAGAGCCAGTACTGTGCCTCGTCCGGCTGCAGGTCATGTCCCGCCCAGAGCAGCGCGAGCAGCCGCCAGGCCGTCACTGCGACCACGATCGCGAGCATCGTCATTGCGGGCCGTCCAGGCGGCGCGCCGGATGCCGCGACGCTGGCGGCCGATGCGGTGACGTTCGGCGGGCTCATCTGGATCCGATCGGTGACCAATGCCGCGGGCGAGGAGGCCGACCGCTGGCGCCGCGAGTATGTAGGGCAGAAGCGCCCCGAGTTGAACCCCGCGCCCGCGCGGCACCATGCGATCGTCCGCCCGTCTCGGGCGGCCGGTGGCGAGGCCATGCGTGCGCCATCGCCGCCGATTGCGGCGCGGGTCCGATCGTGGCACGCTGCTCCCAGGGGAAGTGCTTCGAGGCACGGTGACTGGCGTCAACGCCGGATCACGATCATGGGGGAGGAAAACGCACATGACCGACGCTCGTATCAGGACCAGCGCGCAATTGATCGTCGACGCGGCGCAGACGCATCGCCGCGGCCTGCTGCGCGCCGCGCTCGGCGGCTCGGCGCTGGCCGCCACGGGGCTCGGCGCGCCCGGCGTCCTGGCGCAGGCGAAGCCCTACCAGGGAACGACGCTCAACGTCGCGTGCTGGAGTTCGACCTATCCGAAGCTGCTCGGGGACTATCTGCCGGAATTCACCGAGCGCACGGGCATCAAGGTCAATTACGACACGCCAGGTTTCCCGGTCTACAACCAGCGCGCCGATCTCGAACTCTCGACCAAGGGCAGCGCCTTCGACGTCCTGAACATCACCTTCATCTTCACGAGCCGGTGGATCGGTGCGGGGTGGTTCACGCCGCTCGACGAGTTCATCAACAATCCCGCCAAGACGCCGGCGGATTGGGATTTCGCGGACTTCATCCCCGGTGCGGTGCAACCGATGCGCGACCGCAAGGGCGCCGTCTATGGCATTCCCTGGGTGACCGACGCCTTCATGTCGGGCGCCTCGCGTTTCGATCTCTTCAAGGCGGCCGGGCTCGGCCTGCCCGACACGTTCGAGGAGATGGAGCGGTCGCTCGCGACCGTCCACAAGAAGGACAATGTTCCGGCCTTCCTGACCGAGAACCATTGGGGCTGGACGTTCATTCCGTTCATCCATGGCTTCGGCGGCAACGTGTTCCGCAATCCGCCCGACGATCTGATGCCCGCCCTCGACACGCCCGAGGTCGCCGAGGCGGCGGAGTTCTTCGCGCGGATCGTCAACACATATGGACCCGAGGGGGCGTCGGGCTACACCTACGACCAGACCAACGAGGCGTTGCGTGCCGGCCGCGCGAACTACTCCGTCAACAACCAGGTCTTCCTCGCGCTGCTCGCCGGCGAGGGCAGCAAGGTGACGAACACCTCGGCCTTCGGTCTGTTCCCGAAGGGGCCCAAAGGGCGCTTCCCGGGGATCGCGTCGCATGCCTGGGGCATCCCGACCGGGTCCAAGAACAAGGACGCGGGCTGGGAGTTCATCAAGTGGGCGATGTCGAAGGACGTGCTCAACCGCATGACGCAGCAGCACGGGCTCGGATCGGTGACGCGCCGCTCCGTGCTCGAGGCCCCGGCCTATCGCCAGAAGATGATCGTCAACGGCTACGATCTCGGGAAGATCTTCCTCGACACCCTGGCCTTTGCCGACCAGGGCCACATGAAATATCGGACCGTCCACGTCTATCCGCAGGCCAACGCCCAGATCAATCAGGCCATGGGACGCGTGGTGTCCGGTCAGATGAAGGCCAAGGAATCCTTCGCGCTCGCGCAGACCAACACGATCGCGGATCTGCGCCGCGCCGGCGTGAGGTTCTGAGCGGCGCCGGGGGGACTGGCCGTGGCGATCTGGAGCGCGGGGCGGGACTGGGGCGATGCGCGGCGGCGCTCCTTCCTGCTCGGCCTCGCGCCTGCGCTCCTCGTCTTGATGGCGATCACGGTCGCCCCCGGGATCTATCTCTTCCTGACCTCGCTGACGCCGCTGAACCTGACCATGCCCGACACGGCATGGGATTTCAGCGCACCGCACTACAACTACCTCGATCTGTGGGAGGACCCGCGCTTCTCCCATTCGGTGATCATCCAGACCAAGCTCTCGGTGGCGACCGTCGTGCTGCAGCTGCTCGTCGGGCTCGGTTTCGCGCTGCTGCTGAACCGGGGCACGGCGGTCCGGCGCTTTGCCCGCTCCGCCCTGCTCGTTCCGATGGTGCTGCCGCCGATCGTGGTCGGCATCATCTGGCGCGTCATGTTCACGGTCGACATCAGCCCGTTGCACCGCGCCGCCGCATGGCTCGGCATGCCGATCAAGTCGATCATCACCGATCCTGGCCTCGCGCTCTGGGCGATCGTCTTCGTCGAGACCTGGGAATGGTTCCCGTTCACGATGCTCATGGTCCTCGCCGCGCTGCAGATGATCCCGGACTCGCCGATCGAGGCCGCGAAGATCGACGGCGCGAATGACTGGCAGATCTTCCGCCACATCACCTTCCCCTATATCCAGCAGACGCTCATCGTCGCCGGGCTGTTCCGGCTGATCGACAGCATCAAGGCGTTTCCGCTGATCTTCGTGCTCACGGATGGCGGTCCGGGCGACGTGACGGAAGTCACGAACTACTACGCCTATCGGCAGGCCTTCACCTTCTCGCTCTGGGGATATGGCAGCGCGATCGCGACACTCATGGTCGTCGGGATCTTCCTCCTGAGCTGGATCATCGACCGGTTGACGAGGGCGGTGCATGCGGAAGCCGGCTGAAAGCGCGGCCGGTCCGGGATGGATCGGCCGCCAGCGCGCGATGCTCGGCGATGCCGGCGCGCTCGTCCTCATGGTCGTGGTGCTCTTCCCGTTCATCTGGCTGGTCCAGATGTCGTTCCGGCCGAACAAGGACATCTTCGGCTACGATCTGCTGTTCATGCCGACGCTCGACCATTACCGCGCGCTCTGGACCGGTGCCTTCTCGAAATCCTTCGTCAACAGCGCCATCACCAGCGGGGCGTCGACCCTCCTGTCGCTGCTGATCGGCGTGCCCGCCGCCTATGCGCTCTCGCGCGGCGGGTTCCGCTCGTCGCGGCGGATCGCGCTCTGGATCCTGGCCACGCGCATGGCCCCGCCGATCGCCTTCACCATCCCGTTCTTCCTCGCCTATCGCCATGCCGGCCTTCTCGACACCCATCTCGGTCTCATCATCGTCTACCTGACCTTCAACCTCGCCCTCGTGATCTGGATGATGCAGCCCTTCTTCGACGGCGTGCCGCGCGAGCTGGAGGAGGCCGCCTGGATCGATGGCTGCGGCGTGTGGCAGGCCTTTCGCGTCGTCACCCTGCCGCTTGCGGCGCCCGGTCTGGCGGCGACGGCGGTGATCTGCTTCATCCTGTCCTGGAACGATTTCTTCTATGCGCTCGTGCTGACGCGCACGAACGCCTCGACCGCGCCCGTCGCGATCGTCAACTTCATCCAGTACACGGGATGGGAATGGGGCCGCATCGCCGCCGCGGGGACGCTGGTGATGCTGCCGGTCGTCGTCTTCTCGATGCTGGTGCGCAACTATCTCGTCCGTGGCCTGATGGCGGGCGGCACGAAGGAATAGGACATGTCGGCGACGGATGCCCCCGAGTTCGACTTCATCGTCGTCGGCGGCGGCTCGGGCGGATCAGCGGCCGCCGCGCGCCTGTCCGAAGGTGGACGTTTCAGCGTCCTGCTGCTCGAGGCCGGCGCAGACGACAAGTGGATCTGGTTCCGGGTCCCGCTGGGCGCCGGCTTCGTCCTCCTCAAGCAACGCGGCCTGTGGCGCTTCCAGACCGAGCCGGAAGGCAACATGGCGGGCCGGAGCATGTTCTGGCCGCGCGGGCGTGTCCTTGGCGGATCCTCCACCGTCAATGGCATGCTCTGGGTCCGTGGCGAGCCGGCCGAGTACGACACCTGGGCGGAGCTGGGCAATGCCGGCTGGAGCTACGCGGACGTGCTGCCCTTCCTCAAGCGTGTCGAGTCCGATCCGCTCGGCGATCCGGCGACGCGCGGCACCGATGGTCCGGTCCCGATCTCGCGCTATGGCAGCGAGACGCTGGCCGACGCGTTCCATGCCGCCTGCGTCGAGGCCGGCATCCCCGCCAATCCCGACTACAACGGCCGCAGCTACGAGGGCGTCGGGTATCTTCAGGCGAATATCCGCGACGGCCTGCGCATGGGCGGGCGCGAGACCTATCTGTTCCAGGCGCGTTCGCGCGGCAATCTGCGGATCGAGACCGGCGCGCGCGCACGCCGCATCCTGACCGAGGGGCGCCGGGCGGTAGGCGTCGCCTACGAGGCCGGCGGCGCGCTACGCAGCGCTCGCGCGGCGCGCGCGGTGGTGCTGAGCTGCGGTGCCGTGCAGACGCCGCAGCTGCTGGAATTGTCGGGCATCGGCGACGCGCAGCTCTTGCGTCGGCATGGCATCGATGTCGTCCATCACCTGCCGGGCGTGGGCGAGAATTGTCGCGATCATCTGCATACGCGCATCTCCTTCGAGTGCCGCCGCCCGGTCACGCTCAACGACATCCTGCGCAATCCGCTGCGCAAGCTCGCGATGGGCGCGCGCTTCGTGTTCTCGCGCAGCGGCCATATGGCGGCCTGCACGGCGCAGATCCATGCGCTGGCGAAGACCGATCCCGCCCTCGATCGACCCGACGTCAAGATCCAGATGCACAATCTGAGCGCGGCCGATCCGCGTCATCCGACCGAACTCCGGCTCGATCCGTTCCCGGGCTTCGGGATCGGCAGCTTCGTGCTGCGTCCGCGCTCGACCGGATCGATCCATATCCGCTCGGCCGATCCCGAGGAGCCACCGGCGATCGTCGCCAACTACCTTGCCGATCCCTACGATCGCGCGACCAGCGTCGCCGCCTTGCGGCTCGTGCGCCGCATCGCCGCGCAGCCGGCTTTGCGCGATCTGATCGTGCGCGAGGTGCGGCCTGGTCCGGAGGCGACCAGCGACGAGGCGCTGCTCGATCACATCGCGAAGCTGGGCGCTACCTCCTACCATCCGATCGGAACCTGTCGCATGGGCAGCGATCCGATGGCCGTGGTCGACGCCGAATTGCGCGTGCACGGCATGGACGGGTTGCGGATCGCGGACGCGTCGATCATGCCGACGATGGTATCGTCCAACACCAACGCGCCGTCCTTCATGATCGGCGAGCGTTGCGCGCAGTTCCTGCATGACGACGCGCGCAGCAACGCGCGCCCGGAAGACCTGCGCTAGTTCCGCGCGTCGCCGCGCGCCACCGGAGTGTCCCGATGAAAGCCGTCTTCGTCCTTTTCGATTCGCTGAACCGTCATCTTCTCGGCGCCTATGGCGGGACGCGCATCGCGACGCCGAATTTCGACCGGCTGGCGCGGCGGACGACGACCTTCGATCGCCATTACACCGGCAGCCTGCCGTGCATGCCCGCACGGCGCGACATGCAGACGGGGCGGCTCTCCTTCCTGCATCGCAGCTGGGGGCCGCTGGAGCCTTTCGACAATTCCTTCCCGGAGATGCTCTTCAAGGCGGGCATCTACAGCCACCTGGTCACCGATCATTTCCATTATTGGGAAGATGGCGGGATGACCTATCACAACCGCTACGATTCCTACGAATTCGTCCGCGGCCAGGAAGGCGATCCGTGGAAGGCGATGGTGCAGCCGCCCTGGGAGCGCCTGCGCGAGATGTATCACGCCCGGCAATTCGCGACCGGCCAGCGCGAGTATTTCCGCCACAACATCGTCAACCGCGAATTCATCCGCGAGGAACCGGACTTCCCCGCCGTGCAGTGCTTCGCGCATGGCCACGACTTCCTTGCGCGCAATCGCGACGCCGACAACTGGCTGCTGCAGATCGAGACCTTCGATCCGCACGAGCCGTTCCACGCGCCGCCGCGTTTCCGCAACCAGTTCCGTACCGGCTGGAACGGTCCGGTACGCGACTGGCCGCGCTATGGCCGCGTCGACGAACTGCCGGAGGAATGCGAGGAATTGCGGGCGAACTACTACGCGCTCGTCGCGATGTGCGATTCGCTTCTCGGCGAACTTCTCGACCGCTTCGATGCCGAGGATCTCTGGAAGGACACGGCGCTCGTGGTCACGACCGATCACGGCTTCCTGCTCGGCGAGCACGATTTCTGGGCCAAGAACCGGATGAACATGTACGAGGAGATCGTCCATATCCCGCTCTTCGTCCACGATCCCCGACATCCGGAGGCGCAGGGAACGAGGTGCGGCGCGCTCACGCAGACGATGGACATCGCGGCGACGATGCTCGACCTCTTCGGTGTCGCGCCGCCGCCGGAGAACGAGGGGATTTCGCTGCTGCCGCTGCTCGCCGGCGCGCCCTCGCCGCGCAAGGCCGCGATCTTCGGCTATTTCGGCGGCGCGGTGAACGTGACCGACGGGCGCTACACCTATCACCGATATCCCTTCGATCTCCTTGAACAGGAGATCTACCAGTACACGGTGATGCCCACCCATATGCGCGAGATGTTCACGACAGAGGAACTGGCGGGCGCGACGCTTCATCCGCCGATGCCCTTCAGCAAGGGCGTGCCGCTCATGCGCATTCCCGTCCATCGTCGCTCGCCGCTGCAGCGCTATTACGGTCCGGGCACGATGATCGAGAGCGAGACGCGACTCTACGACCTGGAGACCGATCCAGGGCAGCTCCATCCGCTGCGCGATCCAGCGGTCGAGGCGCGGATGATCGGGTTGTTGCGCGAGCTCATGGCCGCCAACCACGCGCCGGCCGAAGCCTACGAACGACTGCGCATCGATCCGCCGCGCGACCGCGGCTGAGCGGTCAGGCGCGCAGCGTCCGCCGGAACATCGCGAATAGCCGCGCCCAGACCCGTTCGGCCGCTTGCTTGTGATAGCAGTACCGCTCCGGGAAGGTGAACCCGTGCAGCGCCCCGTCATGGAACTCGACGCGGTAGGGCAGGGCGCGCCGGGCGAGGGCGTCTTCGACGATGCGCTGGTGCTCGGGTGGCGCGACCTCGTCCTTGTCGGCCCAGCCGAAATAGGCCTCGGCCTTCATGCCTGCGATCAGCCGATGCGGCGAGTCGGTCGCGTCGGTGACCAGCCGTCCGCCATGCAGGGAGGCCATCGCCTTGACCTGCCCGGAATAGGCGGCGGCGCTCGCGATCGCGTGGCGTCCGCCCATGCAATAGCCGACCGTCGCGCACCGCGCGGCGTCCGCTGCGCCGTCGCGCGTCGCGCAGGCGAGGAGGCCGGCGGTGTCGCGCACGGTCATGTCCGTGCTCAGCGCGCCGTTCAGCTCGATCATGTGCGGATCGAGCTTTCCTTCGGCGAGGGGCGCGGTGTCGAAGCTGGGACCGCCCCAGCGATAATAGAGATTCGGGAGCAGGACATAGTGGCCCGCGCTCGCGAAGCGCCGCGCCATGTCGTGCAGCTCCTCGCGGATGCCCAGCGCGTCCATGTAGAAGAGGACGACCGGCAGAGGCATGTCCTCGTCGGGGTGGACCACGAAGCAGGGCATGATGCCGTCTGCGGTCCGGATCTCGATGTCGCGTTCGATCATGGCTCTGGTCCCGTCCGCGCTCAGGCCATGCCGACCGGTGCTGGGGGCGGCGTGCGGACATCATCCGGGCGACTGCGGATCATGTCGACCAGCTCACGCTGGATCGCCGCGACGCCGGGATCGCCGAAGCGATTGTCCATCTCGGCCGGGTCGGCGGCCAGATCGTAGAGTTCGCCCGCGCCCGACGCGAGTTCCAGCCAGAGCACGCGCCGGATCAGGACTCGAGG
>CAYSUY010000073.1:15696-18491 GCA_964434345.1 uncultured Acetobacteraceae bacterium
CGCGTGCGCACCGTGCGCAGCTGCAGTTCGACGCCGCAGCGCGACGCGTTGAGATCCCACTCGTTGTAGGCGAAATCGCGGGACGCATCGCCCTCGATCAGCGGGCGCAGGCTGCGCGAATGCAGCGCGCGCGACGGCGCGACGCCCGCGTAGTCGTGGAAGGTCGCGGCGAAATCGAGCGTCGACACGGGATGCGGCACGACCTTTCCCTTCGGCACGCCCGGACCGCTCACGATGCAGCCGACGCGAAGCAAGCCGTCGTAATGCATCGGGCCCTTGAGGATCAGCCCGTGATCGCCGAGCCAGTCGCCGTGATCGGTCGAGTAGACGACCAGCGTGTCGCGATCGAGGCCGAGACGCTCGAGCTCGATCATGATCCGGCCGACATTGTGGTCGATCAGCGAGATCATGCCGTAATAGTTCGCGATCAGGTGGCGCAGCTGCTCGTCGGTCTGCGTCGGCGTGCGGGACTGCTTGGTGCGGAAGGCGCGCAGCTTCTCGTCGGCCAGCTTCGGCTCGCCTTCCAGGCTGGCGCGGTGCCACCAGGGCCGGCGATCGAGATCGAGCGTGCGATGCGCCGGCAGATCCACGTCGTCGGGATGGTGCATGTAGCACCATGGCGCCGGCGCATCGAATGGGTGGTGCGGATCGGGAAAGGAGGCCCAGGCGACCCAGGGCCTGTCCTTGTTCGCGCGCACGAAATCGATCGTGCGGTCGCCGACCCAGGTCGAATTGTGGAAGGCCGGCGGCAGGGCCGAGTTCCAGGTCTGCGCCGCGCCGACATCGCGTGGCAGCCGGGTCAAGAACAGCTTGTCGAGGGCCTCGCCCCGGCCGTCCTTGTGGTACCAGGCCTCGTAGGCGAGGCCTTCCGGCGGCTTCTGCGGCAGGAACATGTTGTGTCCTGCGATCATCATCTCGGCGTGCTGGAAGCCCATGTACGGCCCGTGCCAGTCGGACGCGTAGTCCTGCGAACTCGACCGGCATTCCGGACGCCCAGACGGGGCGAAGGTATGGAACGTCGAGAAATGGGCCTTCCCGATGAAGCCGCTGCGATAGCCCGCGCCCGCCAGCGTCCCCGCCCATCCGGCTTCGCCAAGATCGCTGTCCAGGTCGATGCCGTTGTCGCGCACCCCATGGGTCCGGGGCAGGAGCCCGGTCAGGATCGAGGCGCGCGACGGCTGGCAGACGACGTTGGGCGTGATGCAGGCGGAAAAGCGCGTGCCTCCGGCGGCCAGCATGTCGAGATGCGGCGTGCTGACCTTGCGGCCTTCGAAGCCGTAGCAGTCGCCGCGTTGCTGGTCGGAGGTGATGAGCAGGATGTTGGGCTGGCGGGCCATGCGCGTCACGCCTCGAGCGTCGTGGCGAAGACCGGCTTCTGGCCGGGCGCTGGCGAATAGCCGAAATCGCCCCGCTTGATCAGCGCCTCGACGCCGCCATTGCGCGCGATCTTCGCCTCCTGGTCGGCGAAGGCGCGCGCATTCACGGCCTCGGGATCGATGATCTTGCGCAGTTCGGCCTCCATCATGGCGACCGTCGCCGCATGCGCGGGATCGGTGCCGAGGTCGCGCGTCTCGCCGGGATCGGTCTCCAGGTCGAACAGCTCGGGCTGGAAGCCGACATGGTGGATGTATTTCCAGCGCCCCTTGCGAACCATGTACATGGCGGTGATCGAGGCTGCGGCATGATACTCGCCGAAAGCCACGCGCTCGGGATTGCAGGGCGCGTTGGCGATCTCGACCAGCGACTGTCCGGGCAGCGCCTTGTCCTGCGCATCCGGCGCGATGCCGACGCTGCGCACGATGGTGGGATAGATGTCGACCAGCGTGACCGGCGTCTTGCAGGTCTTGCCTGCCGGGATGCCGGGGCCGGCGACGATCATCGGGATCGCGGCGGCCTCCTCGTAATGGACCGACTTCCCCCACATGTGGCGGTTGCCCAGGTTGTCGCCATGGTCGGTCGAATAGACGATGCGCGTGGTATCGGCGAGGCCGGCGGCCTCGAGCGCACGCAGGATCTGGCCGATATTGTCGTCGAGGAACGACACCATGCCGTAATAGGCGGAGAGCGCGATGCGGACCTTCTCCGGAGAGAAGAAGTCGTCGTAGCTCATGCACGCGCGCAGCGCCTTGACCGACGGGTGGGTCGGATAGGCATCAGGTCCGTAGAGCCGGGGCATGGGCATGCTCTCCGGCGGATACATCGCGAAGAACTCCGGCGGCGCGACCAGCGGGAAATGCGGCTTCACCATCGACACGAACAGCGCCCAGGGCTTGTCCAGCTTGCTTGCGCGCGTGGTCAGCCACTCGATCGCGCCATCCCGGATGTTGCGGTCGTAGTTCGCGTAGGTCGATTCGCCCGGGCCTGCCGACTTCGCGAGGTCGGGCATGCCGCCGCGGGCGGCCGGCTCCGGGCGCCGGATCAGTCCGAGCAGATCGCCCTGGCCGTCGACGACATGCAGGGGGATGATCTCCTCGATGAAGCCGTTGTCGTCCTTGTCTGAACGAAAATGCAGCTTACCGATGGACATCGTGTGATGGCCCTGCTCGCGCAGCCGGTGGCCCCAGCCGCGGATCGAGCCGTCATACGGGTGCGCATTGTCCCAGCACGCGTTCTCCGCGACATAGGTCCCCGTCTGAAGGCTGGCGCGCGCGGGAACGCAGATCGGGCAGTTCGTGTAGGCGGCGGTGAACTTCGTCCCGCGCGCGGCGAGCGCGTCGATGTTGGGTGTCTTGACGATCTTGTCGCCGTAGCAGCCCGCGACCTCGCGGGTATGTTCGTCGGACAGGATGAAAAGG
>CAYSUY010000074.1:0-12467 GCA_964434345.1 uncultured Acetobacteraceae bacterium
TGCAGGCCTACATCTTCACCATCCTGTCCTGCATCTACCTGAACGACGCGATCCATCTGCACTGACGGACGGATCGCTTCCGGAATACCTCCAAAGCTCCAACCAGAAAGGATTACTTCCATGGACGCTTCTGCTGCCAAGCTCATCGGCATGGGCCTCGCCGCCATCGGCATGATCGGCGCCGGTATCGGCGTGGGCTCGGTCTGGGCCAGCCTCATCCAGGCCGTGGGCCGCAACCCGGCCGCCAAGGACAATGTCCAGACCTTCGCGTATATCGGCTTCGCGGTGACCGAGTTCATCGCGCTGCTGGCCTTCGTCGTCGCCATCCTCGTCTACGTCTCCTGACGAACGGGCCGGCGGCTATCGCCGGTACTTCGATGATGATCCTCCGCGCCCTCCTCCTCGCCTCTGCGGCATCGGTCTGCCTGTCCATCGACATGGCCATGGCCGCCGACGCCCAGAAGGCCGGCATGCCGCAATTCGATCTGACCCGGTTCCCGAGCCAGATCTTCTGGCTCGGCGTCGCCTTTGTCGTGCTCTACCTGATCATGAGCAAGGTGGCGTTGCCGCGCATCGGCGCGGTGCTGGAGGCGCGCGCGAACCGGATCGGCAGCGATCTCGACCGTGCCTCCGCCCTCAAGGCGGAGGCCGATCAGACGCGTGCCGCCTACGAGAAAACCCTCGGCGAATCCCGGGCGAAGGCCCAGGAGGTCGGCCGCTCCACCGAGGCCGCTCTGGCCAAGGAGAGCGCCGAGCGTCAGGCCGTGCTCGGCAACGAGTTGGCCGGACGGATCCGCGATGCCGAGGCCCGGATCGCGGCAGCGAAATCGGCGGCGATGGCGAATCTCGCAGGTGTCGCGGCCGAGACGGCAAGCCTGGCCGTCGAGCGCGTCGCCGGGGTGAAGGTCGATCCGGCCGAAGCGGCCGACGCGGCCCGTGCCGCGCTCGCGCGCGCCTGATCGTCGTCACGTCACGGACCGCCGTACAAAGGACATCTCCCCATGGCCGATCCGACCAGCGCCTCGCTTCTCGCGAAGCCCGAATTCTGGGTCGCGGTATCCTTCGTCGCCTTCTTCGTCGTCGTCTGGAAGCCGCTCAAGGGCGCGCTGCTTGGTGGCCTCGATGCGCGCGCCGAACGGATCCGCAAGGAGCTGGACGAAGCCCAGCGCCTGCGCGAGGAAGCGCAGACCCTGCTTGCAGAACTCCAGCGCAAGCAGCGCGACGCGATGCAGGAAGCCGATGCGATCGTCGCGCGCGCGCGCGCGGAGGCCGAGCGCATGCAGCGTGACGCCAAGCAGCGGCTCGAAACCGATCTGAAGCGGCGCGAGGACCAGGCGCTCCAGCGCATTGCCCAGGCCGAACAGGCCGCGGCGCATGAGGTCCGCGCCGCCGCCGTCGACGTGGCGCTCGCCGCGACCCGACAACTGCTCACGAGCAAGCTCGATGCCGGCGTCCAGGCGCGGTTGGTCGACGATGCCATCCGGGAATTGCCTGGCAAGCTCAACTGAGCCTGGCGCACGCCGCGCGGCGTGCGGCAACAAACAAGACGCCCGGGTGGATCGCTCCACTCGGGCGTTTTCTTTTCTGGATCGTGGACCTGTCGCTCAGCCGTGCGGCCGCCCCCTTCGTCCATCGCGATGACGGACGAAGAGGACGCCGGACGATGTCATTCCGCCGCCTGCGGTAAGGCCGAAACCGGCTTCTTCCAGCGCAGGGCAGGCGAGCGCGCGGCACGCGTCTCGTCCAGGCGCCGGCGCGGCGTGAGCCTGGGCGCGGCACGGAAATATGCGACCTCCCCCGCCTTCGCGCGCTCGACCAGCGCCCGCATCGTGTCGACAAAGAGATCAAGCGACTCCTTGGTCTCCGATTCCGTCGGCTCGATCAGCATCGCCCCGTGGACGACGAGCGGGAAGTACATCGTCATCGGATGATAGCCTTCGTCGATCATCGCCTTCGCGAAATCGAGCGTCGTGACGCCCGTATCCTTGAGAAAGCGATCATCGAACAGGCATTCATGCATGCATGGCCCCGCAAAGGACGGGGTCATCACGTCCTGCAGTCGCGCCATCACGTAGTTGGCGTTCAGCACGGCGTCATTCGACGCCTGCCGGATCCCGTCCGCGCCATGGCTCAGCATGTAGGTCAGCGCGCGCACGAACATGCCCATCTGCCCGTGGAAGCCCTTGAGCCGGCCGAGCGACTGGGGCGCGTCCGCCTTGTGCTCCACAAGGTGCAGAGCCTCGCCGTCGCGGACGAGATAGGGGACCGGAACGAATTCGGCGAGGCGCGCCGAGAACACCACCGGCCCCGACCCGGGCCCGCCACCGCCATGCGGGGTCGAGAAGGTCTTGTGCAGGTTGATGTGCATCGCATCGATACCGAGATCGGCAGGTCGCACGCGACCCGCGATGGCGTTGAAATTGGCGCCATCGCAGTAGAAATACCCGCCGGCCTCGCGCACCAACCGCGCGATCTCGACGATCTCCGCCTCGAACAGACCGCAGGTATTGGGGTTGGTGAGCATGATCGCCGCGACGTCGGGGCCAAGCTTGGCCTTCAGCGCCGCGACATCGACGCGCCCGCCGGCCTCCGCCGGGATCGGATCGACGTCGAAACCGATCGCCGCGGCCGTCGCCGGGTTCGTCCCATGCGCGGATTCCGGGACCAGGACACGCTTGCGTGTCGCTGCCTCGCCGCGCGCCTCGATGGCGGCGCGAATCGCGACCATGCCGCAATACTCGCCATGCGCACCGGCGCCCGGCGACAGGGCGACCGCCGGCATGCCCGTCAGCGTCGTCAGCCACCGCGACAACTCGTCCATCACCGCCAGAGCCCCCTGGACGGTCGAGACGGGCTGCAACGGATGGACATCCGCAAAGCCCGGCAGGCGGGCCATCTTCTCGTTGAGACGCGGATTGTGCTTCATGGTGCACGACCCGAGCGGATAGAGCCCCGCGTCGATCGCGAAGTTCTTCTGGCTCAGCCGCGTGAAGTGCCGGATCACCTGAGGCTCCGACAGGCCCGGCAGGCCGATCGGCCCCTTGCGCTCCAGGCCGCCGAGGCGGCTCGCGACGGGCGGCGGCTCCGGCAAGTCGACGCCGCAACGCCCCTCGACGCCCTGTTCGAAGATCAGTTTCTCGTCCATCACGAGGCCGCGATGGCCGGAGGCGGTGACGACCGGCGGCAGGGCGGCGGTCTCGGCGGCGTCGCGCGTGACGCGTCCTTGCGACTTGTCCATCAGAGAACCTCCTCGAGCAGCGTTGCGAAGCGGTCCATCTCCGCCTCGGTATTGGTTTCGGTCGCGGCGACGATCAGAAGATCGGCGAGGTCCGGACGTTCCGGCCAGAGCCGTGAGCCCGGTACGCCCGCAAGCACGCCGCGTTCGGCCAGCGCGTCGACCACGCCTGCCGCCGGCACGGGCAGCTTGAGCGTGAACTCGTTGAAGAAACTCTGGTTGAGCAGGCGCGCACCGCGCACGCCATCGAGTTTCTCCGCCAGTCGAACGGCAGCGGCGTGGTTGAGCGCGGCGAGACGCCGGAAGCCGGCCTCGCCCAGCAGCGACATGTGGATCGTGAAGGCGAGCGCGCAGAGGCCGGAATTCGTGCAGATGTTGGAGGTCGCCTTCTCGCGGCGGATATGCTGCTCGCGGGTCGACAGCGTCAGCACCCAGCCGCGCCGACCATCGGCATCGACCGTCTCGCCGGTCAGGCGCCCTGGCATCTGACGCACGTATTTCTCGCGCGTCGCGAAGAGACCGACATGCGGTCCGCCGAAATTCAGCGCATTGCCGATCGATTGCCCCTCGCAGGCGACGATGTCGGCCCCCATCTCGCCAGGCGAGGTCACCGCGCCGAGCGAGACGACCTCGGTCACCACCGCGATCAGAAGCGCGCCGCGCGCCTGGCATGCCTTGGCGAGCGGCGCGAGATCGACGAGTTGTCCGAACACGCTGGGGTTCTGGACGACGACGCAGGACGTCTCGGCGTCGATCATCGTCGCGAGATCCTCGCCGCCGACCGGCGACGGCGGCGCGGAAACCGCCGTAAAGCCACCGAAATGCGCCTGGGTCTCGATCACCGCGCGGTAATGCGGATGCAGGCCGCCCGACAGGACGGCCTTGCCACGCCGCGTGGCGCGATTGGCCATCACCACCGCCTCGACCGTCGCCGTGGCACCGTCGTACATCGAGGCGTTGGCGACCTCCATCCCGGTGATCATCGCGACCTGGGTCTGGAACTCGAACAGGTATTGCAGCGTGCCCTGGCTGACCTCCGGCTGATAGGGCGTGTAGGAGGTCAGGAACTCGCCGCGCTGGATCAGGTGGTCGACGCTCGACGGAACATGGTGGCGATACGCCCCCGCGCCGATGAAGCTCGCCATGGAACCGGCCGGGCGGCTGCGCGCGGCGAGCGCCGCCATGTGGCGTTCGACCTCGAGTTCGCCCATCGTCGTCGACAGGCCCGCGATGGGCCCGTCGAGACGCGCGGATGCCGGCACGTCGCGAAAGAGCGCGTCGACGGAGGGCGCGCCGATCGCGGCAAGCATCGCGCGCCGGTCGTCCTCGGTATGCGGAAGGTAGCGCATCGTACGCCGCTCCTCAGGACAGGGTGGCGAGGTAGGCCTTGTATCCGGCCTCGTCCATCATCGCGGTCAGTTCGGCGGCATCGGACAGGCGGATCTTCATGAACCAGCCATCCTCCATCGGCGACTGGTTCACCTGCGCCGGGTTGTCCGGCAGACCGTCGTTGACGGCGACGACCTCTCCGGACACCGGCGCATAGACCTCGCTGGCCGCCTTCACCGATTCGACCACGGCCGCGTCGCCGCCGCGCGCGACCTTGCGGCCGACCGCCGGCAACTCGACGAAGACCACGTCGCCGAGCTGGCTCTGCGCGTAGTCGGTGATCCCGCAGGTCCCGACATCGCCCTCGATGCGGACCCATTCATGTTCCTTGGTGAAGCGAAGCTCGGCCATCTGTGATCTCCCTCTCGCGTGATCCGGATTCAACCCCTGAAATAACGATGCGGCGCGAATGGCATGGCCGCCACCCGGGCCGGCCGCGGCACGCCGCGCACAAGCAGCTGCACCTGCGTGCCGGGCGCCGCGAAGGCCGCCTCGACATAGCCCATGGCGACGGGGCCACCCGCCGTCGGACCGAAACCGCCGGAGGTGATCGTGCCGATGCGCCGTCCGGCCGCGTCCATGATGTCCGTATGTTCGCGCGCCGGTGCCTTGCCGTCCGGCAGGATGCCCACGCGCTTGCGCGACGGGCCATGCGCCAATTCGGCCCGGATCCGCGCGGCCCCCGGGAACCCGCCCTCGGCGCGCCGGCGCTTCTGGATCGACCACGCGAGATCGGCCTCGACCGGCGACGTGGCGGTGTCGATGTCGTGGCCATAGAGGCACAGCCCGGCCTCCAGCCGCAGCGAGTCGCGCGCCCCGAGACCGATCGGCTTGACCTCCGGCTGGGCGAGCAGCAGCCGCGCCAGCGCCTCGGCATCGGCTGCCGCGACCGAAATCTCGAACCCGTCCTCGCCCGTATAGCCCGAGCGGGTCAGCCAGACGGGAATGCCGCCGATGCGCGCGGCGCCGAAACTCATGAACTTCATCGCCGTGGCCTCCGGTGCGAGGCGCCCCATCACCGTCGCGGCGAGCGGTCCCTGCAGCGCCAGCAAGGCGCGATCGGCGAGTTCGGTCAGCGCCACCGCGCCGAGGCCGGCGCGCATATGCGCGATATCCTGTGCCTTGCAGGCCGCGTTCACGACCAGGAAGAGATGATCGCCCGCATTGGTGACCATCAGATCGTCGAGAATGCCACCGGAGGCGTCGGTGAATTGCGTGTAGCGCGTGCGGCCTGCGGCAAGACCCGCGATGTCGGCGGGCACCAGGGTCTCCAGCGCCGCTGCGGCGCCGGCCCCGTCGAGCCGGACCTGTCCCATGTGCGAGACGTCGAAGAGCCCTGCGGCCGCGCGGGTGTGGTTATGCTCGCCGAGCACCCCTTGCGGGTACTGGACCGGCATGTCGTAGCCGGCGAACGGAACCATCTTGGCGCCCAGTTCGCGATGGAGGGCATGCAGCGGCGTGACACGCAGCGCGTCGTGATCGGCGTCGGCCATAGGCGGTCCTCCGGACATCGCGACGCAGCCGCCCGGTCCGACCGAGCCACCCTGCGCCGTGCCCCCTCTGTCCTTGGACCTGAAAGATTCGCGCCGCACGCCGGACTGGCAGGCCGCACTTACATCTTCGGTGAGGCCGGGCCGTCGCCGGTCCAGCCTTCTTTCCAGAGTCTCCGCGGCCCGCGGTCCTTTTGCCTGAGAGTTTCCGGGGCGGTTGCTCCTTCGGCGCCGACACCGGGTCGCGAACGACTCGATGGCGGTCTCTCCCGCGGCGCGGCAGCGACCCTCAATCTACGCGCCACGGCGCCCGAGTCAACGCCGCGCGGCGCCGCTGCGGTTCCAGGCGAGTTGTTCCGCCGTCAGTTGCAGCCCCACCCAGATCCGGTACTCGCCGGCGCGATCCGGCGAGGCCAGGGCGATACGCGGTTCGAGATCCTCGACGGACCCGACACGCAGGCGATTTTCGGGCCAGGCGAAACCGATGCGGAAGGATTCGCGCTGCAGGACATTGCCCTGCGCATCGACGATCGCGACGAAGTAATCGGCATCGTGGCGGCCGCTCTGGTTGGCAGGACCACGTTCGGCGGTGACCGCGACCTGGAGATCGACGGTCACGCCGCGCCGCTCGCGCCGGCAGTCGACCACGACATCGGCGATACGCAGAACTGCGACGATGTCGGTCAGATCGCGGCCAGGACCGTCACGGAATACCGTCGCCGCGCCGGCATCGGCGAGGATCAGCCCTTGGGGACAATTCGCCGCGCGCTCGAGCGGGTCGGGCGCGCCAAGCCAGCCGCAACCGCCGACCAGGGTCGCGACGCACAGCCCGACAAGACGCGCCAGGCCCGATGCGGATCGGATCACGGGACGACCGGTCAGAGCTTGGTATGTGCGCCGTCGCACAGCGGCTTGTTCGCGGTCGCCTTGCAGCCGCAGAACCAGGCCGTCTTGGTCTCGGTGGCCTCGTAGACCATCGGCGTCATCCCGGTTCCGGCATGGGAGCCGTCGCAGAAAGGCTGCTTCTTCGAGAGGCCGCAGGAGCACCAGTAGTATTTCCGGCCGGCCTCGACGGCCACGCCATAGGGGGCCTTTTGCGCGACGACGGGCTTGGTCATGGGCGAAGGATCTCCAGCGACGATGCCCGACGAACGGGCGGGGCCGCGCGCGGCGCGACGGCAAAGGGTCGTTCCAGCCGTCGACAGGCTTTGCCTCGCGCCTGCGAGGCAATATAGCTTTGTCGCCCGTCCGGGACGCGGCAGACACTAGACACAGCCTCCCGATTCCTCAAGCGATCCGACCCCCGCGACGCCGCCCCATGACCGCCGCCCCGTTGCCCCACCTCCGTATCCTCCTCGCGGCACCGCGCGGCTTCTGCGCCGGCGTCGATCGCGCGATCCTGATCGTCGAGCGCGCGCTGGAGAAATGGGGCGCCCCCGTCTATGTCCGGCACGAGATCGTCCATAACCGTTACGTCGTCGAGACGCTCGAGGCGAAGGGTGCCGTGTTCGTCGACGAGCTCGATGCCGTGCCGACGGACCGGCCGGTCATCTTCTCGGCCCATGGCGTCCCGAAATCCGTGCCCGAAGCCGCGCGGCGCCGCGCCATGACCTATGTCGACGCCACCTGCCCGCTGGTCAGCAAGGTGCACCACGAGGCCGAGCGGCATTTCGCCGCGGGAAACCACGTCGTGCTGATCGGCCATGCCGGGCATCCCGAGGTGGTCGGCACGATGGGCCAGCTTCCCGAGGGCGCGGTCTCGCTCGTCGAGACGATCGCCGATGCCGATCGCATCGATCCGCCACGCGCGGCCGGGCTCGCCTATGTCACCCAGACGACGCTGTCGGTCGACGATACGGCCGCCATCGCCGCCGCGCTGCGCCGCCGCTTCCCCGGCATCGTGGGGCCGCGCAAGGACGACATCTGCTACGCGACCACCAATCGCCAGCACGCGGTCAAGGAACTCGCGGCGCAGGCCGACGCCGTGCTCGTCGTGGGCGCGCCGAACTCGTCGAATTCGCGCCGGCTCGTGGAGGTCGCGCTGGGCGCGGGCTGTCCGCGGGCGCTCCTGATCCAGCGCGCGCGGGAGATCGATTGGGGCGCGCTGACCGGCGTGACGACGCTTGGCATCACCGCCGGCGCCTCGGCGCCCGAGACCCTCGTCCAGGAGGTGATCGACGCGGCGCGCGAACGCTTCGTCACCACCGTCGAGGAACTCGCGGTCACGCGCGAGGACGTGCATTTCAACCTTCCGCGATCGCTCGCGGAGTGAACGCGGAACGCATCCCCATGGCCGTTTACACCGAAGTCGACGACGCCGATCTGCGCGCCTTCGTGGCCGGCTACGACATCGGCGACCTCGTCTCGGTCAAGGGCATCGCCGAAGGCGTGGAGAATTCCAACTACCTGCTGCAGACCACGGCCGGCCCCTGGATCCTGACGCTCTATGAGAAGCGCGTCGCACCGGCCGACCTGCCCTTCTTCATGGGCCTGATGCAGCATTGCGCCGCGCGCGGCATCGACTGCCCGCTGCCGATCCGGGATCGCGGCGGCGTGGTGATCCGCGAACTCGCGGGACGGCCGGCGGTCATCGTCTCATTCCTCCAGGGCATGTCGCCCCGGCGGGTCGAGGTCGGGCATTGCGAGCCGCTCGGTGGGGCGCTTGCGCATCTCCACATGGCGGTCGCCGATTTTCCGATGCGCCGGGACAACGCGCTCTCGGTCGCCGGCTGGCGCAAGCTGGTCGAGCAGTCGCGCCCACGCGCCGACGAGGTCGCGCCCGGACTCGGCGACGAGATCGCGCGCGAGATGGACCATCTGGAACCGCGCTGGCCGCGCGACCTGCCGGCCGGCGTGATCCATGCCGACCTGTTTCCGAACAACGTCTTCTTCCTTGGCGACCGGCTGAGCGGGCTGATCGATTTCTATTTCGCCTGCAACGATTTCCTCGCCTACGACGTCGCCATCTGTCTCAACGCCTGGTGCTTCGAAACCGATCTCAGCTTCAATGCCACCAAGGCGATGCGCATGGTCGCCGGCTACCGCCAGCGACGCGCGCTCGGGGCCGACGAGATCGCGGCGCTGCCGCTGCTCGCCCGCGGCGCGGCGTTCCGCTTCCTGCTGACGCGGCTCTACGACTGGATCCACACGCCGAGCGGCGCGCTGGTGAAGAAACTCGATCCGCTCGAGTATCTGCGCAAGCTGCGCTTCCACCGCTCGGTCCGTTCCGTGGCCGATTACGGCGTCTGATCCGGCGCCACGACGGAGACGCGACATGTCCCCCTTTCCCGGTCTCGGCGCGGCCCTCCTGGTCGCCGCCGTTCTCCTCACGGCGATGCCCTGCGCGTCCGCACGTTCGGCGGCGACGCCGGGCGAAGAGCACGCGACGGTGGTCACGCTGGGCGAGACGGCGCGGCGCGAGATCCGGCAGGACCGACTGCGCATGCAGGTGCGCATCGAGCAGACCGGCACCGACGCCACGCGCGTCCAGGCCGACGTCAACCGCCGCATGACCGCGGCGCTCGACAGGGCCCGGGCCGTGGCAGGGGCCGCGGCCGAGGGCGGCGTACGCGTCGAGACCGGCGGGTACTGGATCCACCAGGAGCGCATCGGCGAGACGCGCGAGATGCGTTGGCGCGGCGCGCAGACCCTGACCCTGGTGGGAACCGATGCCACAGCGATCCTCGCTCTGGGCGCGCGGTTGCAGGCGGATGGCGCCCTCGCCAGCGGCCTCGGCTGGGAATTGAGCACGGAGCGTCGGCGCGGAGCCGAGGACGAGTTGACGACCGAGGCGATCGCGCGACTGCGGACCCGCGCCTCGGCGGTCGCTGGTGCCTTGGGCGGCAGCGTGCTTCGTTTCGCCCGCATCGCCATCGGCGACACCGGTGGCGATCGTCCGCCCACCATCCTGCGGGCGATGGCGTCACCGGCGGCGCGCTCCGGCGCGGCGGCCGATCCGGTCGCGATCGCCGCCGAACCGGGCGTCGAGACCGTGCAGGTCGCCATACAGGCCGACATCGTCGTGCGCGTCACCCCATGACGGAGGTCTCCGACGGCATCGTCGACCTGTTCGTCGACGGGGCCTGCTCCGGCAATCCCGGCCCTGGGGGCTGGGGCGCGATCCTGCGCTGGCGCGGCCACGAAAAGGAATTGTCGGGCGGCGCGCCGGACACCACCAACAACCGCATGGAACTGACCGCCGCGATCGAGGGCCTCAATGCCCTGCGGCGCGAAGCGACCGTGCGCGTCACCACCGATTCGACCTATGTGCGCGACGGCATCACGAAATGGCTGCCGCAATGGAAGCGCCGCGGCTGGAAGACCGCCGAGAAGAAGCCGGTCAAGAACGAGGACCTCTGGCGCGCACTCGACACGGCCGCGCAGCGCCACAGCGTCACCTGGCACTGGGTGCGCGGCCATGACGGCCACCCTGAAAACGAACGCGCGGACGCCCTCGCCCGCGCCGCGATCGCGCATCAGCGCAGACGATGAGCGCGTGACGCGATGAGCGGCGACGCGACCTTCGCGCCCGGTTTCGTGGAGCAGCCCTGGTGGTGGGACGACGCCCCGCCCGAGCCCACCGCGATGACGCCCCTGCCCGACACCGCGGATGCGCTGATCGTCGGCGGCGGCATCGCCGGACTGTCGACCGCGATCGAGCTGGGCCGCGCTGGCGTGAAGGCGCTGGTGATCGACCGCGAGGCGATCGGCTGGGGCGCGTCGTCGCGCAATGGCGGGGCCCTGTCGGGCGCCGGCGCGCTTGGACGGGCGAAGACGAATCTGCACCAGGCCGTCGAGGCGAAGCTGCTGGCGGAGATGGTCGACGAGGCCGAGGCCAGCTTCGAGGATTTCGAGGCGCTGCTCGCGCGCGAGGGCATCGACTGCGCCTATCGCCGCTGCGGACGTTTCGTCGGGGCGCATGCGCCGAAGGCGATGGACGCGCTCAAGCGCCGCGCCGATATGCTGAACCGCAGCGGCCGCGATACGGCGGAGATCCTGAACCGCGCGCGGGTCGGCGAAGAGCTGGCGACCGAGCGCTATCACGGCGGGCTCGTGATCCGGCGTGCCGGCGGCCTTCATCCCGGACGCTATGTGCGCGGCCTCGCCGCGGCCGCGCGGCGCCATGGCGCGACCCTGGCGAGCGGCGTCGAACTGCGCGGATGGAGCCGGACCGACGGCCTCTTCCGCGTCCGCACGAGCGGCGGCGAGATCGCGGCACGGGCGCTGATGATCGCGACCAACGGCTACACCGGCCGCGCGACGCCCTGGCACCGGCGCCGCGTGATCCCGATCGCCAGCTACATGATCGCGACGGAGGAACTGGGGGAGGCGCGCGTGCGCCGCCTGCTGCCGAAGCTGCGCGTCTATGGCGACACCAAGAAGATCCTCTATTACTTCCGGCCGGCGCCGGATTTCTCGCGCATCCTCTTTGGCGGTCGGGCCAGCTTTCGCGACGAGGCGGCACGCCATGGCGGCGCGCGTCTGCATCGCTGCCTGATCGACCTCATCCCCGACCTTGCCGGCACCCGCATCACCCATGCGTGGAAAGGCAGCCTCGCCTTCGCCTTCGACATGCTGCCGCATGTCGGCGTCCATGACGGCGTGCACTTTGCGCTCGGCTGCAACGGCAGCGGCGTCGTCCCGATGACCCATCTCGGGCGCTGCGCCGCGCGGATGATCCTGGGCGGCGGCAACACGGCCTCCGCCTTCGCGCGCCTGCCCTTGCCCGGCATGCCCTTCTACACCGGCACGCCGTGGTTCATGCCGGTCGTCGGCAACTGGTACCGGCTGCGCGACTGGCTCGACGGGTGGCGCGTCGGCGGGTGACGTTCAGACGGTGACGTGGCTGACGGTCAGTTTCGGCGGGGTCCGCAGGGTCTGGGCGATCACGCAGTAGCGCTCGGCCAGATCGACGAGCTTGGCGATCTTTTCCGCCGGCGCATCGCTCGCGATCTCGAAGCGCAGCGCGATTTCGGTCAGCCCGACCGGCGCGGCGCGATCGACGCCAAGCGTGCCCCGCGCGTCCCACACGCCTTCCGCGACGATCTTCGCCCCCGTGATCGGGATCGACATCGCGGTCGCGACCGCTGCGAGCGTCACGCCCGCGCACCCCACCAGCGCCTCGAGCAGCATGTCGGCCGAGCAGGCAAGTTCTCCCGAACCGCCACCCGCCGGATGAAGTCCGGCCGTGGTCTCGCCCTTCCAGACCTTCACGGCGCAGGCGAGGCCGTCGATGTCGAGCCGCCCCTCCGCGCGCGCGGGAATGCGCGCCGCTGCCGGGTCCTGCCGGTAGGTCTGCTTCAGCGGCGCCTGGAGGGCGCGCAGATCGTCGGCGTTCATGCGTGGTCTCCGTC
>CAYSUY010000074.1:12477-18259 GCA_964434345.1 uncultured Acetobacteraceae bacterium
GTTCAGGATCCTGGCTCGGCGCGCGGGCGCCTTCATGCGTTTGCCGTCGCGATCGCGTCGATGACCGCCCGCGTGACATCCACGGTGCGGGCGCGTCCGCCGAGATCGGGCGTGTGGAAGGCCGGGTTCGCGGTGACACGCTCGATCGCCGTCATCAAGCGCGCGGCCCCCGACGCCTCGCCCAGATGCTCGAGCATCATCACGGCCGACCAGAAGGTCCCGATCGGATTGGCGATCCCCTTGCCCATGATGTCGAAGGCGGACCCATGGATCGGCTCGAACATCGACGGAAACTGCCGCTCCGGATTGAGATTGGCCGTGGGCGCGATGCCGAGCGAACCGGCGAGCGCCGCCGCGAGATCCGACAGGATGTCGGCATGCAGATTGGTGGCGACGACCGTGTCGATGGTCTCCGGCCGCATCACCATGCGCATGGTCATCGCGTCGACGAGCATCTTGTCCCACGCGACGTCCGGGAAGCCGGCCGCCACCTCGGCGGCGATCTCGTCCCACATCACCAGCGCGTGGCGCTGCGCGTTCGACTTCGTCACCACGGTGAGACGCTTGCGCGGCCGCGAACGCGCCAGGGCGAAGGCGAAGCGCATGATCCGCTCCACGCCCGCACGGGTGAACATCGCGACATCCGTCGCCGCCTCGATCGGGAGACCCTGATGGACGCGTCCGCCGACGCCGGCATATTCGCCCTCGGAGTTCTCGCGCACGATCACCCAGTCGAGCTCGGGGCCGGCGACGTGGCGCAGCGGCGAGGTGATGCCGGGCAGGACACGGGTCGGTCGCACATTGGCGTACTGGTCGAATGGCTGGCAGATCGCGAGGCGCAGACCCCAGAGCGTCACGTGATCGGGAATGTCCGGATGACCCGCGGATCCGAAGAGGATGGCGTCATGGTTGCGGATCTGCTCGCGTCCGTCGGCGGGCATCATCCGTCCGTGCCGCTTGTAATACGCGCCGCCCCAGTCGAACCGGTCGATGTGAAAGGCGAACCCGCCCTCCCGGGATGCCAGGGCCTCGAGCACCTCGAGCCCGGCCGAGACGACCTCGGTACCGATGCCGTCGCCGGGGATCGCCGCGATCTTGTACGTCTTCATGAGCCTTCCCGTTCCATGTGATGGGCACGCCAGCGCGGCGATCCCGGACCTCCGGGACCGCACGGTACGTCACGCGTCGACGCCGACCGCCTCCGCGAGCGAGCGGAATCCGTCGCGCCGCAGCAGCGCGGCGAGGTCGCGCTTGATGCGCGCGACCAGTCCGGGGCCTTCATAGACCAGCGCGGTGTAGAGTTGCACCAGCGTGGCACCGGCCCTGATCTTCGCATAGGCGTCCGCGCCCGATGCGACGCCACCGACCCCGATCAGCGCGATGTCGCCGCCGGTCAGGCGCCGCATCTGCCGCAGGACGGCGGTCGATGACGCGAAGAGCGGACGTCCGGAAAGACCTCCGGCCTCGCCGCGCGCCGCGCCGCGCAAATCCGGCGCGCGTGCGATGGTGGTGTTGGAGACGATGATGCCGTCAAGACGGCGCGCGCGCGCGACGGCCGCGATGTCGGAAAGGTCTTCCTCCGCCATGTCGGGCGCGATCTTGACCAGCAGCGGTGGCGCGGGCGTGGGCAGCGCGGCCTGGACCCGCGCCACCAGCGCGTCGAGCACGCCGCGATCCTGCAGCGCGCGCAAGCCCGGCGTGTTGGGCGACGAGACGTTGACGACGAGATAGTCGGCGAAGCCTGCGAGCGCTGCGGCACCGGCCGCATAATCCTCGGCGGCGTCCACGGTTTCCTTGTTCTTGCCGAGATTGACGCCCAGCACGCCGCGTCGTGCGCGACGGGAGAGGCGCGCCGCGACGGCATCGATCCCCTCGCTGTTGAAGCCATAGCGGTTGATCACCGCGCCGTCCTCGGGCAGGCGGAAGACGCGTGGCCGCGGATTGCCGGGTTGCGGGCGCGGAGTCACGGATCCGATCTCGACGCTGCCGAAACCGAGGCCAAGCAGCGCGTCGGGTGCCTCGGCATGCTTGTCGAAGCCCGCCGCGAGCCCGACGGGATTGGGAAAATCCAGTCCCCAGAGACGCGTTGCGAGGATCGGATCGTCCTCGCTCCCGCGCAGCACGGGGCGCGCGACGCGCAGGGCAAGGATGGCTGCGCGATGCGCGTCCTCGGCGTCGAGGCAGCGCAGGGCATGAAGCGCGAGGCGGCCGAGGCTCATGCGCCGCCAAGCCCCCAGGGGAACACGTGACGCCCGTCGCCGCCCAACGGCAATGGCGCGGCGCGGCGCACCGCCGACGGGAGGAGCCCCCCGTAGATGTGCGGGAAGAGCTGGCCACCGCGCGACGGCTCCCAGCGCAAGGCATCGCCGAGCGCGGCGACATCGATCTCGAGGATCGTCAGCCCGTCCTGGCCGACGCGATGCTTGGCGACGCTGGCGACGACCTGCGCCGCCGCCGAACAATGGATGAAGCCGTCGGCGAGATCCTGCGAGGACCCAGCGTAGCGGCCGGAGGTGACGGCCGTATCCCATTCCAGGGTACGGCAGACGTGGTAGACGACGGGGTCGGACATGCGCCGGACGGTATCGCGGCGCTCCGCCCTTCGCCAGCGCGGCCTAACCCGGCCGCCACGGCGCGCAAGACGGCGGCCGACGCTAGGTTCGCCACATGATCGACCGGCGTGCCGCTCTCCTCGTCCTGGCCTTGCCTGCGTTGCTGTCGCCAGCGCTGGGCCAGGCCGCCGCGCAGACCATCCAGGCGATCCAGGGCCGAGGCCATGTCTCGCCGCTGCTGGGCGCCGATGTCACCGGGGTGGAAGGCGTGGTGACGACGCTGGCGAGCATGGGCGCGCGACGTGGCGCCTTCCTCCAGGATCCCCGCACCGGCGGCGACGGCGACACCGCGACATCGGACGCGGTGTTCGTGGCGCTTCCACCCGACCTCATGGGCGAAATCCGGCCAGGCGACCTCGTGCGCGTCGCCGGCCGGGTCGGCGAACAGCGCGGCGCAAGCACCGGACTTTCGGTCACGCAGATCGAGGTCCGCACGCTCGAGCGCGTCGCGCGCGACGTGACCCTGCCCGAGGCGGTGCGCATCGGCGCCACGGGACGGATGCCGCCCGGGTGGATCGCGCCGTCCGTCGGTGGCGCGATCGATGGCCCCGCGCACGTGCCCGACCCCGGCCGCTACAGCCTCGATTTCTACGAGACGCTGGAGGGCATGCGCGTCGTCCTCGGCGATGCCCAGGCGATCGGACCGCGCAACAGCTACGGGGAGGTCGCGGTGGCGGCCGATCTCGCCCGCACCATGCCGCTTGCCAATGCGCGAGGCGGCGCAACCACGGGCGCAGGCGCGACGATCGCGGGCCGCCTGATCGCGGACGACGTGCTGATCGGCCGCGCCGCGATGCCCGACGCGCGGGTCGGCGACAGGTTCGGCGACGCCGTGGGGATCGTCGACTACGCCTACTCGAACTACCGGCTGCTGCTGACGTCGCCACCGGAATTCACATCGGGCGGCCTCGTGCCGGAAATCGCGGCGGCGCCCCGACCGGGCGAGGTCTCGATCGCGAGCTTCAACGTCCAGAACCTCGCCGGCACCTCGCGCGCCGCGAAATTCACCGCGCTTGCGCGCCAGATCACAGGAGCGTTGCGCGCGCCGGAGATCCTCGCGCTGTCCGAGATCCAGGACGACGACGGCACCGTCGACAGCGGCACCGTCACGGCAACACGCAGCTACGACCGCCTTGTCGCCGCCATCGTCGCGGCCGGCGGGCCGCGCTATGCGGTCGCGCAGATCGACCCGGCGGATGGCGCCGATGGCGGCGCGCCGGGCGGCAATATCCGCGTCGCCTTCCTCTACGATCCGCTGCGCGTCGGCTTCGTTCCACGCCCGGGAGGCACCGCGGACCGCGCGGTCGCACTCCTGCCCGACGGCACGCTCGACGCAAATCCCGGTCGGATCGCGCCGTCCGATCCCGCCTGGACCGACGGGCCGGACGGGTTCTCGGGGACGCGCAAGCCGCTGGCCGCCATGTTCGAGGTCGCGGGTCGGCGGCTCCTTCTGGTCGCCGCCCATCTCAAGTCGCGCTCCGAGGACCAGCCCGATTTCGGCCGCATCCAGGCCCCGGGCGAGCCGACCGCGGCGCAACGCCTCGCCCAGGCCGATGCGATCGCACGTTTCCTCACGACGGCGGCGGGCATCGATCCGGGCGCCGGCATCGTCGTGCTCGGCGACCTGAACGCGCCTGGGGGATCGCCGCCGCTGGCCCGTCTCGCCGAGGCAGGACTGTTCGACCTTGCCCTCGGACTTCCGCCGGCGGAGCGCTATTCCTACATCTTCGAAGGCGCCAGCCAGGATCTCGACCACGTCCTGGTCAACGCGGCGCTGCGCGACATCGCGCGCCTCGACATCGTCCATCTCAACGCCGAATTCCCACTCGCCGAGCGGGCCAGCGATCACGACCCGCTGCTGCTGCGCCTCGCCTTCGCGGCCCCCGTGCCCGAGCCGTCCAGCCTCGCGCTGATGCTGGTCCCTGCCCTCCTGGCCGCAGCGCGGCGCCGCCCTTCCAAACCGGGGACGGAGCCCGGATTACTCCAGACGGATGGCGGAGGGGAGGCGAGCAGCCGGAAGAGGCAAGCCGGGCTCCGTCCCCGGTCATGCGTCCCCGGTCATGGGGCTGAGCCGGCGCCCGGCCTTGCCGGCGGCGCGATCCGGCACAGCTTGGATGTCATTGCCACCGACAACCGCGCCTTGGAGGAAACCAGCATGGACAGGATCCAGATCGCGCCCGTGCCCCACACCACGCCACGCGCGACCGAGACGCCCGCCCTGGCGCAGGCCGACATCGATCGCCGCGTCTTCGAACTCTACGACGAGTACTGCCACGGCCGAATCGACCGGCGCACCTTCATGACCCGGTCGGCCGCGGCCGTGGTCGGCGGCCTCGCCATGGCGGAGGCACTGCTGCCCCACTATGCGCGCGCGCAGACGATCTCGTTCACCGATCCGCGCATCAAGGCGAGTTATGTCGCGTACGACTCGCCGGGCGGCAATTCGGGGACCATGCGCGGCTATCTGGTCCAACCGACCGGTCAGGGGCCGTTCCCCGCCGTGCTCGTGATCCACGAGAATCGGGGCCTCAACCCCTATGTCGAGGACGTAGCACGGCGCCTTGCCGCCGACGGGTTCCTTGCGCTTGCGCCCGACGGCCTTGCCCCGCTCGGCGGCTATCCGGGCAACGACGACGACGGTCGCGAGATGCAGACGCGACTGGATCAGGCGAAGCTGCGCATGGACATGCTCAACGGCGCGCGTTTCGTGAAGGCCCATCCCCGCTCCACCGGCCGGCTCGGGATCACGGGGTTCTGCTGGGGCGGCGGGACGACGAACTGGCTGGCGGCGACGCTCGGGAGCGACCTCCAGGCCGGCGTTCCCTATTACGGTGCCGCGGCGGCGACCGAGAGCGTGCCGGCGATCCGCGCCGCGATGCTCGTCCACTACGCGGAGAGCGACGAGCGCATCAACGCCATGTGGCCAAGCTTCGAAGCGGCGATGAAAGCCGCCGGCACGCGCTACGAGATGCATGTCTATCCAGGAACCCAGCACGGCTTCCACAACAACTCGACGCCGCGCTTCCATGAGGTCGCGGCAAAGCTCTCCTGGGAGCGCACGGTTTCATTCTTCCGCCGCCACCTGGCCTGACGGCGTCGACCTGCAAGCTTTGGCCGGGCAGTGCGGGGACGGAGCCCGGATTACCCCAGACCGCCGGTGGGCGATCGGC
>CAYSUY010000075.1:0-6325 GCA_964434345.1 uncultured Acetobacteraceae bacterium
CGAGATCTTCTCGCCCTGGGCGTCGAGGAAGAGTTCGTAGTTGAAGCCCTCCGGCGGCTGGCCGCCCATGGCGCGGCAGATCTGGCTGGAGAGCTTCACCGAGTCGATCAGGTCCTTGCCCGCCATCTCGTAGTCGACACCAAGCGCGAGCCAGCGCATGGCCCAATCCGCCTTCCATTGCAGCTTGCAATGGCCGCCGGTCACCGGCACCTCGGTCAGCACGCCATCCTCGTCGCGGAACACGACGCTGTTGGCATCGAGCCGCACCTCGAGGATCGGCACCTGAAGCACGCGGTTGGTCTTGGGCGAGACGGGCAGGAAAGGCGAATAGGTCGCGCGACGCTCGGGCCCGAGCGTCGGCAGGATGACGTTCCGCACCGCCTCGTAGCGGTTCAGCATCGCCACCAGCGTCGCGTCGAAACGACCCGAGCGATACATCTCGGTCGACGAGACGAACTCGTAGTCGAAGCCGAAGGAATCGAGGAAGGACCGCAGCCGCGCATTGTTGTGCTGACCGAAGCTGGGATGCGTGCCGAAGGGATCGGGAACCGAGGTCAGCGGCCGGCCGATATGCTGGGCCAGCATCTCCTGGTTCGGCAGGTTGTCGGGCACCTTGCGCAGCCCGTCCATGTCGTCCGAGAAGGCGACGAGCCGCGTCGGCAGGTCGGACATCGCGCGAAAAGCGTTGCGCACCATGGTCGTGCGCACGACCTCGCCGAAGGTGCCGATATGCGGCAGGCCCGACGGGCCATAGCCGGTCTCGAACAGCACATGGCCCTTGGCCGGCGGCGCCTTGGCGAAGCGCGCGACGAGCTTGCGCGCCTCCTCGAAGGGCCAGGCCCGGCCGCGATCGGCCGCAATGCGGATGCCGGATCCGTCCGGCGACATCATCGGTGCGCTCATGATGCCGGCGGGAATACGGGACGCCGCGCGCAGCGTCAATCTCCGGCCCGCCGGGAAACACTCGATCCAAAGTACTATTTGCGTGGCGAACGGTTGCCACGGACATGACTTTTCCCGGCAAATAGTACTCTGGATCGGGTTTTTCCCTGGATCGGGTTTTTCCCCGCTCGAACGAGGCAGGAGGACGCGGCGATGGAAATCAGGCTCGACGGCAAGGTGATCCTGGTCACCGGCGGGACACAGGGGCTGGGCGAGGCGATCGCGCGGGCCTGCGCGGACAGCGCGGCCGCGGGCATCGCGATCACCGGGCGCGACGCGGCGCGCGGCGCGGCGGTGGCGGCGGCGCTGGAAGCACGCGGCGTGCCGGCGCTCTTCGTGGCCGGCGATCTCGCCGATCCGGACGCGCCGGCCGCCATCGTCGCTGCGACCCGCGCGCGCTTCGGACGCATCGACGGGCTCGTCAATGCAGCGGGCGTGACGACCGAGGCCGCACTGATCGACGGTACCCCGGCGCAATGGGACGCGATCATGGCGATCAACGCGCGCGCGCCCTTCTTCCTGATGCAGCACGCCGTGGCGGCGATGCTGGAGGCCGGACGCGGCGGCACGATCGTCAACATCGCCTCCGTCCAGGCGCATTGCGGGACCCCGGCGCTCGCGATCTACAGCGCGTCGAAGGCCGCGCTGGTCACCCTCACGCGCAACGCCGCCAACGCCCATCTGCGCGCGCGCATCCGCGTCAACGCGATCGCCATGGGCTGGACCGACACGCCGGCCGAGCACGACAAGCAGGCGCGGCTGCTTGGCAAGGGGCCGGGCTGGCGCGACGCGGCGCATGCCTCGCTGCCCTTCGGCCGCCTCGGGCGCCCGGAGGAGACGGCGGCGCTCGCGGTCTGGCTGCTCTCCGACATCTCGGGCGTGACGACGGGCGCGACGATCGACGTCGAGCAATGGGTCGTCGGCGCGCCGCCGCCCTGAACGCGCGCGACGCGGCATTGGACAGGACGGGCCGGAGGCACGACGATGCCGCCGGCGGCCCCGGCCGGGGCCGGGGAGAGGGCCAGGAGGAACCAGCATGAAGATCTGCGTCATCGGCGCCGGCGCCATGGGCGGCGCCTACGGGAGCCTGCTGTCGCGCGCGGGGAACGACGTCACCTTCGTCGACACCTGGCGCGAGAACGTCGACGCGATCAACGCGCACGGGATGAAGCTCGACGGCGTGCGCGGCACGCATGTCACGCGGATCCCGGCGAGCGCGACCCCGCCCGACGGGCTCGGCGCCGACCTCGCCATGATCTGGACCGACACCAACAACACCCGCGCGGCGGCAGAGACGGCGAAGCGCGTCCTCTCCCCCGGCGGCTTCGCGATCACGATGCAGAACGGCCTCGGCAACGTGGAGATCCTGGTCGACGTGCTGGGCAAGCCGCGCGTCGTCGCGGGCTCGAGCATGTGCTCGGCCGCGATGCAGGGCCCGGCGCACACGACGCTCACCCACATGGCCATGAGCTCGGTCGGCGAACTCGACGGCGGCGGCAGCCCGCGCACCGAGGCGGTGGCCGCCGAGCTCGCCAAGGCCGGCTTCGACGCGCGCGTCCATCCCGACATCCGCTCGCTCGTCTGGACCAAGTTCGGGATCAACTGCTCGGTCAACGCGCTCTGCGCGACCACCGGGCTGCGCCATGGCGAGATCGCGCGCCTGCCGGCGATGGACGCCTTCCAGGACCGGATCATCGACGAGCTGCTCGCGGTGGTGGCGGCGAACGGCATCACCCTCGCCGACCCGGATTTCCGCGCGACGCTCAAGGCGCATTGCTGGAAGAAGTTCAGCCGCCCCTCGATGCTCCAGCACATCCATGCCGGCAAGCGCACGGAGATCGACTCGCTCAACGGCAAGATCGTCGAGGAAGGCGCGCGGCACGGGATCCCCACGCCCTACAACGCGGCGCTGGTCGCGCTGCTCAAGGGCGTCGAGCACAAGGCCACGGTCTCGCGCGGCCATACAGAGGAAGACTACGCGCGGCTCGAGGCGCAGGCCGCCGGCACGAAGCGGCCGGGCTGACGGCGGGAGACGAGACACGATGCCCAGCATCCTGACGGCCGAGCAGCGCGCCGCCTTCGAGCGCGACGGCTATGTCCTCGCGCGCGGCCTCTTCGACGCGGAGGAGGCGCGCCTGCTGCGCGAGGCGATGGAGAAGGACCCGGCGATCGCCGCGCATTTCTACGACCGCCACGACGCGACCGGCGCGGCGACGAAGATGGTGACGTGGAACCATCCCGGCGACAGCGTCTACGGCATGGCCGCGCGCTGCGCGCGGATGGTCGACACGATGGAGGACCTGCTGGGCGGCGAGGTCTACCACTATCATTCGAAGCTGACCGCCAAGGAGCCCTATGACGGTGGCGCCTGGGAATGGCACCAGGATTACGGCTACTGGTACAACAATGGCTGTCTGTTCCCGCTGATGGCCTCGTGCATGATCGCGCTCGACCGCACGACGCGCGCCAATGGCTGCCTCCAGGTCCTGCGCGGCTCGCATCACATGGGCCGCATCGATCATGGCCTGCTGGAGGGCCAGCAGGTCGGCGCCGATCTCAGCCGCGTCGAGGAAGCCAAGACCCGGCTGGAGACCGTCTACGCCGAGATGGAACCCGGCGACGGCCTGTTCTTCCATTGCAACACGCTGCACCGCTCCGACCAGAACCGTTCGCCGGACCGGCGCTGGACGTTGATCTGCTGCTACAATGCCGCGCGCAACGATCCCTATCGCGAGCATCACCACCCGCGCTACACGAAGCTCGACAAGGTGCCGGACGACGCGATCCGCGCCGCAGGGCTGCGCTTCTCCGATGCCGCACATGACGGCGCCTTCCTCAAGCGTGCCACCGCGCCCAAGGATCTCGCGACGCGCGGCGGCGCCGTCTTCGACCGCAACGCCACGCGCTGACCGCGCGCCCGCACGACAGGAGCCGAAGATGGTCGAACTGACGGGCAGGGTGGCGCTGATCACCGGTGGAGCGAGCGGGATCGGCCTCGGAATGGCGCGCGCCTTCGTCGCGGCGGGGCTGCGTGTGGCCATCGCCGACATCGACGAGTCCGCGCTTGCGAGGGCCGCGGCGTCCCTCCCCGGGCTGGGGCTGGCGACGAAGCTGGACGTGACGCGCGCCGCCGACTGGGACTGCGCGCTGGATAATGTCGAAGCGGCGCTCGGCGGCGTCGAGATCCTCTGCAACAACGCCGGCGTCGCGCAGGGGCGCTATGCGGATGGCCGGGAGATCCGGGTCGCCGACATGCCGGAGGCGCTATGGCGGATGGTGATCGAGACCAACGCCACCGGGACCTTCCTCGGCGCACGCGCGACCGTGCCGCGGATGCTGGCACGGGGCGGATGGGGCCATGTCGTCAACACCGCCTCCACGGGCGGGCTGATGTCGCCAGGCGGGCTCGCCGCGTATTGCGCGTCGAAATACGCCGTGGTGGGGCTGTCGGAAGCGATGCGCGCCGAACTCTCCCCGGCCGGGATCGGCGTGAGCGTGCTGTGTCCCGGCGGGGTGCGCAGCAATCTCTTCGCGAGTTCGGTCGCGGTGCGCGCGACCCTGCCCGGCGATTTCGGCGGACTGGCGACGGAAGGATCCGAGGCGCTGCGGATCGAGCAGGCGCAGCGGATGGATCCCGTGTCCGTTGGCAAGGCTGTGCTGGCGGCGATCGCCAGGAACGCGATGTATGTCATTCCCCATCCCGAGTATCGCGGACATGTCGAGGAACGCCATGCGGCGCTGGTCGCCGCGTTCGGCGAGCCGGCGCAGCCGGGCTACCGCGACACCGACGTGACGTTCGAGCGGTTCCGCAATCCCGAATACGCGAAGGCGGCGCGCGGGTAATCCCGCGCCACCGGGCGGCGGCGGCCAAGTGCGCCGCCACCGCAATCGTTCAGGGCGCGTGGACGTAATGGGTCAGGTGCAGGAAGGGACGCAGCCCCGCCGACTCGGCAAGCCGGATCGAGGCATGGTTGCGCTCATGGACCTGGTAGCGCGGAAAATGACCGCGTCGGCCCAGTTCGCCCAGCGCGGCGCGCACCACCCGCGCACCGTGGCCGCGGCGGCGCTGGGGCTCCGGCGTGAAGACGCCGCCGACCTCCCAGACGCCCGGCCAGTTCTCGTAGGCGAAGCAGACGGCGTGCGGTGCATGGTCCGGCCCGGCGACGCAGGCGAATGCGCGCCCGTCGGCCAGCATCGGCGCCAGCCAACTGCGCGCGTGATCCTGCGCGGCGAAGATCGCGAAAGCCGCCGCCCCGGGATCCGCGCCGACGCGGATGTCCGGATCCGCGACCAGGTCCGCGAGATCCCCGGGCGGCGCGGTGAAGGACAGGATCCGCATCCGCCGCTCGAGCGCGAAGGCCTGCGCGACCGCCGCGCGATCCGGCTCGCCGTTCAGCTTGAAGACAAGGCCGGTGCCGCGCGGCACATGGTCGAGCAGCACGCGGGTCAGGTCCGGCCCATCGCTGGAGACCAGCACGATGAACGCCGCCGCGGGATACGCTGCGCGGTCCCAGGACGTGACGCCGGCCTCGAGCAGGACGAGAAAGCCGTGGCGCGCCCCATCGGCGACGTGATGCAGGCGCGTATGGCCCGGATAGGCCTGCAGATGCTTGAGCAGGACGATGTTGCGCAGCGGATCGCGCGCGAGCAGTCCGGCCGCCGTCTCCATGCCTGCCCTCCCCCCTCTCGAGACGCCTCTGCCCCGGCGCCTCAGTCGCGCCGCCGCAAGACGCGCCAGGCGAAGAAGATGCCAGCGATGATCGCCAGCGAGACGAGGCTGCGATGTTCGGGCGGCATGCTCTCAAGCCAGCGTTCGATCGCCGCGGCGATCGCCGTCGGCGCCAGCAGCAGCGGCGCCCAGGCGATGGCCGAGACCCAGTTGGCGAGGTGGAAGCGCCGTGCGTCGACGCCCATCGTCCCCGCCAGCAGCGGCACCACGACACGCGCCGGTCCGACGAAACGGCCGACGAAGATCGCCATCGTGCCCCAGCGCTCGAAGAACCGGTGGCCGCGCGCCAGCAATTCGGGTCGCCGAACCAGCCAGGGCAGCGCCTCGATCTGGCGCGCATAGCGACGACCGCCCTCGTAGCTGGCCCAGAAACCAAGACCGGCCCCGGCGCTGCCCCAGGCGCAGAGCGTCGCGAGGTCCAGCACGCCGGCGGTGGCGAGGCTGCCGATCCCGATCAGCATCAGCGTCGCCGGAACGAAGGCGCTGACGATCGCGAGGCATTCCAGGAAGCAGATCGCGAAGACGATCGGCCCGGCCCAGGCGGCATGCGTCTCGACGAAACCGGTGAGCGGCGCGAAGACATCGGCGAGGAGGTTTTCCATGCGCCGCAAGATGCCCGTCCCCGCGCGATTTTCAACCATCGCCGCGCAGGGG
>CAYSUY010000075.1:6425-18171 GCA_964434345.1 uncultured Acetobacteraceae bacterium
CATGCGCCGCAAGATGCCCGTCCCCGCGCGATTTTCAACCATCGCCGCGCAGGGGTACCGCGCAGGGGCGCCACACGGCGTGACTCCGACGGACGATGCCGGACACCAAGATCGCGGCACCGCGCGGACGCGGCTCGGCGTAAACTCCGGCCCGTGATGGAATACGAGACGCATATCGGCATCGATCGCGACACGCCGCCGGCGCTGGCGACCCGCGCCGGGCGCGCGGCGTGGTGCGAGCCCGACGGAGCGGTCGAGATCCTCGCCCCCACGCGGGCGGCCGAGCGACTGGCGCGCACGGCGCCGCTCGTCGTGCATCTGCGCGCCACCGCACGTCGGCTCGGCAGCGACATTTTCCCGGCCTGGGACCTCATGGAGCTCTTCGCCTTCGTGCGGCCGGCGCGGTTCTGTCTGCCGACGCCCGCCGGCCTTGCCCGCGCGCTCGGGCTTCCCGCGCCGCATGGGCTGGAGGCGGAGGCCGCATGCCTGCCGCGCCTCGCGACCATGCTGCTCGACGAACTCGCAAGCCCGGCCGCGCGCGCGGATCAGACCCTGGCGCCGCTGGCGCGGCTGATGACGCGCGGCGGCTGGCGCTGGGGGCCGACGGTCTTGAAGGCGCTGGACGCCGATCCGCTGTCGCAGCCCGAGGATCAACGTGCGCTCGCGGTCTGGAACCGGCTCGGCGAATGGGCGGAGTTCGCACCCGATCCGGCGCCCGGCGACATGCCCGTGGAACCCGTGGAAGCCCGGGCGAGGCTGATCAGGCTGCTCGGCCCGGGTGCGGAGGCCCGGCCGCAGCAGGCCGACTACGCCTCGGCCGCGAGCTTCGCCTTCGCGCCGCGCGCACACGAGGACGAACCGCGTCTGGTGCTGGCGGAGGCCGGAACCGGCGTCGGCAAGACGCTCGGATATCTGGCGCCCGCGACGGTCTGGGCGGAAAAGAACGGGGCGCCGGTCTGGGTGTCGACCTATACGCGCAACCTGCAGCACCAGATCGACCGCGAACTCGACCGCCTGCACGCCGATCCGGAGACCAAGCGGCGCAAAGTGGTGCTGCGCAAGGGCCGGGAGAATTATCTCTGCCTGCTCAATCTCGAGGAGGCTGCGCAGGGCATCGGCGGCCGGCCGCACGACGCGATCGCACTCGGCCTGGTGGCGCGCTGGGCGGAGACGACGCGCGACGGCGACATGGTCGGCGGCGATTTCCCGGCCTGGCTCGCCGACCTGCTCGGCCAGGGACGTACCCGCGGCCTCGCCGACCAGCGCGGCGAATGCATCCATTCGGCCTGTGGCCATTACCGGCGCTGCCTGATCGAAAAGACGATCCGCCGCGCGCGCCGCGCCGACATCGTCGTCGCCAACCACGCCCTGGTCCTGGTCCAGGCCGCCAGCGGCGGGCTCGACGAACGCCAACTGCCCGCGCGCTACGTCTTCGACGAGGGCCATCACCTGTTCGACGCCGCGGATTCCGCCTTTGCGGCGACGCTGTCCGGCGACGAGACGATGGAATTGCGGCGCTGGCTGATCGGCGCCGAGGGCGGCACGCGGCGCAGCCGCGCGCGCGGTCTGTCGCGCCGGATCGGCGACCTCGTCGCGGAGGATCAGGGGGCCGGCGCGGAACTCGCGGCGATCGAGGAAGCGGCGCGCGCCCTGCCCGCCGCGGGCTGGGAAAAGCGCCTGCGGCCGGCCAGCGCGGTCGGCGCCGCCGAGATGTTCCTCGCCCATGTCCGCCAGCAGGTCTATGCCCGCGCCAAGGATGTCGAGGACGGGTTCTCGCTGGAAGCTGGCGTGCGGCCGCCCGTGGAGGGCCTCGCCGAGGCGGCCATGGCGCTCGACGACGCACTTGCCGCGCTGGCGCGGCCCATGCAGGCGCTCGCCCGGGCGCTCGCGGACAAGATCGAGCGCGAAGCCAAGGACCTGGATACCGCGACGCGCGGCCGCATCGAGGCGGCGATCCGCGGCATCGAGCGGCGGCTGAACGGCCAGGTCCTCGCCTGGCGCGGCATGCTGCGCGGCCTCGCGGAGGACACCCCGGCCCAATTCGTGGACTGGTTCGAGGTCGAGCGCGCTGACGGGCACGATCGCGACGTCGCCTTCCAGCGCCGCTGGCTCGATCCGACCGAGCCACTGGCGGCGACGGTGCTGCGCCCGGCCCAGGGTGCGCTGATCACCTCGGCGACGCTGACCGATGGCGGCGAAGATCCGCAGGCGGCCTGGGCGGTGGCGACGGCGCGCAGCGGCGCGGCCCATCTGCCGGACGCGACGCGGGCCAGCGTTCCCTCACCCTTCGACTATCCCGCGCAGACGCGGGTCTTCGTGGTCACCGATCTCGGCCGTGACGATCCCGGGCGCGTCGCGAGCGCCGTACGCGCGCTCTTCCTCGCCAGCGGCGGCGGCGCGCTCGGCCTGTTCACCGCGATCGGGCGGCTGCGACGCGTCCACGCGGCGATCGCCCGGGACATCGAGGCGGCCGGCCTGCCGCTCTACGCCCAGCATGTCGACGCGCTCGACACCGGCACGCTCATCGACATCTTCCGCGCCGAGGAGGATGCCTGCCTGCTCGGCACCGACGCGGTGCGCGACGGCGTCGACGTCCCCGGCCGCAGCCTGCGCCTGATCGTGTTCGACCGCGTGCCCTGGCCGCGCCCGACCATCCTGCACAAGGCGCGCAAGGCGGCGATGGGCGGCAGCGCCTACGAGGACACGCTCACCCGGTTGAAGCTCAAGCAGGCCTTCGGGCGGCTGGTCCGCCGCGCCGACGACCGCGGCGTCTTCGTGATGCTCGATTCGCGCCTGCCCTCGCGGCTCAAGGGCGCCTTCCCGCCCGGTGTCGCGGTCGAGCGGGTCGGTCTCGCCGACGCGATCGCGGGCGTGGCCGATTTCCTGGGGACCGCCGGGCGCTGAGCCGCAGCGGCGGCGATCAGCCCGCTTCGCCCAGGGCCGCGGCGGCCTGGACGAGCGCCGCGAGGCTCGTGGCCTCCATCTTGATCATCACCTGGGCGCGGTAATGCTCGACCGTGCGCTGGCTGAGGCCGAGTTGTCCCGCGATCGAGACGTTCGAATGGCCGGCGACGACCAGCGCCATGACCTGCGCCTCGCGCGCGGTGAGCCGCGCATGGCGTGTGCGCAGCGCCGCGACGGCCGAGGCGGCCTCCTGCCGGCGCGCCGAGGTCGCGAGCGCCCGCTGGATCGCCGCCACGAGCGCCTCGTCGTCGACCGGCTTCTCCAGGAAATCCTGCGCCCCCGCCTTCAGCGCGGCCACCGCCATCGGGATGTCGCCATGGCCGGTGACCAGGACCACCGGAAGCGGGCTGCCGCGCCGCGCCAGCTCGCGCTGCAGGTCGAGACCGCTCATCCCGGGCATGCGGACATCGGCGACGACGCAGCCGCCGCCCTCGCCGCCATGCGCGGCGAGGAAGGCGTCGGCGCTGGCGAAGGCCTGGACTGCGAAATCGTAGGTGGACAGCATGCTGGCGAGCGCCTGACGCACGCCCGCCTCGTCGTCGATCAGGAAGACCGGACCTTGCGCGCGCGCCGTCATCGCCTCTCCTCCGCGACCGGCAACGTGAACCGCAACTCCGTGCCGCGCTCGTCGCTCGATTCAAGCCAGATCCGGCCGCCATGCGCCTCGACGATCGTGCGGCTGATCGCGAGGCCGAGGCCGAGGCCGTGCGGCTTGGTCGTCGCGAAGGCCGCGAACAGCCGCGCCCGGATCTCCGGCGCGATCCCCGTGCCGTCGTCTCGGACGGCGAATTCGACGGCCCGCCCCTGGGCGACGGTCGTCAGCGCCACTTCGACGCGCCGGTCGCGCGGCGCGGCGCGCGACGCCTCGGCGGCGTTGCGGATCAGGTTGAGCAGCACCTGCTGGATCTCGACGCGATCCGCGAGCACCGGAGGCAAAGGGGCGGGGATGTGAAGCACGAGCCGCACCGCGCCGCGCTGCGCCTCGCGCTCCGCGAGCGTCAGCACCTCGCGGGCAAGCGCCGCCGCATCGACCGCGGCACGGCGCGGGTCGCCGCGCCGCAGGAACTCGCGCAGGCGCCGGATGATGCCGGCGGCATGATCGATCTGGACGACGCCGTCGCGCAGATCGGTACGCGCCGCGTCGAGCGTCGGCGGATCCGCCTCCAGGCGACGCTGCGCTGCCCGCAGATGCGCGCGCACCGCGGTCAGCGGCTGGTTCAGCTCGTGCGCCAGCGTCGAGGCCATCTCGCCGATCGCGTTCAGGCGCGTGATCCGCGCCAGCTGGGCATCCTGGTCGCGCAGCCGCCGCTCGTTCGCGCGCAGCGCCGCGCCGGCGCGCTCGCGCTCGTCGACGACGACGCCCACGAAGATGCAGGTCGCAGCCAGGATCAGCAGCAAGGTCTGCAATCGTGCCAGGCCAGCCAGCCGATCATCGTCACCTGGGTCACCGCCAGGCCTGCCAGCGCGCCATCGAGACCGTGGCGCACCGCGAAGGCGACGATCGGCAGGAAGAGCAGGTCGAAGAGCTTGAACTCGTCCGTGCTCTGCAAGCCGAAGATGAACCAGGTGACGATCACCAGCGCGACGCAGAAGCCGGCCACCTCGAAAATCACGGCGCGCCCCGCGCCGCTCCAGCGCAGCGATCCCGGCGCGTGGAGACGCAGCACGATCGGCGTCAGGACCGCGATGCCGATGAGATGCCCGACACAGAGCCGCAGGAACGCCGCCGGCAGCTCTGCACGCGTCACCGGCCCGTGCATGGCGAAGGCGGCGAGTTCGAGGCTGGACACCACCGGGACGACCACGGCGACGACACCGAAGAAGCGCAGCACGTCGCCACTCGACGACAGGGCCATGTCGATGCGCGCGCGGCGGCGCAGATGATCGGCGGCCAGCCAGAACCCGACGCTGACCGCGAAGGCCGCGCCGACCGGCGCCCCCCAGGCGATGGCGGCGCCGGAGGCGAGGCTCGCGGCGACGACCGCGCCGGCCTGGCCGAGCAGAACCCAGGGCAGGAGGTGCATTCCGCGCACCATCATCATGCCCAGGGCAAGGCCGCCGCCCGGCTTCCAGGGCTTGATCGGCAGGCCGGCGAGACTCGCCACGTCGCTGACGCGGCTGAGCAGGATCATGGCGACCATGACGCCGGCGCCCCAGACCCAATCGGGCAGGGTCCGGCCCTCGTCGCGTGCGGCCATCTCGGTCATCGCCGTCCTTCGCACCGGGAATGAAATCGCCGGATGGATCGTAATCGCTTGCGACGGCGAGGGCGAGGCCGTGCCGCCCATCCGTAGAAATACGGGGGCAAACGTCACGATTACGGAGGTTTGCCCACCTCGCCTAGGCTTTCTGTAATTGGACGGCGCCATCGCGGCGACCATGGCCAAAACCAGGGGGAACGGAAGATGGACGGGGACAGGATCGGCGGAAAGGACATGCACATGCTGTCGATCGGCAGCGCGGCGGAACGTCTCGAGGCGATCGACCGGATGGTCGCAGAGCGCTGCGGGGTGCAGCAGATGCAGGATATCGTGTCCAATCTGCTGATGATCATGCGGACCATCGACGACCGTGCCGCCACGCACTGCGACGAGGGTGTCCGTGCCCTGGCCGGCGAATGCCTGCGGATCGCCGGCATCAGCGATGCCGACATCGCCATGGCGGTCGGCGCGATCGGCGATCTGGTCGGGGGCGTCGGCGCGCCCGAACTGCTCGCGGCGGTCGCGGACGATCAGAAGACCTGCGCCAGCAACGTGTTCCGGCCGCGCGGTTGACGCGGTCCGCCTATTCCGCGTCTGCGCCGGCGGTCTCGTGCCAGCGGCGCAGCGCGAGGCGTGCGACCAGACCCAGCGCCACGAACATCACGATCCCGATCGCCGAGATCAGCGTCAGGGCCGCGAACATCTTGGGGATCTGCAGACGATATCCCGCCTCCAGGATCACATAGGCGAGGCCCGACCCGGTACCGCCGGTCCCGGCCACGAATTCGGCAACCACGGCGCCGATCAGCGCCAGCCCGCCCGAGACACGCAGCCCGGCGAAGGCATAGGGCAGCGCAGAGGGCAGCCGCAGCCGCACCAGGGTCTGCCAGCGCGAGGCGCCATAGAGCCGGAACAGATCCGCGAGATTGCGGTCGGCGGCATCGAGCCCCGTCGCGGTATTCGACAGGATCGGGAAGAAGGCCACGATCCAGGCACAGATCAGAAGCGCCAGCGTCGCGTCCTTGGCCCAGATGATCACCAGCGGCGCGATCGCCACCACCGGTGTCACCTGCAGAACGACCGCATAGGGAAACAGGGCGTTCGCCAGCCAGCGCGACTGCGCGAACAGGATCGCGAGCGCGACGCCGAGGACGATCGCCGCCGCCAGCGCCATCAGCGTGATCCGCAGCGTGACGGCCAGCGCCGCCGACAGGCCGCTCCATTCGGCGACCAGGGTGCGCGCGATCTGCAACGGCCCGGGCAGGACATAGGACGGGATGCCGTTGAGCGCGACCAGCACCTCCCAGGCGGCGAGCGCGCAGATGCCGAGCGCCGCCGGCGCAACGATCCGCGCCATGCGCGCGCCGCGCGTCATGCCGCGGGTGCGGCGAGCGCCGCCGACAGGAGGTCCGAGACGGCGCGACATGAATCCGCGTAGCGGGCCGAGGTGCGAAAACCGGGTGCGCGCGGCGCCGGCTCCGACAGGCCGTGGATCGCGGCCGCACGGCCGGGCCGCGGCCCCATGACCACGACACGCTCGGCCAGATAGACAGATTCGAAGACCGAATGCGTGACGAAGACGACGGCGAAGCGCTCCGCGGCCCATAGGCCGAGCAGGTCGTCGTTGAGCTTCCAGCGCGTGATCTCGTCGAGCGCGGCGAAAGGCTCGTCCATCAGCAGCAGCCGCGGCCGGGTGACGAGGGCGCGCGCGATCGACACGCGCATGCGCATGCCGCCCGACAATTCGCGCGGCACGGCGCGCTCGAAACCTGCGAGTCCGACCGCGGCGAGCGCGGCAGCGGCGCGCGCCTCGGCCTCGGCGCGCGGAACCCCCGCGAGACGCAGCGGCAGCATCGCGTTGCCGAGCGCGCTCGACCACGGCATCAGCGTCGGCTCCTGGAAGACGAAGCCGATGCCGCCCGGCGCGCGTGTCGCCGCCTCGGCCTCCCGGTCCCAGACGATGCGGCCCCGGGATGGCGCCGCGAGCCCGGCGATCAGCCGCAGCGCGGTGGACTTGCCGCAGCCCGATGGCCCCAGCACGGCGAGGAACTCGCGGGGCCCGATCTCGAGGTCGAGCCCGGCCAGCGCCTCGACGCCGTTGGCGAAGCGCTTGCCGACGCCGCGGAGCGCGACGAGCGGCGCGCCGCTCACATTCCCGTCCGCTTGTTGACGAAGCGGGTGGTGAACGCCTTGCGCCAGTCCAGCGTCGCCGGATAGACGCCGGCCGCGACGGTCTGGTCGAAGAACTCCTTCCAGCGCGCCTCGGTCATAGCGCCGATGCCCAGTTGCTGCGCATCGCCGGATTCGAGGATGCCGTACTCGTTCATCTTGCTGCGGCCATTGGCGATGAGGGCGTCGGTCATCTCCGGATTGTCGCGCTTGATCAGCGCGTTCGCGGCCGAAGGATCGCCATGCTGGTAGCCGTAGCAACCCTTGATCGAGGCATCGACGAAGCGCTGCACCAGATCGGGCTTCTCACGCGCCAGCTTCTCCGAGGTCTCGATGAGGGTCGAGTAGGCCGCGAAGCCGGAATCCGCGATCAGCATGACGACCGGCTTGAAGCCCGCCTGCGCCTCGATCGAGAACGGCTCCGAGGACAGATAGCCCTGCTGCACCGCGTTGCGATCGGCGAGGAAAGGCGCGGAGTTGAACGTGTAGGGCCGGATCTGGTCGTCGGTGAAGCCGAAGCGCTGCTTGAGGAAGAGCCACCAGGTGGCGCGCGCATCGGCGGAGATCAGGATCGGCTTGCCCTTGAGCGCCGCGAGACTGTCGTTGCCGGTGCCTGGATGGGCGATCAGCACCGCGGGCAGCTTCTGGAAGATGGCGGCGACGGCCACCATCGGGATGCCTTCCTTGACGAAGTTCAGCGCGCCATACGCGTTCGAGCCCATGTTGAAATCGAGCGCGCCGTTGATCATCAGCTGGCGGTGGTTGATGTTCGGCCCGCCCTGGCGGATCGTCACGTCGAGGCCGTGCGCACGATAGATGCCCGCCGCCTGCGCCTGATAGAAGCAGCCATGCTCCGCCTGGGCGCGCCAATCCGTGCCGAAGCTGACCTTGTCGAGGGCTGCCGCGCCGGGCGCCGTCGCAGCCGTCGCCGTGGCGACTGCAACCGCGACCGTCATCGCGCGGGCGAACGTCGCAAGCCTGTGCCTCGTCTTCATGGGAATCTCCTCGTCCAGACCGCAGGGGCGGCGACAATGCACCAGCCCGCCCGCGCGGGCCAGCGGCGGCCGGCGCGCACGCCTATTTGCCGGGCACCCGCGCGGCCGCGTTCTCGCGATGGGCGATCGCGAGGCCGGACGCGAAGATGACGGCCGCACCGAGCCAGACCCAGACGTCGGGGACCTCGCCGAAGGCCAGATAGCCGAGAAGCGCCACGAAGGGCAGGCGCGTGAACTCCAGCGGCAGCAGGGCCGAGGCGTCGGCAAGGGCGAAGGCGCGCGTGAAGCAGAGCCATCCCACCGTACTCAACGCGCCAATGAGCGCGAGCCACGCGAGCATGGTCGGGTCCGGCGTCGTCCAGACGGGCAACGCGGCAGGCAGCGTGAGCACGCTCACGAACAGGCTCTGGTAGAACACCACGCTCGTCGTCGCCTCGGTCGCGGTCATGCGCTTGACCAGCACGGTGACGCCGGCGAAGGCGACGGTGGAGAACAGCACGAGCGTCGGGCCAATGCCCACGGGCACCATCCCGGGCCGCAGCACGACCAGCACGCCGAGGAAGCCAACGAGGATCGCGATCCAGCGCCGCGCATGGACCCGCTCGCCGAGGAACAGCGCCGCCGCGAGCGTTCCGAACAACGGCGCGGTGAACGTCAGCGCGGCCGACTCCGCGAGCGGCATCATCGCCATGCCGTAGAAGAAGCTGAGCATCGCCATGAGATGGAACAGGCTGGAGCCGCCGATCGGACGCAGCGCGGTGACGCGGGGCACGCGGCGCGTCGTCGCGAGCACGACCACGGCCATCGCGACGAAGCCGAAGAAGCTGCGGAAGAAGGCGACCTCGAAGGCGTGGATGCCGCTGTCGGCCGCGACGCGGATCAACAGCCCCTGCACCGAAGTCACCGCCGCCGCCGCGACCATCAGCAGCGCCGCCGTGAGGGCTGGCCCGAGCGCCGCGATCATGGCCGCGGATCCAGCAGCAGCATCGCCACCGACAGGGTCGGCAGCGACAAAATGGTCGAGAGCAGGATGATGGCGGAGCTGCGCTCGACATAGACGCCGTGGCGCTGCGCGATGACGAAGGCCGTCGCGCCTGCCGGGAAGGCGGCGCCGAGTACGGCGCCAGCAAGCCAGAAGGGCGGCAACCCGAGCAGGCTGCCGATGACCCAGGTGGCACCGGGCTGGACGATCAGCTTGACGGCCGTGATCCAGCAGGTCTCCGCGAGATGGCGGCGATCGACCAGCGCCGCCGTCGGCTGACCGGCCAGGAAGAGCCCGACCGCGAAGAGCGCGCAGGGACCGGCGCAGGCGCCGAGCAGATCGAAGAAGACGGCGAAGGCGCGGGGCATCCCGAGACCGGCCCCGCTCCACACGATGCCGCCGGCCATCGCCGCGATCAGCGGATTGGAGATCACGGCCCGACCGGCCTCGCCGATCGCGCGCAGAAGACCGGCCGAGCGGTTCTGTGCCAGCTCCACGGCGACCGCAGCGATGCTGACGATGACCGCGCCGTTGAGGACGCTGACGACGATGACGGGCAATTGTCCCGCGGCGCCGAACGCGGCGGCGAAGAAGGGAATGCCCATGTACCCGGAATTGGAGAATCCGCCGATGAACGCGCCCATGGCCGTGTCCGCAGCGCCGCCGCGGAAGACCAGCCGCGCCACCACGACCACGGTCGCCGCCGCGACCGCGGCGCCGGCAAGGAAGGTCGCGATATAGGCGGGATCGAACGCCTCGGCCACCGGCGCGCGCGACATGCCGACGAAGAACAGCGCCGGCAGCGCGAACCAGTAGACGAACTTGTTGAGCGCCTCGGTCGAATCCTGGCCGAGCACGCCGACCCTCCCGGCGAAGAAGCCGACGAGGACGAGCCCGAACACGGGCAGGACGACATCGATGACGGATTGCATCCATGTGCGACGCTAGAGAGCCGTCCGCGCCGTGTCGAGCGGGGCTTCGGCTTGACCCTCTGCGCACAATGCATAAATCTCGCTCGCCATGGCAAAGACCCCCGCATCCACCCGCAAGATTTCCCCCCACCAGGCGCTCATCTACGCGATGATCCTCGTCGCCGGCGCCGATCGCGACATCGCGACGCGCGAGCTCAAGCTGATCGGCCGCACGGCGCGGCAGCTTCCGGTCTTCGAGGGCTTCTCCGACGCCGACCTGCCGGGCATCGCGCAGGAATGCGCGGTGATCGTGCATGCCCGCGACGGGGTCGAGCGCGCGCTCAAGCTGATCGCCGCGGCGCTGCCCAAGCATCTGCGCGAGACCTGCTATCTCTGTGCGGTCGAGGTCGCGGCGATCGACGGCAGTGTCCCGGCGGAAGAACTGCGGATCCTGCAGCGCCTGCGCCAGGCGCTGAACCTGGATCGCCTCGTCACCGTGGCGCTCGAACGCGCCACCCAGGCGCGGCTCGCGACGCTCTGAGCCGCGCGGGCGTGGCGGACGGGGTCCGATGAAACTCGTCCACGCGCCCGATCATCGCGGGCACGATCCCCGCTTCTTCCTCGTCCGCGGCAGACCCGCCGGGCGTAGCGCGGAACAGCCCGCGCGCGCCGACATGCTGCTCGCCGGCGCCCGGCGGCTCGGCCTGCACTGCATCGAACCCGCAGACCACGGCCACGCCGCGCGCGCCGCCGTCCATGATCCGCGCTACCTCGCCTTCCTCGCCACCGCCTGGGAGCGCTGGCAGGCCCTGCCCGATGCCGGGCCGGAAGTCGTCGCCAACATCCACCCCGTCGGTCCGCCAGGCGGCTATCCCGAGGCGATCGTCGGCCAGGCCGGGCTGCACATGGCCGACACGGCCTGTCCCATCGGGCCGCAGACCTGGCAGGCGGCCTGCGCCGCGGCGAACAGCGCCGCCCACGCCGCCGCGCTGGTTCTTGAGGGCGAACGCGCCGTCTACGCGCTGTGCCGCCCGCCGGGGCATCACGCGCATGCCGCCCAGGCGGCGGGCTTCTGCTTTCTCAACAACGCGGCGATCGCCGCCCAGGCGCTGCGCGCGCGCCATGCGCGCGTCGCGATCATCGACGTCGACGTGCATCACGGCAACGGAACGCAGGACATCTTCTGGCGCCGGGCCGATGTGCTGACGGTCTCGCTGCACGCGGATCCCGCCCATTACTATCCGTTCTTCAACGGCTACGCGGCGGAGCGCGGTGCGGGTCCGGGCGAAGGCTTCAACCTGAACCTGCCGCTGCCGCTCGGCACGGCCGGCGAGGCCTACATGGGGGCGCTGGAGACCGCGCTCGCCGCGGTGCGGGACTTCGCGCCTGGGGCAGTCGTGGTCGCACTCGGGCTCGACGCCTTCGCGGGCGACCCGTTGCGTGGCATGGCACTCGATACGGCGTGCTTCGCGCACATCGGCGCCGCGCTCGCGCGTCTCGATCTGCCGACGGTGCTGGTTCAGG
>CAYSUY010000076.1:0-3483 GCA_964434345.1 uncultured Acetobacteraceae bacterium
AGATGATCAAGCACTTCATCCGCAAGGTGCACAACCGCCGCACCTTCGCCTCGCCGCAGGTCATCGTCTGCGTGCCCTCCGGCTCGACCGCGGTCGAGCGGCGCGCGATCCAGGAATCCGCCGAGGCGGCCGGGGCGCGGCGGGTCTTCCTGATCGAGGAGCCGATGGCGGCCGCGATCGGCGCCGGGCTGCCGGTGACGGAACCGACGGGATCGATGGTCGTCGATATCGGTGGCGGCACGACCGAGGTCGCGGTGCTGTCGCTGGGCGGGATCGTCTACTCGAAATCCGTGCGCGTCGGCGGCGACAAGATGGACGAGGCGATCATCGCCTATATCCGGCGCAACCATAACCTGCTGGTCGGCGAATCTTCCGCCGAGCGCATCAAGAAGGAAATCGGATCGGCCGCCCCGCCGGAGGATGGCGAGGGCAGGCTGATGGAGATCAAGGGGCGCGACCTGATGAATGGCGTGCCCAAGGAACTCGTGATCTCGGAGCGCCAGATCGCGGAGAGCCTTGCCGAGCCGGTCTCGTCGATCGTCGAGGCGGTCAAGGTCGCGCTGGAGCACACCGCGCCGGAACTCGCGGCGGATATCGTCGACAAGGGGATCGTGCTCACGGGTGGCGGGGCCCTGTTGTCGAATCTGGACATCGTGCTACGCCACGCCACCGGACTTCCGGTGTCGATCGCCGACGACCCGCTGACCTGCGTGGCGCTCGGCACCGGCCGGTGCCTGGAGGAGATGAAGACCCTCCGTAACATTCTGATAACCATGTACTGACGCCCGCGCGGGCGGACTGGCGCGCTCCGGAGGGCCGGGCGCGCAGCGGTGGAGGCGAAGCACTACGGAGGAGCAGCGGTATGGCGCTCAGGCGACCGGGAGGCGTGATGCGGCTCGCGGCCCCGTTCCGGGGCCTGTCGCAGCGATTCGCGGTGCTCGGGCTCGTTCTGCTGTCCGTTGCCCTGATCGCGGTGGGACGCGCCGAACCGCGGCTTCTGGAGCGCCTGCGCGTCGCGGTTCTCGATGTCGCGGTGCCGGTGGTGGACGCGCTCTCTCAACCCGTCGTGGCGACCCAGCGTGTCGCCGACCATGTCGCCGAACTCGTCTCGATCCACGCCGAAAACGCCCAGTTGCGCGAGGAGAACGCGCGCCTCCTGCAATGGCAGCTGGTGGCGCGGTCGCTCGATGTCGAGAACCGCGAATTGCGCCGCCTGCTGCAGGTCCCGGGCGATCCGCCGCTCGGCTTCGTCACCGGGCGCGTGATCGCGAATGCCGGCGGCTCCTTCGTCCAGTCCGTCCTCGTGCTCGCCGGGACGGCGGATGGTGCGGCCAAGGGGCATGCCGCGGTCGCCCCCGAAGGCCTGGTCGGCAGGGTCACCGATATCGGCGAGCGCGCGGCGCGGGTGCTGCTCCTGACCGATATGAACTCGCACGTGCCCGTGGTGATCGAGAACAGCCGGGAACGTGCGATCGCGGCCGGAGACAATTCCCCGCGGTTGCGTCTGCTCTTCCTGTCGCCGACGGCGCAGCCTCAGATCGGGGATCGGGTCGTGACCTCGGGTCATGGCGGCGTGTTTCCGCCAGGGATCCCGGTCGGCGCGGTCGTCGGCTTCCGGGACGGTTCCCCCTTGATCCAGCCCTTCGTGGACATCGCGCGGCTCGATTTCGTGCGCATCGTCGATTTCGGCCTCGGCGGCGTGCTGCCCCAGGGCGCTCCTCCGCCGTCCCGTGGCGGGCGCGGCGGGCGATGAGGCCGACGCTTTTCCAGCGCGTCGACCTGAAGCTGCGCCAGGCCCTTCCGGGCCTGCTGATCCTGCTCTGCATCATGCTGTCGGTGACGCCCCTGCGGCTTCCGGATTACGCGCTGGTGGCGCCCGGGCTGGTCCTCATCGCCGTGTTCTACTGGACCGTTCATCGGCCGGATCTCCTGCGGCCCTGGCATGCCTGCCTGCTCGGCCTGTTCGACGATATCCTGTCCGGGCCCGGCCTGGGGGTGAACGCGCTGGTCCTGACCCTCGTCCACTGGGCGGTCGTCTCGCAGCACCGGGTCTTCCGGGGCAAGGGTTTTGCGGTCGTCTGGATCGCCTTCGCGCTGCTGGCGCCGGTGGCGATCGGACTGATCGCGCTGCTGTCGCTCGTGGCGACGCGCACCTCGATCGATCCGGCCGTGGTCCTGGCGCAGATCCTGCTGACCATCGCGCTCTATCCGCCGCTCGCCTGGCTCTTCGGCCGCGCGCAGAAGCTGTTCTTGAGCGGCGTGTGACGCGATGAGCCGAGAACCCGGCCGCAGCCGCCTGTTTTCGCGCCGCGCGACGCTCCTGCTGGGCGGTCAACTGGGCCTCTTCGGACTTCTTGCCGGTCGTCTCTACTGGCTGCAGGTCGTCGAGAGCGAAAAATACCAGGTCCTGTCGGATACCAACCGGATCAGTCTGCGGCTCGTGCCGCCGGTGCGGGGAAAGATCCTGGACCGCCGCGGGGAGGCCCTGGCGGTCAACCGGCCCAATTATCGCATCGTGCTGATCCCCGAACTGACCGGCAATGTCGCGACGACGCTCGACGTGCTCGGCAACGTGCTGTCGATCGGGGAGGCGGACCGGCGGCGCATCCTGCGCGACGTGGCGCGCAAGCGCCGCTTCGTGCCCATCGTCATCAAGGACAACCTGACCTGGGACGATGTCAGCCGCGTCGCCGTCAATACCCAGGACCTGCCCGGCGTCCAGTTCGATGTCGGGTTCAGCCGGGAATACCCGCTGGGCAGCGATCTGGCTCATCTTGTCGGTTATGTCGCGCCGCCCGCCGAATCCGATCTGACGGGGGATCCGCTGCTCGAGCTGCCGGATTTCCGCATCGGCCGCAATGGCATCGAGCGGGTCTACGACCTCGCCATGCGTGGCCGCGGCGGCACCAGCCAGGTCGAGGTCAATGCCGTCGGACGCCCGATCCGCGAATTGTCGCGCAGCGACGGCGATCCAGGCCTCGACATCGCGCTGACCATCGATGCCGGGCTGCAGCGCTTCTGCATGCAGCGCCTGTCGCGCGAAGAGAGTGCGGCGGCGGTGGTTCTGGAAGCCGGTACCGGCGAGGTGCTGGCCGCCGCGTCATGGCCCAGCTTCGACCCCAACGATTTCGCGACCGGTATCCCGGCCGGGCTGTGGCGCCAGCTGCTGGCCGACACGCGCGGGCCCCTGACCAACAAGGCGGTATCGGGGATGTATGCACCGGGCTCGACCTACAAGATGCTGGTCGCGCTGGCCGCGCTCGAAGCCGGGGTGGTGACCCCGGATCAGCGTATCGCCTGCCCCGGTCACATGGACCTGGGCGACAACCGTTTCCATTGCTGGAAGCGGGGCGGTCATGGCGCGGTCGACATGGTCGAGGCCATCAAGCAGTCCTGCGACGTCTATTTCTACGAGATCGCCCGCCGCTGCGGCATCGACCGGATCGCGGCCATGTCGCGTCGCTTTGGCCTGGGGCAGGTTCT
>CAYSUY010000076.1:3493-18051 GCA_964434345.1 uncultured Acetobacteraceae bacterium
GGGGTCGACCTGCCGGCCGAGCGGTCAGGGCTCATCCCGACCCGTGCCTGGAAGGAGGGGCTGTACAAGAAACCCTGGGCGCAGGGCGATACGCTGGTTGCCGGCATCGGCCAGGGCTTCGTCCTGGCGACGCCGCTGCAACTCGCGGTGATGACCGCGCGCATGGTCAATGGTGGTCGTGCCATCGACCCGCATCTCGTGCGCGACCGGGTCGAGGGGCGCAGCCTCCTGGCGCGCGCCGATGCGGCGGCGCCGAGCCTCGGTATCCCCCCGGCGCATCTCACGCTCATGCTCAAGGCGATGTCCGGCGTGGTCAACGACCCGCGCGGCACGGCGTTCCGCGCCCGCATCGAAGAGCCCGAATTCGCGATGGGCGGCAAGACCGGCACGTCCCAGGTCCGGCGGATCACGGCGCAGGAGCGTGCGAGCGGCATGCGCAAGCCGCACGAGGTGCCCTGGAACGAGCGCGACCATGCCCTCTTCGTCGGTTACGCGCCCATCCGCGAGCCCCGCTATGCCTGTGCGGCGATCGTCGAGCATGGCGGCGGCGGATCGGCGATCGCGGCGCCGATCGTGCGCGACATCCTGCTGGAAGCGCAGCGCCGCGACAGCGCGGGTGCCGGTCGCGAACGCCGGGCCGGTGGCCACGGCGCGGCGTCGGGCTGAGGCGGGACGATGTCGGACGGGTTCTCGCGCGGCGACGGCGAGCGCGGCCTTCTCGCCAATTTCTTCGAGATCAACTGGGGGCTGGTGGTCCTGATCGCCGTGGTGTGCTGCATCGGCTTCGCCATGCAGTATTCGGCCGCTGGCGGCAGCATGGAACCCTGGGCCGGGCGGCAGATGATGCGGTTCGCCGCCGGCCTCGTCCTCATGGTGACGGTGGCGCTGGTCCATCTGCGCTGGTGGTTCCTCCTGGCCTATCCGATCTATGGCGCCGGGCTCCTGCTTCTGGTCGCGGTCGAGATCTTCGGCCGCATCGGCATGGGCGCGCAGCGCTGGATCGATCTCGGCATCGTGCAGTTCCAGCCGACCGAGCTGATGAAGTTCGGGCTCGTCCTCGTTCTGGCGCGGTATTTCCACAGCCTTCCGCAGGACGCCATCGCGCGGCCGGCAGCCTTGTTATGGCCGGTGCTGCTTGGTCTCGTGCCGTCGGTCTTGGTCGCCAAGCAGCCCGACCTCGGATCTGCCCTGCTCCTGCTGACGCTCACGGCGTCGATGATGTTCCTGGCGGGCGTGCGGATCTGGAAGTTCCTGGCCGTCGGCGCGGCGGTCCTGGCCACACTGCCAGTGGCCTGGACGCAACTGCGCGACTACCAGAAGCAGCGCGTCCTGGTCTTCCTCGACCCCGAGAACGATCCGCTCGGGTCGGGCTACCACATCATCCAGTCGAAGATCGCGCTTGGGTCGGGCGGGATCTGGGGAAAGGGGTTCATGCAGGGGACGCAGTCCTACCTGCAGTTCCTGCCGGAAAAGCAGACGGATTTCATCTTCACGATGTATGCCGAGGAGTTCGGCCTCGTCGGCGGGATCGTGCTGCTCGCCCTCTACAGCGCCATCCTGATCTACGGCACGATGATCGCACTGACCGCGAAGAGCCAGTTCGGCCGCCTTGTCGCGTCGGGGATCATGGTCGCCTTCTGGGTCTATGCGTTCATCAACATGGCGATGGTCACCGGGCTGATCCCGGTCGTCGGCGAGCCGCTGCCGCTGGTATCCTATGGCGGGACGGCATTGATGGCGCTGCTCATCAGCTTCGGGCTCGTCATCAACGTCTCGATCCATCGCGGGGTCCAGGTACGGCCCGGCGACGACCCGGTGTCGTGAGCCGGGACGAAAAGCATGAATCAGGGTGTCGACAAGCCCGTGGGGCTTTGCTATATGCCGCGTCCCCGCGACGGGAAAGCGTGGGCGCTTAGCTCAGTTGGTAGAGCAGCTGACTCTTAATCAGCGGGTCATAGGTTCGAGCCCTATAGCGCCCACCATCCCGTCCCGCTGGCCTCAACAGGCCACGGGGGTGACACGCACGCCTCGATGCTGTCCGCATGGCGCACCACGCGCACATGTGGTCGGCGCGTGTGTCGGGTTTACGCGCCCGATGCCCCCACACGAGCGCAGCAGCGGCCTCAGGCTAGTCGCGACATTGGTTCAGTCGCGACAGTGGTTCAGCCGCGACGTTAGCCGGAGCGTCGACCGATATTGCCCCTATCACCGGGACAGGCGGGCGCGGAGTGCGTCGCGTTCGAGCATCAGATCGACCAGCATCACCTTCAGTCGCTCGTTCTCGGCGACGAGGGCGCCGCCGTTGCGGGTCGGCTTGGGCGCGGCCGCTGCGGGGACGACAGACCCGGCCTTGGCCTTGCGCGCGCGGCCCCGTCGCGCCGGCTTGCCCGGCTTGGCGCCTTCCGCCGCCCTGGATTTCCAATTATAAATGGTCGACGCGGACACGCCGTGCTTGGCCTGGAGGTCTGCGATGCTGGCCCCGGCGCGAAGCTCGCCGAGAATTTCCGCGACCTTTTCTTTCGAAACTCGCGTTTTAATGGCCATCAGCTTCATCTCCAGAATCGGTGTAGAGTTCTGGAGGCAATATCTAGGCCATATCATGTGCTGGGGAAAGCTCGGTGTCGTCCCAGCCGGGCATTCGCCGCCCCGCGGCGGCCCGGTGGCCGCACGCGGGGAGGCTTGACGGTCAGTTGGCAGCGGCGACCAGCGCAGCCCAGCGCGCCAGGAATGCGGTGCGTTCCCGGGCGGCGTCTTCCTCGTTCGTCTCGAAGACCTTGACCTTGGACATCTCGGGCAGTTGCACGAACTTGCCGACCTCGATGTCCGCGCGGCTCGGCCGCCGGAACGCGGTCTCCAGCAACGCCGTCTGCAATTCGCGCGACGCGAAGAGATCGCAGAGACGCTTCGCGGCGACCGGGTTGGGCGCGCCCTTCACGAGCGTGTAGAACTCCGTGGTCGTGAAGGTCCCGTCCTCGGGATAGACGAGCGCGATCTCCTTCTGCCCGCCGGCGACATAGGTGTAGGCGTTGGATTCGAAGGTCAGCCCGACGGGGAACTCGCCCTGGCCGACGCTGCGGAACACGGTCGGCGCCGATGCCGTGACGCGGATGTTCTGCGCCAGGGCCTTGAGGCCGTCGGCGCCGAGCATGCGCTCGACACCCCACAGGATGGTGTAGGCGGTCGAGCTGTTCGCGGGATCGGCGATGATCAGCTTGCCCTTGAATCGTGGATGCAGGATGTCCGCGTAGGTCCGCGGCGCGGGCAGGCCGCCGAGCTGCGCGGTGTTCACCATGAGCACGCAGATATGCAGATTGGCCGCGGTCCAGAGATCCTGCGGCTGATGGAGCGCGGCGGGGATCGCGCCCAGTCCCGCCGGCTTGTACGGCTCGAACAGCTGCTTGTACTGGCCGAGCGTGTTCGCGCTCGAGGTCCAGAACACGTCCGCCTGCGGACGTGCGATCTCGGCCTCCATGCGGCGGAGCAATTGCCCGCTGCCGCCGGTGACCGTGCTGACCTTCACGCCCGCCATCATCTTTGCCGCGACGTCGGCAACCGTCTCGAGGGCCTGGGCCGGGTTGGAGGTGTAGAGGACGGCCTGGTTCGCGCCTTGCGCCGCCGCCGGGCGTGCGAGGGCGGACGCGCCGAGGCCGGCGAGCAGCGTTCGGCGAGACGTTGTCAGGTTCATGGTCGTTTTCTCCTGTGTTGCGTGGCTGGATATTTCGGGTGGACCGGCTGCGGTTCATGCCCGCGAGGCGAAGAGGTCGATCCGGAAGATCCGGGTCGCGACGAGAATCGGCACGAGGATCACGGCGACCAGCACCAGCCCGTAGGCCGAGGCCTGCGCCATCAATCCGCCCTCGATCAGTTTGAAGATCTGGATGGGGATCGTTTCACGGCCACCCGAGTAGACGATGATGGAGGTCGAGAGTTCCGCGACGGTCGTGGTCCAGGTCAGGACGGCCGCTGCCGCGAGCGCTGGCACCATCAAGGGCAGGATCACCTTGAGGAAGGTCCGGCCCGGCGGAACGCCGAGGCTGATCGATGCCTCCTCGAGCGAGCGCGGGATGTTGTAGAGGGTCGACGACGCGTTGCGCAGGCCGAAGGGCAGGCGCCGGATCACATAGGCGAGCACGATGATCGCCGCCGTCCCGGTCAGGGTGATCCAGCCGGTATTGAAGGCGTGGATGAGGCCGATCCCAAGCGCCGTGCCCGAGAGCGCGAGCGGCAAGGCGGTGATGTAGTCGATCAGCGGCGTGATGGCGTTGCGGCGGCGCACGACCAGATAGCCGATCAGCGCGCTCAGCACGATCGCGATCGCGGTCGCGGCGCCCGCATAGGTCATCGTGTTGTAGAGCGGCTCGGGCGAACGGGAGAGCACGCGGTCGATGTTCGCCGTCGTCCACTGACCCCAGCGCATCACGGGTCCGCGCGACAGCGTGAACGCGCCGGCGACGACGGCGGCGAGCGGCAGCAGCGAGATCACGACGACGAGGCTCGCGGCGGCGGCGAAGCCGAGCGCCGTCGCGCCGCGGAGCCGGGACGGTCGCGCGACGCGGCCCTGGACGATCTCGAACCGTCCGCGCGAGACGATCCAGCGCTGCGCGAACAGAACGATCATCACGATGGAGATCGAGACGCTGGCGAGCGTGCTCTGGAGCACGGGGTTCGACGTCGTCTCCGAGACCGCCGCCTGATAGGTCTTCACCGACAGCAGTTCGACCCGCCCGCCCAGGATCATCGACAGCGCGAAATTCCCGACGACCAGCGTGAAGATCAGCAGCGCACTGGCCAGGATGGCGGGCAGGACGACGGGGAACAGGACGCGCAGGCGCGCGCGGACCGGCGACGAACCGAGGCTGCGCGCCGCCTCCTCCAACTGCACGTCGAAGCCGCGGATGGCCGCGAGCGTGCCGATATAGGCGTAGGTGTAGTAGATGAACGTCATCGACGTCGTCAGGCCGAACCAGCCGTAGAAACTCGGCAGCGCGACGCCGTGCTCGAGCAGCCAGCGCCGGATCAGGCCGTTGTTGCCGAGCATCATCAGCCAGGTCTGCGCGACGATCACCTCCGGCGTCACCAGCGTGACGAGCGGGAGGATGGAGACGATCGCCTTGCCCGGATAGTCGTAGCGCGCGGTGAGATAGGCGAGCGGAACACCTACCGCCATCGCCGCCAGCGTGACCGCGGCGCCCAGGATCAGCGTGTTGGCGATCGCCCGCAGATAGCGTGGATCGCCGAAGACGAGCGCCCAGCCATCACCGCGCCCCGGCCCGCCGAGGCTCGCGAGGAAGATGTTGGCGACCGGATAGACCAGGAAGACCCCGAGCAGGGCCAGCATCGCGAAGGACAGCCACACCCAGATCGAGCGCAGGTCGAGCCTCATGGCGCGATGGCCAGCGCGCGCGCCGGATCGATCCTCACGGCCACGGTGTCGCCCGTGACGAAGCGGTCGTGATCGGGGCCCGAGACGTCGATCGTGATCCGTGTCCCGTCGGTCAGCGTCACGGCATAGCCGGTCTTGGCGCCGAGGTAGTGGCGGCGAACCACGCGCGCCGAGAGCGCATCCTCCGTCGCACCGGCCGCGGGCGCCATGACGATGTCCTCGGGGCGGACGACGACACGTACCGGCCCTGCCGGAAGAGGCTGCGGGCAGACGGCACCGACATGCCGCCCCCCGAGGGTCAGCCGGACGGTGGCACCGGCCGCCGCCGGTGCCGCCAGATCGGCGGACAGGATGTTCGCGGCACCGATGAAATCCGCGACATAGGCGGTGTGCGGCGTGCGATAGATCTCCGCCGGGGCGCCGACCTGTTCGAGACGTCCGGCGTTCATCACCCCGATGCGATCCGACATCGCCAGGGCCTCGTCCTGGTCGTGGGTCACGAAGACGGTGGTGATCCCCGCCTCGCGCTGCAATTCCGATATCGTCTCGCGGACCTGGTGACGCAGCTTGCTGTCGAGGTTCGACAGGGGTTCGTCCATCAGCAGGACGTCGGGCTGGATGACGAGCGCGCGCACCAGGGCCACGCGCTGTCTCTGTCCGCCGGACAGGGCCGCAGGAAGGCGATCTGCGAAAGCGCCGAGCCCGACCCGCTCGAGGGCTTCGCCGACGCGTCGCCGCAGCGTGGCGTCGTCGGTGCGGCGGGCCCGCAGCCCGTAGGCCACGTTCTCGAAGACGGTCTTGTCGGGGAACAGCGCGTAGTCCTGGAACACCATGCCGATGTTCCGGCGATGCGCGGGAAGCCGCGCGACATCCGTCTCGCCGAACAGGATCCGTCCATCGGCGACGGGCACGAAACCGGCTATGGCACGGAGCAGGGTCGTCTTCCCGCACCCGCTGGGTCCGAGCAGGGTGAAGATCGTCCCGGGATCGATCGTGAGGGACAAACCGTCGATGACGCGCCTGTCGTCATAGGCGACCGCGAGCCGGTCGATCGCGATCCTCATGCGTCCGGTCCGCGCATCATCGCCGCCTCGACCAGCGCGCGCGCGTCGTCGTGGCGAGCGGCATCGCCCGCGGCCAGGATCCTGGGGCCGCTCGTCAGCGTCAGCGGGCGCCCCTCCCAGTCGGAGATCCGGCCGCCGGCACCTTCGACGATGGGCACGAAGGGGGCGAAATCATGGACCTTGAAGCCGGTGTCGAGCGCGACATCCGTGCGTCCGGAGGCAAGGAGGCCATAGGCCATGCACGCCGTGCCGTAGATCCGCCACGCTGTCGCTCCGCGCAGCGCCGCGAGCGCGGGCGCCTCGTCGGGTGCGAAGAAATCCGGGTTGCTGGATGTGAGGATCGCTTCGCGCAGCGACCCGCAGGCGCGCGTATGGCAGGTGCCGTGGCGATGGCGGGTCGGCCTGCCGCGCGCGCCGATCCAGCGGTCGTCGGTCGCCGCCTGGTCGATCACGCCGATCACGGGAATGCCCGCATGCGCAAGCGCGATCAGCGTGCCATAGACCGGGGCGCCTGCGATGAACGGGGCTGTCCCGTCGATGGGATCGAGCACCCAGACGAACTCGGCGTTCGCATCCTTCGCCTGCTCTTCCTCGCCGAGGATCCCGTGCGACGGATAACGATCGGCGATCATGGCGCGCAACCGCCGCTCGATCTCGATATCGAAGGCGGTAACGAAGCTGCGGTCGGCCTTGACCGTCGTTTCCGGACGCAACCTGCCCGCCGGTGCGAGCATCGCATGCGCGGCATCGGCGAGCTCCGTCGCGAAGGCGACGAAGCCGTCCAACTCATGGTCCGGAATCTGGTCGGGCGTCACGCGGGGATCCTCTCCGGATCGCGTTTTCGTTGCGATCACATGACATTACTATGTCATGTCCGGCGCTGCCATGTCGGCAAAGCTGTGGTGCGCGCGCCATGCAGGGGACGCTGAACGCGTGTCCGACCGTTGGCTATCCTGGTGGCGGCCGTCGTGCTTTCTGGCTGCGCTGCCCGCACTGCCCAGGGTGTATGGGCCGGCGTGGCGAAGGTCAGCCCGCGCGCGCGGCCTCCGCGGCGCACGCCGCTGCGTGCCAGCGCTCGAGCACGGCCATGTCGATCTCGACCCCCAGGCCCGGGCCTTCGGGCGGGTAGGCGAAGCCATTCTCGATCCGCAGCTTGCGCGCCAGCAGATCCTCCGCGTGGTAGAGCACGCCGCATGTGTCGCTGTCGGGGCCGAGATTCGTCATGGCGAGACCCAGATGGATCTGGGCCGCGGTGCCGATGCCGAATTCCGGCATCGACCCGATCATGCAGGGCATCCCCGCGGCCTCGCAGATCGCGAAGATGCGCGACGCGTTGAGGAGCCCGCCGGCTTCGGTCACGTAGACATTGGCGATGTCGGCGGCGCCGGCCTTGACGACCCGCATCGCGTCGAGCGGCGTGCGGATGCTCTCGTCGGCCATCAGGGGCGCGGCGATCGCACGCCGGATTTCGGCCATGCCGTCCAGGTCATGCGCCGGAAGAGGTTGTTCGACGAGTTCGAGGTCGTGGCGTTCCATCTCCCGGATCACGGCGATCGCGTGCTTGGCGTTCGGCCACCCCATGTTGCCGTCCACGCGCACGCGGATCGCCGGTCCGACCGCCGCGCGCACGCGGCGCACCGCCTCGATGTCGCGGGCGGCGCTATCGCTGCCGACCTTGACCTTGACGGTCCGGTGGCCGGCGGCGACGCGCTTCGCCGCGAGGTCGGCCATCTCTTCGGGCTCTCCGAACGGGATCGAGTAGGACAGCGGGATCCGCTCGCGCACCAGCCCCCCGAGCAACTGGTAGACCGGTACGCCCAGCGCCTTGCCCTTGATGTCCCACAGCGCCATCTCGATTCCGGCCTTGGCCTCCTCGGATCCGTCCAGTGCCGCATCGAGCTTGCGCACGACATGGGCGATGCGCATCGGATCCTCGCCGAGCATGGCCGGCGCAAGCGCCAGGTCGAGATCGACCTGCAGCATCCGGCCGCGGCGTTTGAAGACGGAGCACACCTCGCCGAGCCCGGTGATCCCGGCATCCGTCTCCACGAACACGATGCTGTGCTCCGAGACCGCGTGCGGTCCGAGGGCGGTGCGGTCGACACCGCCGAATGCACGGGTGCGCGGGCCGTGGACGGCGACGCTGCGGATCCGGGTGATCTTCATGGCTCGCTCCTCATCGCCGGCACGCCGCCGCGCGCCGCAGGATGCAGCGTCTTAGCAGAGGCGCGGGGCATAGTGCATGCTGGCTGAAGCGGATGCGCTTCGCCTAAGCTGTCGTCCGCACGGTGCGACGCACCGATCGAGGAGGAACCGCCATGCGCAAACTCATGTCACGCCGCTGGATTGTCGCCGGCTCCGCAAGTCTCGTGGCCGGCGCCGCGATACCGTCGCCGGGACGCGCGCAGGCAGGCTGGCCCGTGGGCGAGATCCGGCTCTACGTGCCCGCGTCCCCCGGGGGATCGACGGATCTGCTGGCGCGACTGCTCAAGGCGGTGCTCGATCGCGAGCTCGGCGCGACCGTCGTCGTCGTCAACCAGACCGCCGGCGGCGGCACGGTGGCGACGGAAAACGTCATCCAGGCGAAGCCCGATGGCGGCACGCTGCTCGTCCACCATGCCCTGCTGCACACGACCAATCTTTTCGGCCGCTCGAAGAACAGCTATCGCAACCTCGAGCCCCTCGCGACCATCTCCGAGGTGAACAACCTGCTCGCCACGCGGGCCGATGCGCCGTTCTCGACCATGGGACAGCTCAAGGCCGCCCTCGCCGCGGGGGGCACGGGACGGCTGCGTCTCGCGAGCCAGCTCGGCGGCACGACGCAGGTGCTTGGACAGGCGGTGGCGCGGTGGGCCGGAACCGGATTGCGCGTCGTCGATGCGGGCTCCGAGGCGGACCGCATCGCGGCGTTGCTCGGCAAGCAGGTTGATCTCGCGCTGCTCACCGTGTCGACCGCCAAGCAGTACGAGAGATCCGGCGACGTCAAGGTTCTCGCCCTGTTCAACCGTCAGCCCGATCCGATCGCGCCGGAATGGCCGACCGCGGCCTCCGCCGGTCTCGATGTCCATTTCCCGCTGACATTCACGCTCTACGGGCCGCCCGGGTTTCCGGCGGATCTCGTCGGCCGCGTCGATGCCGCGCTCGCCAGGGCCGCGAAGGATCCTGCCGTTGCGGCCCAGATCGCGCAGATCCAGCAATCGCCGGCCCATCGCGACGCCGCAGCGACGCGGCGGTATCTCGATGGCGAATTCGCCTTCGTCGCCGAGATGATCCGGGCCGGACAGTCCGGACAGGGAGGATGAGCGCACGCGGCGACCGCATCGCCGGATTGGCCTTCGCTGCCGCCGGAGCGGCGCTCGCGCTGCATGCCCGGACGATGCCGGTGCCCGATCTCATGGGCGATGTCGGGCCGGGCTTCATGCCGCTGGTGATCGGCGTCGCGATGGCGGCGCTCGGTGCCCTGCTCGCGGCGACCGCGCGGCCCGGCGGTGGACCCGAGCCGATCGAACCTGCGCGCGTCCCGGTCGCGATTGCCTTCGCCGCGCTTGCGCTCGCCTATGCGGCGGGTTTCGCCGCGTTCGGGTTTTCCTGGCCGACCTTCCTGTCGTTGCTCGCCGGCATGACGCTGCTCGGGCGCCGGAGCTGGCGCCTGTTCGCGCTGCAGGCGACGGGCGCGGCGTTCTTCGTGCTCGTGCTCGGCCAGGGCCTGAAGCGCGGTCTCGGCATCCCGCTGGTCGGCGTCTGGTTCGGCTAGCGCCATGCTGTTCGAGATGCTCGCGAGCCTGCAGTCGATCCTCGCCAGTCCGGGGACGCTGGCGCTGCTCGTCGCGGGATCGCTCATCGGGATCCTGTTCAGCGCGCTGCCCGGGCTGAACGCCACGCTGGGCGTGGCCGTGATGCTGCCGCTGACCTTCAGCCTGCAGCCCGGCAGCGGCATCGGCTTCCTCACCTCGATCTATATCGGCGCGATGTGCGGCGGCCTCTTCGCCGCGACGCTGCTGCGCATTCCCGGCAACGCCTCCTCCATCGCGACGACATTCGACGGCTACCCGCTCGCCCAGAAGGGCCAGCCGGTCAAGGCGCTGGCGACTGGCGTCTGGGCGAATATCGTCGGGGGGATACTGGGGCTGATCGCGCTGGTCGCGCTCACGCCGGTGATCACGCGCTTCGCGCTCGCCTTCGGTCCCTTCGAGATGACCTCGCTGACCATCATGGCGACGATGCTGGTCGTGTCGCTCTCCCAGGGCGCGATGATCAAGGGCCTGCTGGCCGCGCTGCTCGGCATGGCCTGCGGTCTCGTCGGCTTCGCGCCGATCGATGGCACGGCGCGCTACACCTTCGAGGTCACCGAACTGACCGGCGGTTTCGGCGTCGTGCCGGTGATCGTCGGTCTCTTCGCGATCGCGCAGATCCTGCGCGAGGTTCATCGGGCCGCGCCCAAGGTCGCGCTCGACCTGCATGTCCGCGGCGCCGGCGTGACGCGCACGGAGGTACGGGCCAATCTCTGGAACATGTTGCGTTCGTCGGCGATCGGCGTGTGGATCGGCGTGCTGCCGGGCATCGGCGCATCCGCGTCGAGCATCGTCGCCTGGGCGATGGCCAAGCGCGCGTCGCGCGAGCCGGAGAGCTTCGGCAAGGGCAACGTCGCCGGCATATGGGCCTCGGAGACGTCGAACAACGCGAATGTCGGCGGCTCGCTGCTGCCCTTGCTGACGCTGGGCATTCCCGGCGACGCCGTCACCGCGCTGATGATCGCGGGGTTCATGATCCACGGGCTCCAGCCGGGGCCGCTGCTGTTCCGCGAGCATGCCGGCGTCGTCGCCGACATCTATGCGTCCTATCTGGTCTCGACCATCGCGGTGCTGCTGTTCCAGCTCGCGACGCTGCGCATCTTCCCGCGCATCCTGCTCGTGCCGCACCACTACCTGCTGCCGGTCATGCTGACGCTGACGGTGATCGGCGCCTACGCGGCCGACAACCAGACTTTCGACGTCTGGGTCATGTTCGGCTTCGGCGCCCTCGCCCTGGTGCTGGAGCGCTATGGGTTCTCGCTGGCCGCGTTCGTGCTCGGTTTCCTGCTCGGCCCGATCCTGGAGCTCAACCTGCGGCGCGCCTTGACCTACGAGGATGGCGATCTCACGCCGTTCCTGACCCGGCCGATCTCCGCGACGATGCTTGCTCTCACGGCCGTCGCGCTGGGCTTCATCCTGTTCCGGCAGCGGCGGGGCGGGCTGCGTTACGCCGACGACTGACGCGGCGGCTCACGTCGCGAGGTGACAGGCGACCTGGCTTCCGTCCGTCGCCGGCGCGAGCACAGGGATCTCCATGCGGCAGCGTTCCGTCGCGAGCGGGCAGCGCGTGTGGAAGCTGCAGCCCGAGGGCGGTCGTGCGGGACTCGGGATCTCGCCGGACAGGATGATGCGCCGACGCGCGCGCTGTGCCTTCGGATCCGGCAGGGGGATCGCGCTGATCAGGGCCTGCGTGTAGGGATGACGGGGACGGTCGAAGAGCGTGTCGCGCGGTGCGATCTCGACGATGCGGCCGAGATACATGACCGCGATCCGGTCGCTGACATGACGCACGACGGACAGGTCGTGGCTGATGAACAGGAAGGCCGTTCCAAGGCTGCGCTGCAGTTCGAGCAGGAGATTGAGGATCTGCCCGCGCACCGAGACGTCGAGCGCCGAGACGGGTTCGTCGCAGATCACGAGGTCGGGCGAGAGGGCGAGTGCGCGCGCGATCACGAGACGCTGGCGCTGACCGCCGGAGAATTCATGCGGGTAGCGATCGGCATGCTCGGGCTGCAGACCGACCCGCGCGAGGAGGTCCGACACCGTCGCGCGCAACGCCGCGCCGCGGGCGAGGCCGTGGACGAGGAGCGGTTCGCCGATCGATTCGCCGATGCGCATGCGCGGGTCGAGCGAGGCGAACGGATCCTGGAACACCATCTGCGCCTTGCGGCGCGCGGCGCGCAGGGCCTCGCCTTCCAGACGTGCGAGATCGACCCCGCCGAGGCGAATAGCGCCGCCGCTGGGCTCGACGATGCGCAGGATCGCGTTGCCGAGCGTCGACTTTCCGCAGCCGGACTCGCCGACCAGCCCGAGGGTCTCGCCGCGCGCCATCGACAGCGAGACGCCGTCGACGGCCCTGACCGCCCCCTGGGGGCGTCCGAACAGCCCGCGGCGCAGCGGGAAATGGACGCGCAGATCTTCGATCTCGAGCAGCGGCGTGGCGGTGGCGGCTGGCGTCGTCATGCGACCCTGCCCCATGCCGCGTCATCGGCGTGGCGACGGCAGGCGACGCGTCGGCCATCGGCGAGCTCGGCGCTCGCGGGAATTCCGGCGCGGCAGGCGTCTTCGGCCAGCGGACAGCGCGGCGCGAAGCGACAGCCGGGCGGCCAGTCGCCCTGACCCGGAACGCTGCCGGCGATCACGGTCATCGGGGTCTTCGGCGTGTCGTCGAGGCGCGGGACGCTGCGCAGCAGCAGTCGCGTGTAGGGATGGCGTGGATCGGCGAAGATCGCGTCGACGCTGCCGGTCTCGACGATGCGGCCCGCGTACATGACCGCTACGCGATCCGCCATGTCGGCCACGACGCCCATGTCGTGGGTGATGAGCACGATCGCCGTGCCGTGCGCGCGCCGCAGGTCCTTCATCAGGTCCAGGATCTGTGCCTGGATCGTGACGTCGAGCGCGGTCGTCGGTTCATCGGCGAGCAGGACCGCTGGCTGTGCCGCGAGGGCGATGGCGATCATCACGCGCTGGCACATCCCGCCCGACAATTCGAACGGGTATTGCGCGAGGCGCCGCTCCGGCTCCGCGATGCCGACCGCGGCGAGCATCTCGAGCGACCGCGCGCGCAGGGCCGCGCGGTCGAGGTCGCGATGGGCGCGCAGACCTTCGGCAAGCTGGTCGCCGACGGTCATCAGGGGATCGAGCGATCCGGAGGGATCCTGGAAGATGACGGAGATCCGGTTGCCGCGTATCGCCCGCAGCCGGGATTCCGGGAGCCGTGCGAGGTCGTCGCCCTCGAAGCCGATCGTGCCGCCGACCCGCCGCGCGGCGCCGGGGAGCAGTCCGAGCAGCGCCAGCGCGGTCATCGACTTGCCGCAGCCCGATTCCCCGACCAGCGCCAGAACCTCGCCGGGTGCGAGCGCGAAGCCCACGCCGTCGACCACGCGGCGCGTGCCGATCGCGACCGCGAGGTCGCGAACCTCGAGGATGGGCGCGCTCGCCGTCATCGTCCCGCGCGGCGCAGATCGTCGCTTTTCAATGGCCCGGGCTCGAACGTGCCGATCGAGTTGCCGCCATCCACGGCGAGCGTCGCGCCGGTCACGAACGACGCCGCCGACGAACACAGGAACAAGATCGCCTCGGGGGTGTCCTGCGGGCCGCTGGTGCGCTGCAACGGAATTCCCGCCGCCATCTTGGCCACGTAGGTGTCCGAGAGCGGGTTGACCTTGCTGCCCGGGGCGAAGCCGGGCTCCACCGTGTTCACGCGGATGCCGTACTCGGCGAGTTCCAGCGCGAAACCCTTGGCCAGACGCTCCAGCGCGGTCTTCGACAGACAGTAGGGCGCCGAACCGTTGCGCATCCGATGGGCCGCGCCGGACGAGATCATGATGATCGCCCCCTTCACGCCGCGCGCGATCATCAGCTTCGCCATCGCGCGCGTCATCAGGAACGGTGCGCGGACATTGACGCCCATGATGCGGTCCCACTCCGCGGCATCGACGTCGAGCATCAGGCCGCGCGGATAGACGCCGGCATTGTTGACGACGATGTCGGGAGATCCCCCGCGCGCGGCGACGAGGTCCGCGAGCGCGTCGATGGACGCGGCGTCGGTCAGTTCGGTCGGATGCGTCAGCGTGGCCGGGCCGAGGCGCGCGGCCAGCGCGGCGAGGTCCGCGGCGCGGTTGTCGGACAGGCACAGCGTCGCGCCCTCGCGGGCGAAGGCTTCCGCGATCCAGGTGCCGAAGACGCCGCAGGCGCCCGTGACCACCACCTTGCTGTTCGCGAATCTCATGCCCTCGTCCCCTCGTCTCGTGTCATCGGATGGTGGCGCGCGGATCGAAGCGGTCGCGCAGGTGATCGCCGCAGATGTTCACCGAC
>CAYSUY010000077.1:0-17876 GCA_964434345.1 uncultured Acetobacteraceae bacterium
AGCCGGGCTGCTCCGAATACGCGATGCTCGCGATGCTCGAATGGAGCATCCGCCTGTCGAAGGCCGACGCGGAGATGCGCCGCGGCGACTGGTCGCGCTCCAGCCGGTTCAGCGGCGCGCCGAGCGGAGAACTCGCGGGCCGTACGGTGGCCGTGGTCGGGATGGGCCGGATCGGCCGCGCAGTGGCCAAGCGCGCCAAGGCCTTCGAGATGCGGGTGATCGGCGTGAACCGCACCGTGCGCGCCGATGAACCGAATCTCGACGGGTTCTTCGGCCTCGACCGGCTCGCGGACGCCGTGCGCGACGCGGATTTCGTCGTGCTCGGTTGCGCCCTCACGCCGGAGACCACCGGCCTCGTCGACGCGCGCGTGCTCGCCGCGATGAAGCGCGACGCCGTCATCGTCAACGTCGCCCGGGGTCCGGTGATCGACGAGGCGGCGCTCCACGATGCGCTTTCGCAGCGGCGCATCGGCGGCGCGGTCATCGACACATGGTGGCGCTACCCCGCCGAACGGCAGCAGGACAACGCCGCCGCATGGCCGCTGCGTTTCGACCTGCTCGACAATGTCGTCATGAGCGCGCATATCGCCGGGTGGACCGTCGGGACGGTGGCACGGCGCACGCGCGTCATGGCCTCGAATCTCGACCGTCTCGCCCGCGGCGAGGCGCTCGCCAACGTGATCGCAATCGGAGGACGGACGTGAAGCATATCGAGGACGGCAGGCTGCGGCGCTTCGTGACGGCGGTATTCGCGAAGGCGGGAAGTTCGCCCGAGGAAGCCGGGATGATCGGCAAGCGCCTCGTCGATTCCAACCTCATGGGACACGATTCGCACGGCGTCGTGCGCGTACCGTCCTATATCGGGTGGCTTGGCGAGGGGAAGATCAGGCCGAACATGCACGTCAAGGTCGTCGCAGAGGCCCCGGGCTTCGCGATCCTCGACGGGCAGGGCGGCTATGGTCAGGTGCTCGGCGGCGAGGCGATGGAGATCGCGATCGCGAAGGCTCGTGCCGCCGGTGTCGCCATGATCGCGCTGCGCCACGCGCATCATCTCGGCCGTATCGGCGACTGGGCCGAGACCTGCGCCGCGGCGGGCTGCGCGTCGATCCATTTCGTCAACGTCGTGCACACCGGCGGACTTGTCGCGCCCTGGGGCGGCAAGGAGCGCCGCATGTCGACCAATCCATTCTGCTGCGGCATGCCCATCGAGGGCCGCGAGCCGATCATTCTCGATTTCGCGACCTCGAAAGTCGCCGAAGGCAAGGTACAGGTCGCGCGCAACAAGGGCGTCGACCTGCCGCCGGGCTGCGTGGTCGATGGAGACGGGCGCCCCTCGCTCAACCCCAACGATCTCTATGGTCCGCCGCCCGGCGCGCTCGCGCCCTTCGGCGATCACAAGGGCTACGGCCTCGCCTTCTTCTGCGACCTGCTGGCGGGTGCGTTGTCGGGCGGCGGCTGCAACCATGACGGCCACCCGAATCTCGGGACCGTCCACAACAACATGATGTCGATCGTGATCGATCTGCAGCGCGTCGGCGACGCCGGCGCGATCGACGCCGAGGCGCGGCATTTCGTCGACTGGATGAAGGCCTGCAAGCCGGTCGACGCGGGCGGCGCGGTCATGGCGCCCGGCGAGCCGGAGCGCAAGACCCGTGCGGAGCGCCTCGCAAACGGGATCCCGCTGGACGACAACACGATCGCCCAGATGCAGGCGGCAGCGCGCAGCGTCGGGGTCGACGAAGCCGCGATCGCCGACCTCGTCGCCTGAAGGTGGCAGGAATGGCGCATGGAATCGCCCTGATCGGCGTCGGCATCATGGGGCGGCGGATGATCGGCCGCCTCCTCCAGCATGGCGGATTCCGCATCACGGCCCTGTCCGACCCGTCTGCGGCGGCATGTGCCGCAGCGGCCGCCGAGGCGCCCGGCGCGACGATCGCCTCAAGCCCGGCGGCGATCATGGCGCGCAGCGACACGCGCTGCGTCTACATCGCCTCGCCGCCAGCCAGCCACCCGCAGCTGTGTCACCTCGCCTTCGACTGGGGCAAGGCGGTGTTCTGCGAGAAACCGCTGACCGACGACGTCGCGGCGGGCGAAAGACTCGCCGCGCGCGTGGCGGCAGAGAACCGACCCGCCGCGGTCAATTTCTCCTTCGCGTCCTCGGCGTCGTTCAACGCCGTCCTGGCCGCGGCCCATGGCGGCGAACTCGGCACACTGCAGCGGATCGAAATCTCCGCCAGCTTCGCGCGCTGGCCGCGCGACTGGCAGCAGGCCGGCCCGTGGCTGAGCAGACGTCAGGAGGGCGGCTTCACGCGCGAAGTGCTGTCGCATTTCGTCTTCGCGACGCAACGCCTCACCGGCCCCTTGACGCTGCGCGCTGCGCAACCTGTCTTCCCGGCAGACGGCACGACCGCGGAGACCGCGCTGACCGCGAACCTCGTCGGTAACGGCATCGAGGTCACGATCGATGCGGCGCTGCGGGGCGAGGTATCGGACACGAATCTCTGGACCGTGACCGGATCGGCAGGTGCGATCCGCATGCGCGACTGGTACGCGCTGGAACGGCGGACCGGCAACGGCCCCTGGCTGCCGGCAATGCCCGGCAAAATCGGCGCGCCGCGGGCGGAAGCAGGCCTGCGGCAGCTCGACCAGCTCGCCGCGCTGCTGGAGGGGCGGTCGCATACCCTGGCGAGCTTCGACGAAGCCCTCGCCGTGCAGCGCACGATCGAGGGCATGCTCGCCACATGAAATCCGGGCTATGGCCGCACCGCCCATCCGGGCGATGCGGCCAGCCCGGCCGGGGTCAGCGCTGCTCGCGCAGATCCGCCCAGCGCTCGTGGTCGTCGGGATGCGAGACCCAGCCGGCGATGTTCGGGGCCATCGCCTCGAACAGCGTCGGATAGAAGGTCAGGATCCAGGGTGTCTGCGCCATGACCTTCTGCTGCAGGTCGCGCAGAAGGGCGTTGCGCGCGCCGGTGTCGAGTTCCTGCCGGATGCGCGAAACCAGCGCGTCGACCTCCGGATCGCTGAACCCGTTGCGGTTCGCGGCGCCCTGGCTGTGCAGCAGCAGGAAGGCCGCATAGCCGGCGTCGAGCACAAGCGGACCATCCTCCCAGGCGAAGAACGGCATGTCGCGCATGTTCGGCGCGAAGCGCGCGCGCATGTCGCTCGCCGTGATCCGCTTGGGCGTCGCGGTCACGCCCACCGCCTTGAGCTGGTCGGCCGCCTGGATCGCCATCGCCTCCAGCCACCAGTAGATGTCCGAGTAGAGGATCTCGACCGAAAGTCCCGACGCATGGCCCGCCTCGGCAAGCAGCTGCTTCGCGCGCGCCGGGTCATGGGTGAAGGAGAAGAAGGACTGGTCCTGACCGTCGATCGACGGTGCGATGAAGCTCTTCGCCGGCACGCCCTCTCCACGGAAAACCGCCTTGAGGATGGCGTCGCGATCGATCGCGTAGTTCAGCGCCTGGCGGACCTTGAGCTCCGAGAAGGGCGCGAATTTCGCGTTCATCCACAGCGCGGCGAAGAGACGACCGCTGGTCTGGTCGACCTTGACGCGCCGGTCCTGCTTGAGATCTTCGACCTGGAGGATCGTCGGCCGTTCGATCCACTGCACCTGCCCGCTCTTGAGCAGCGTGACGCGGCTGGCACCCGAGGGCACCGCGCGATAGACGACGCGGCCGAAATGCGGCGCGCCGCGGAAATAATTCGGGTTGGCGACGAACACCGCCTGTTCCCCGGCGCGCACGCTTTCGAGGTGGTAGGGGCCGAAGCCGGCCGTGTTGCTTTCCATCCACTTGAGGGCCCAGGGGTCCTCGGTGGTGGCGTGCTTCTTGACCTCGGTCGAATCGTAGATGCCCGGGACGTAGAGCGTCAGCGCCTTGAGGAAGATCGAACTCGGCGCGGAGAGCGTGAACTCGACCTCGTATTTCGACAGCGCCTTCACCGCGGTGACGCTCGACACGTTGGCGATGAAATTGCCGGTACGCTTCTGGGCGAAGGACTTGGCCCAGCTCCATTCGACGTCGGCGGCGGTGAGCTCGTTGCCGCGGAAGCTCTTCACGCCCTGACGCAGCTTGAAGACGTAGCGCTTGCCGTCGGCGTCGACGGTCCAGCTCTCCGCGAGGTTCGGCTGCACGCGGCTGGAATCCAGGATCTCCTTGCCGTCGGCGTCCTTGGTCCGCGCATAGACGACCAGCGGGTCATAGACCTGCACGACCGTTTCCTGGGTGTGCGGGCGCAGCGCGTCGCCGTCGAAGCCTTCCGGCGTGCCCGAAGCGGCGACGACCAGCGTGCGCGTCTGAGCGGCAGCCGGGATCGTTGCCGCCCCGGCCAGCAGCGTCGCGACCGCGAACGCCCCGGCCATGTTCCTGAACCAACCCATCGTCTGTCTTCCTCCTGTCGTTGAAGCTGCTGTCGGCCTCGTCACGCGACGAGCCAACCGCCCTCGACCGGCAGCATCGCGCCGGTGGTGAAGGCGGAATCGTCGCCGACGAGGAACAGGATCGCCCGGGCCGTCTCTTCCGGACGGCCGAAGCGCTCCATCGCGTGGCGGGTCCGCGAGCGTGTGCGGGCCGCCTCGGGATCGGGATTGCGTGCAAAGGCACGCGCCAGCATCGGCGTCTCGGTGGCGCCCGGCAGGACGCAATTGCATCGAACACCGCTGGTGGCGTAATCGAGCGCGATCGACCGCGTCAGGCTGACCACCGCGCCCTTAGACGCGACATAGGCGGCGTTCCCGCGTCCGCCGGCGAAGGCGAGTTGCGAGGCGACGGTGACGATGGCGCCGCGCCCCGCCGGCACCATGACGCGCAGCGCCTCGCGCGCCCACAGGAACGTGGCCTTCGCGTTGACGGAGAAGACCTGGTCCCAGGCATCGAGCGAGGTGGTCAGGGCCGGCTGGCCGAGCGAAATACCGGCCGCGGTCACCATCGCGTCGACGCGCCCGTGACGGGCAAGCGCCGCATCGACCGTCCGGCGTGCGACGTCCTCGTCCACGACATCGCCCGCGCAGGTCTCGACGCCGGGCTGGGCCGCGGCAAGGGCCTCGAGCGCCGCCGCGTCACGATCGACCGCGACGACATGCGCACCCTCGGCGCGAAAGAGATCGACGGTCGCGCGCCCGATGCCGGATGCGGCTCCCGTGACGATGGCGACACGCGCGTTCAGTCTCATGGCTGGTCCCCGGTCATTTGGGCGAATCGAAGGCGGCGATCATGCGCTCCCCGACGCGGCGGCGCAGCATCTGGATTCCGGTGTCGACATGCCGGCTCGGGTGCACGCGGTTGGTCAGAAGCGACCACGCGAGGCCGCGCTCCCAGTCGATCCAGAGGCCGGTCCCCGTGAAGCCGGTATGCCCGATGCTGCCCTGCGAGCAGGCGAGGCCGCCCGCCCAGTCGGGATGGCGGATCTCCCAGCCCAGCGCGCGTGTCGCGGAATGCGGTGCGCGCATCGCCGCCAGCGTCCGCGGCGCCAGCACCTCGCCCGCCATCAGCGCGCGTGCGAAACCGAGCACCGCGTCGATCGTCCCGAACAGACCCGCATGTCCCGACGCGCCGCCAAGCGCGAAGGCATTCTCGTCATGCACCGCACCACGCATCACGCGGCCACGCCACGTGCAGGCCTCGGTCGCCGCGCAGAGCGCGGGATCCGGACGGAAGGTGAGACCGAAGCCAGGATCATGCGCGCCGAGCGGCCGGTCGTTGAGTCGCTCCAGCGCGATGCCGAGAAGGATGAAATTGATGTCCGAATAGACCGGATTTCCCCGCTGCCAGACACGTTGCAGCACGAAGGCGCGCAGCGTCGCGGGATCCTGCCCATAGGTGTAGAGCGGCTCGACCGCCGGCAGGAACGTGTCGTGCGCGAGGCATTGCCGGAAGGTCAGGCGACGCTCCGCCGCGGTCGCGACAGCGTATTGGCGCAGATCGGGGATCGCGCAGGTCAGCGGGTCGTCGAGCGCGATCCGGCCCGCCTCGACCAGGCGCAGGATCGCGGTCGTGGTGAAGATCGGTTTGGTCAGCGAGGCGAGGTCGTAGATGGTGCCGCGCGTCGCTGCCACGCGCTCGGGCACGCGCTGCGCGTCGCCCGCGACGCGGACCGCGATTTCGCCGTCGCGCCCGACCGCGCCCAGCACCGCGCCGGGGATCGGCGTCGTCGCCAGCGCCTCCGCGACGGCCTCGAAGGCATGGTCGACGGCGGCGGCGACGCTCATCGACGCGCCTCCAGGAGATGACAGGCGACATCGCGCGCCGCGATGGCCTCGAGCTGACGCACGGTCAATTCCGGGCGCGCCGCCGCGCAGCGCGGCTCGGCATGGCGACAGCGCGTATGGAAGGCGCAGCCGGCGGGAGGATTGACCGGATCGGGCATCTCGCCCGAAAGCAGGATGCGCGCGCGGCGACGGGCCGGGTCGGTATGCGGAACGGCGGACAGCAGGGCCTGGGTGTAGGGATGCGCCGGTTGCGCGAAGATCTCCGCCGCCGGCCCGATCTCGACGATCCGGCCGAGATACATCACCGCGATCCGATCGCTGACATGACGGATGACCGACAGGTCGTGACTGATGAACAGCATCGCGAGGCCGAGCCGCGCACGCAGGCCGGCGAGCAGATTGATGATCTGCGACTGGATCGACATGTCGAGCGCGGAGACCGGCTCGTCCGCGATCAGCAGTTTCGGCTCCAGCGCAAGGGCGCGCGCGATGGCGATGCGCTGGCGTTGTCCGCCCGAAAACTCATGGGGGTAGCGGGTCTGCGCATCCGGTGGCAGACCGACCATGGCGAGCAGCTCCGCAACCCGCGCAGCCCGCGCGGCACGATCGCCGATGCGATGGACGGCCAGTGGCTCACCGACGATCTCGCCCACGCGATGGCGCGGATTGAGGGCACCGAAGGGATCCTGGAACACGACCTGCATGTCGCGCCGATGACGCGTCATCGCCCGGCGGTCGAGTTGCGTGATGTCCTCGCCCTGGAAGCGGATCGTGCCCGCCGTCGGCGCGAGCAGGCGCAGGATCGTACGACCGAGCGTTGACTTCCCGCATCCGGATTCGCCCACGATGCCGAGGACCTCGCCCGCGGCGAGGGAGAAGCTGACCCCATCGACCGCGCGCACGGTGCCGCCACGCCCGGCATAATGGGTCGCGAGATCCTCGACCTCGAGCAGCGCGCTCACGCCACGCCCGCCGGGTTCCAGCAGCGCAGCCGGTGCGGCGGCGCGCCAAGCGGCGGCAACTCTGTGCGGCAGCGCGGCGCGGCGAATCCGCAGCGCGGCGCGAACACGCATCCCGCGCCGCGCGCGGCGGGTGGCGGCACGCTGCCCGGAATCGAGGGCAGGTCGCGGCCCGGCGCGTTCGCGGCGGGCATGCTGCGCAGCAGCGCCTCGGTGTAGCGATGCCCGGGTGCCGCGAAGAGCGCGGCGACCGGCGCCTCCTCCACGATGCGCCCGGCATACATGACCGCGACGCGGTCGCAGAACTCGGCGACGACGCCCAGGTCGTGCGTGATCAGCAGCACGGCCATGCCGAGTTCGCGGCGCAGACGCGCGATGAGGTCCAGGATCTGCGCCTGGACCGTGACGTCGAGCGCAGTGGTCGGCTCGTCCGCGATCAGCAGCCGGGGCTTGCAGGCAAGGGCGATGGCGATCATCGCACGCTGGCGCTGTCCGCCGGAGAGTTCGTGCGGATAGCGGTCCAGACGGCTCGCCGCCGCGGGGATGCCGACGAGATCGAGCAGACGCGCCGCCTCGGCGCGCGCCGCCGCCCGGCTCGCGCCACGGTGCACGATCAGGCTCTCTCCGATCTGGTCGCCGATGGTGAACACCGGATTGAGCGACGTCATCGGCTCCTGGAAGATCATCGCAATGCGATCGCCCCGGATGGCGCGCAGCCGCTCGGCGTCCAGGTCCAGGAGATCGGTACCGTCGAAGACGATCCGCCCGCTCGCGATACGCGCCGGCGGTTCGGGCAGCAGTCGCATGATCGACAGCGCCGTCACGCTCTTTCCGCAGCCGGATTCGCCGACCAGTCCCAGCGTCTCGCCCGGCGCGATCGCGAAGGACACGTCTTCGAGGACCGGGACGCCGCCCATCGCGACGCCCAGCCCCTCGACGGACAGGAGCGGCGCGTCAGCGTCCACGGTTCAGGATGCCGCCACTCATCGGATGCGGCACTCCGGTCGTGGTCGGCAGGCTCAGCGGCAATCCCCGCAGGCTGCGCACCGCCAGATAACCGAAGCATTGCGCTTCGATGAAGTCGCCATCCCAGCCCACGGCCTCCGCAGGCTCCACCGGCACGCCGAGACGCGCCGCGAGTGCCTCCATGAACAAACGGTTGTGGCGGCCGCCGCCGCAGACGATCCAGCGTCCAGGTGCGCGCGGCACATGCACCAGCGCCGCGGCCACCGAGTCGACCGTGAACGCCGCGAGCGTCGCCGCCCCATCGGCGAGGGCAAGCCCCTCGACGATCCGGGCGCGCGCGTGGAAATCGTTGCGATCGAGCGACTTCGGCGCAGGAAGCGCGAAATACGGATGCTCCATCAAGGTCGCGAGGATCGCGCGGTCGACGCGCCCCGACGCCGCGATGGCGCCGCCGGCGTCGAAGGCCGCGCCGGTATGCCGCGCGACCCAGTCGTCGAGCAGCGCGCTCGCGGGACCCGTGTCGAAGGCGATCGTCGCCTCGTCGCCGATATAGGTGACGTTGCCCACGCCGCCGAGATTGAGGACCATCACCGGTCGCTCCAGCCGCGCGGCGAGCGCACGATGGTAGAGCGGCGCGAAGGGGGCGCCCTGTCCGCCCGCCGCGACATCGGCATGCCGGAAGCGGTCGATCGTGTCGATGCCCAGCCGCGCCGCGACGCGCGCGCCGCTGCCCAGCTGGCGGGTGAAGCGCCGTTCCGGGCGATGCAGGATCGTCTGGCCGTGCAGGCCGACAAGATCGATCGAACCCGCAGCTATGCCGTGATCGGAAAGGAAGGCTTCGACCGCCACGGCATGCGCGTCCGAGACGGCTTCGTCCTCCGCGGAGAGCGGGGCGCGCTCGGCACGCGCCGGATCGGCGGCGATCTCGAGCAGCGCCCGCCGGAGCGCCTCGGGATAGGGATAGGTGCGTCCGGGACCGGTGGACAGCGCATTCTCGCCGTCCGTCTCGACCAGCGCGACGTCGATCCCGTCCATCGACGTTCCGCTGATGATCCCGATCGCGCGCATGGTTCCTCCTCCGGGCATCGCATCGCGCCCGTCCGTACCCTATGGCAGAGCCGCGTCGCAGGCCATAACCGCCATGGTCGGCGGGCGGTTTCTTTGTTACGACTTCAGCACCGCCACTCCCCGGGAGGATCGATCGTGACACGCACCCTCGTCCGCGCGGCTTCCGCCGCCTGCCTTTTCGTCGGCGTCGGCGCCGGCGCCCAGACGCTCGAGATCGGGTACGACCAGTCGCCCGCCGGGCTCGATCCGCATATCGCGACCGCATTCTCGACCTTCGCGGTGATCAACGGCACCATCTATGAGGGCCTGACCGCGATCGACAAGGACCTGCGGCTGCGTCCGGGCCTCGCGGAATCCTGGACCGTCTCCCCGGACGGCAAGACCTATCGCTTCAAGCTGCGCGCAAACGTGAAGTTCCACGATGGCACGCCCATGGAGGCAGCCGACGTGGTGGCCTCGATCGAACGCGTGCTGAGCAAGGACATCGGTTCGCCGCTCGCCAGCCGCCTTGCCGCCGTCGAGGGCGCCAGCGCCATCGACGCGAGCACGGTCGAGCTGCGCCTCAAGGAAGCCCAGGCGCCGCTGCTGCTGTCGATCGCGACCATCGCGATCGTCCCGCGCCGCATGCAGGCCGACAAGGACGCGCTGCAGAAGCAGCCGGTCGGCACCGGGCCGTTCGCCTTCGCCGAATGGCAGCCCAACAGCTTCATCCGCCTCGCCAAGCATGCCGGTTACTGGGGTGCCGGCCAGCCCAAGCTCGATGGCGTGAAGTTCAACCTCGTCCCGGAATCCGCGACCCGCCAGGTCGGCCTGACGAGCGGCACCTACGCGATGCTGCCCAACATCGATGCCGCCACGGCGCTGCAGCTCCAGGGCAAGCCGAATGTCCGCATCACGGAGACGCTGGAGCTCGCCTATACGCTGGTCGGCCTCAATGTCTCAAAGCCGCCCTTCAACGACGCACGCGTGCGCCGCGCCCTCAACCATGCGCTCGACCGCGCGGAGATCGTCCAGGCCGCGCAGTTCGGCAAGGGCGTCCCTGGCGGCCCGCTGTCGCCGGCGCTCAAGGACTGGGCGGTCGATACCAAGCAGTTCCCCTGCTACGCGCATGACCCGGCGAAGGCGCGCGCGCTGCTCAAGGAGGCGGGGCTGAACGAGCCGGTGACGGTGACCATGAACGTGCTGCCGCGCCAGGACATCAAGGACATCGCCCAGGTGGTCCAGGCTCAGCTCGCGAAGTCCGGCTTCAAGGTCGAGCTCAAGAACCAGGAGCTGGGCCAGTTCATCCAGGACTGGCGCAACTCGAATTTCGACATGTTCGCCTCGACCAACGCAGGCAGCCCCGATCCGGACGATTATTTCTTCCGCACCTTCCGCAGCGGCGGGTCGACCAACGTCTTCAAGTACAGCGACGCGCGCATCGACGAGCTGCTCGACAAGGCACGCGCCACGAGCGACCAGGGACAACGCAAGGCGATGTACGACGAGGTCCAGAAGACGCTGGCCTGCGACGGGCCGATCGCGCATCTCACCTACGGCCAGCTCTTCACCGCGCTGCGCGGAACGGTGCAGGGCTACGAGATCATGGCCAATCGCTCGCTGTCCTATCTGCGCGACACGGGCGTCGCGCGCTGAACCGCCCGGGCGTCGCGCCGCCACGCGCGGCGGCGCGACGCCCGTACGACCTCCACGCCCAGCCATGCCGGTCCGTTTTCTCGCCGAGCGCGCCATCGACCTCGCGATCGTGGTCTTCGGCGTCTCGATCATCGTCTTCCTGATGATCCGCATGATCCCCGGCGATGCGGTCGCGATCATGCTGGGCGCCAACACAGAGATCACGCCCGAACGGCTGGCGAGCCTGCGTGCGCGGGTCGGTCTCGACCGGCCGCTGGTCGAGCAATATCTCGTCTGGGCCGGACGCGCCCTGTCCGGCGATCTCGGCACCAGCCTGTGGACCGGCAAGCCGGTGGTCGAGGAGATCGCTGCAAATCTCGGCGTCACGCTGCAATTGCTGCTCATGTCGCTGGCGCTGGGCGCAGGTCTCGCGGTGCCCGCCGGCTGCGCCATGGCGCGCGTGCGTGGCGGTGCCGCCGACATCGCGCTGCGCGTCGTCACCATCGCCGGCATCACGGTCCCTTCATTCTGGCTGGGGATCGTGATGATCCTGGCGCTGGCGACCCTCGCGCCCGGATTTCCCAGCCTCGGGCATGTGCCCTTCGCGCAGGATCCGCTGGGCAACCTGCAACGCATGCTCCTGCCGTCGCTGGCCCTGGGACTTCCGATCCTCGCCTCGCTGTCGCGCCTCGTGCGCACGGCAATGCTCGACGCGCTTGGCCAGGATTATGTCCGCACCGCACGCGCCAAGGGTGTCGGCGAACGGCGCGTGATCTACCGCCATGCGCTGCGCAACGCCCTGCTGCCCTTCGTGACCAGCGTGGGAATCACCGCGGGATATCTGTTCGGCGGCGCGATCGTCGTCGAGCAGGTCTTCGCGCTGCCCGGTCTCGGCCGCCTGATCGTCGGTGCGATCGGCGAGCGCAACTACCCGCTGATCCAGGCCGCGATCCTGATGGTCACCGTCGGTTTCGTCGTCGTCAATTTCGCGGTCGACATGCTCTACGCGGCGATCGATCCGCGGGTGCGGCGCTGAGCGATGCGCGCCATCGTCCGCGGCCAGCCGCTCCTGTGCTTCGCCCTCGCGCTGGTCGTCCTGCAAGTCGCGCTGGCGCTGCTCGCGCCCTGGATCGCACCCTACGATCCGCTGACGCAGACCGTGGTCCGGCGCCTCAAGCCCCCGAGCGCGCTGCATTGGCTCGGCACCGACCAGCTGGGCCGAGACGTGCTGTCGCGCATCCTCCATGGCTATCGCGGTTCGCTCGCGATCTCCGGCGGCGCAGTCACCCTCTCCCTGATCGCAGGCGGCGCGCTCGGCATGATCTCGGCCTATCGGCGCGGCTGGACCGAGCGCATCGTCATGCGCGTCATGGACGTCGTCTTCGCCTTTCCGCTGATGCTGCTCGCGATCGGCATCATCGCCATCCTCGGACCGCAGCCCTGGACCACCGCCGTCGCCATCGCGGTGGTCTACACGCCGATCTTCGCGCGCCTGATCCGCGCGCCCGCGCTGGTGATCGCGGAGAGCGAGTACGTCACCGGGGCCAAGGCGATCGGCGCCTCGGACACGCGCATCCTGCTGCGCCACATGCTGCCCAACCTCGCGAGCATCCTGCTGGTGCAGGCGAGCCTGCTGCTCTCGGCGGCGATCCTGGTCGAGGCCTCGCTCTCCTTCCTTGGGCTCGGTACGCAGCCGCCGACGCCCTCACTGGGTCTGATGCTCTCCGAGGGGCGCAATTTCCTGATGCTCGGGCCCTGGCCCGCGATCTTCGCGGGATTCGCGATCCTGTTCCTGTCTTTCGGCTTCAACCTGCTCGGCGACGCGCTGCGCGACACGCTCGATCCGCGCCTGAGGAAATTGTCGTGAGGATCCGCCGCGTCGCGCCGGACGACATTCCCGCCCTCGCGCGCATCGCCGCCGCATCCTATCGCGTCGCCTTCGCCGCGATCCTCGATCGCCGTGCGCTGGCCGCGCGCGACGCGCGCTTCTTCGCACGGCGTTTCCGGCGCATGCGCTGCCGCATGAGGCTGGCCAGCGTCGCCGGACATCCGGTCGGCTTCAGCCTCACGACGCGCCGTCATCTCGACATGCTCTTCGTCGATCCCGCGCGGCAGGGTCGCGGCGCCGGACGCCGGCTCCTCGCCGAATGCGAGCGGCGCGGGATACGCAGCCTGGAGTGCTTCCGAGACAATGACGCGGCGCGGCGTTTCTACGAGAAGGCCGGCTGGCGGCAGATGCGGGCCTATGAGCGGGTCTTCATCGGCCGGCGACACGCCTTCCTGCGCTACGAGCGCCCGGCTTGACGCCCGCGCGCCGCGCTCCCTACCCTCTGGAATGATCCTCGAAGATTCGACCTGGCCCGATATCGAGGCCTATCTGCGTCGCGCCCGCGGCATCGTGATCCCGATCGGCTCGACGGAGCAGCACGGCCCCGGCGGGGCCATCGGCACCGACGCGATCTGCGCCGAGGCGATCGCCCGCGGCATGCCGCGCGACGGCGACATCCTGGTGGGGCCGACCATCGCGCTGGGGGTCGCGCAATTCAATCTCGGCTTTCCCGGCACGGTAAGCCTGCGCGCCACGACCTTGATGGCGGTGGTCGCCGACTATGTCGGCTCGCTCGTCGCGCAGGGGTTTCGGGACTTCTACTTCCTGAACGGGCACGGCGGAAACATCGCGCCGTGCCAGGCCGCGTTCCAGGACCTCCATCTGGCGACGAGCCTCATGACGGCGGCGGCGGCGCGGGAGCGGAGCTTGCGTCTCAGGCTGCGCAGCTGGTGGGAGTATCCGCAGGCCAACGCGCTGCGCCAGACGCTCTATGGCACGCGCGAGGGCATCCACGCCACGCCCAGCGAGGTCGCGATCGCCCAGGCCGCGCGACCCTGGACGCGCAGGACCACGGCGATGCTCGAAGCGGAGATCCTCGCCCCGGAGGTGCTGCGCGAAATGGGCGGCGATCGCCACCGCGACGCGCATCACCATCGCGAACGCTTCCCCGATGGCCGGATCGGTTCCGACCCCGCCCTGGCGACACCCGACGATGGCGCGCGGCTGCTCGCCGCCGCCATCGCCGACGCCCGCGAGGACTACCGCGCCTTCCTTGTCGATGGCTGAGACGCCACGATCAGACCGCGAGCGCGCCCCAGGACATGTTGGACGGGCGCACGACCAGGTGGTCCTTGACCGCCCGCACGCCTTCGGCGCGCTGGGCGAGCACCACGAGCCCCTCGCGCTGGGCCGCGGATCCCACGGCGCCCGTCAACTCCACGACACCGTCGCTGACGATGATCGATACGAAGGCAAGCGGCGCCCAATCCTCCTTGCGGATCTCCGCCTCGATGGCGTCCCGGATCTCGGCGTCGGGACGCCGGCGCGTCCCCGGCTCAGGTTGGCGCGTCAGCGTCTTGACGATGTCGGAGCGCGTGACCACGCCGGTGATCTTGCCCTCGTCGACGACGAACACCCGCTTGATGCGCTTGCGTTCGAGCAGATCCGCGACCGCGGTGAGCGCGGCGTCGGGATCGACCGCGATCACGCCCCGCGTCATCACGTCGGCGGCGATCAGGCCATGGGTCTTCACGAAATTCCGCGCCTCGTCATCGGCATCGGCGAGGATCGCCACCCACCAGGCCTTCTTGCCCTCGGTCCCGATCTCGACGCGGCGAAGCAGGTCGCCTTCGCTGACGATGCCAAGCGGCACGTCGCCGGCACCGACGACCGGGACCGCGCTGATCCGGTGATCGATCAGGAACGTCGCGAGGGTACGAACGGGCGTCTCCGGGCTGATCGACAGGACCTTGCGGGTCATCACATCGCGCGCCTTGAGCGTGGTCGTCATCTTGTCCTCCTTGCGGCGCTCTCTTGCGCCGTCACCCGTAAGCTGCGACCGCCGGACGCAGCGCGCCATGCGGCGGCCCGCCGCGCGGCGCAGCGCCGCGCGCGACGGGATGCCGCAGCCGCCGCGTCGCGCTAGACTGCCCCGCCATGAGCTTCACCACCCGACCCGACCTCCAGGGCACGTTCGGCGCCGTCGCCGCGACGCACTGGATCGCCGCCGCCGCCGGCATGCGCATGCTCGCACGCGGCGGCAACTCCTTCGATGCTGCCGTCGCCGCGGGTTTCGTCCTGCAGGTCGTGGAACCGCATCTCAACGGTCCGGGCGGCGAGGTGCCGATCCTGGCCAGCCGCGCGGGCGAAGACGCGCCACGCGTGATCTGCGGCCAGGGACCGGCGCCGCGCGCCGCGACGATCGCGCATTTCGCCGCGCTCGGCCTCGATACGATCCCGGGCACGGGTCACCTCGCCGCCTGCGTGCCCGGCGCCTTTGGCGCGTGGCTCACGCTGCTGCGCGACTGGGGCACGATGCGGCTCGCCGACGTGCTGGAGCCCGCGATCTTCCATGCGGGCGGCGGCCATCCGCTCGTCTGGCGGGTCCCGCAGACGATCGCGAGCGTCAAGACGCTCTTCGAACTCCACTGGCGCAGTTCCGCCGCGCTCTACCTGCCCGGCGGGGCAGTGCCCGAGACAGGCAGCCTGTTCCGGAACGTTCCGCTCGCGACGCTCTACGCGGCGATCGCCACCGACGCCGCGCGCGTCGCCGGACGCGAGGCGCAGATCGAGCGGGCGCTCGATTACTGGTATCGCGGGCCCGTCGCCGAGGCGATCGATCGCTTCGCGCGCATCCCGGCGATGGATTCGAGCGGCACGCCGCATGCCGGACTGGTCTGCGCCGACGATCTCGCCTGCTGGACGGCGCCGGTCGAAGCCCCTGTCCATCTCGATCTCGGCGCGCACCGGGTCTTCAAATGCGGGGCATGGACGCAGGGGCCGGCGCTGCTGCAGACATTGCAACTGCTCGACGGGCTGGATATCGCGCGCTGCGACCCGATGGGGCCCGATTTCGTGCATCGCATCGTCGAAGCGACGAAACTCGCCATGGCCGATCGCGACGCGTGGTACGGCGACGCGCATCCCGTCGACATCGGCGCGCTCCTCGACCCCGCGCGAGCGGCGGCGCGGCGCGCGCTGATCGGCGATGCGGCGTCCGATGCCTGGCGACCAGGCACACTGAACGGCCTGGCGCCGACGGCTGTAGAGCTGCGGGAAACCGCCGCCGCGGGCGTACGGCGCGACGCCGGCATCGGCGAGCCGACGGTGGATCGTTCCGGCGAGGCGCCGCTGCGCCACGACGGCGTGCCGCGCGGCGACACCTGTCATGTCGATGTCGTCGATCGCTGGGGCAACATGGTCGCCGCGACCCCCTCGGGCGGCTGGCTGCAATCAAGCCCGGTGATTCCGGAACTTGGCTTCGGCCTGTCGACCCGCGCGCAGATGTTCTGGCTGCGCGACGGCCTCGCGAGCAGCCTCGTGCCAGGGACGCGGCCACGCACGACCCTGACCCCGACCCTGGTGCATCGCGACGGCGCGCCCTGGCTCGCCTTCGGGACGCCCGGCGGCGACCAGCAGGAGCAATGGTCCGCCTTGCTCTATCTCCACCACGTCCATCACGGCATGACGCTGCAGCAGGCCATCGACGCGCCCGCCTTCCATACCGACCACCTTGTCAGCTCGTTCTGGCCGCGGGGCTTCAAGCGCCGCTCGGTGACCCTGGAGGATCGCTTCCCGGAAGCGACGCGCACCGAACTGGAGCGGCGCGGTCACGTCGTGACGATGGCCGGCGGCTGGACCGAAGGCCGCCTCTCGGCCTGCAGCGCCACGACGGTCGACGACGTGCGCGTCCTGAGCGCCGCCGCCAATCCCCGCATGATGCAGGGCTACGCATTGGCGCGCTGACGGAAAGATCGGAGCCAGAGGAAGCCAGCCCCGGAAGTCGGCCTCATTCCTGCGGTGCGTTCGGGAAAAACAGCTGCTCGCCACCGATCCTGTAGCCGGCGATGGCGTTCTGCCCCGCCGGCGAGACCAGCCAGTCGACGAAACGCTGACCGGCCTCGGACTTCACATGCGGGTGGCGTTTCGGGTCGACCAGGATCACGCCATACGGGTTGAACAGCCGGACATCGCCTTCGACCAGGATCCTGAGCTGCCCGCGATTGCGAAAGGCAAGCCACGTCGCGCGGTCGGCCAGCACATAGGCGTTGGCGGCCGAACTGGCGTTGAGCGCCGGGCCCATGCCCTGACCGATCTCGCGATACCAGCCGCCGCGGATCGCGGCGAGGTCGAGCCCCGCCTCCTGCCAGTAGCGCAACTCTGCGGCATGCGTCCCCGACTTGTCGCCGCGCGACACGAAGGGCGCCTTGGCGGCGGCGATTCTGCGCAGCGCCGCGCGCGTGTCCTTGCCCGCGGCCTGCGCCGGGTCGTCGCCTGGCCCGACGATGACGAAGTCGTTGTACATGACCGGCACGCGCATCACGCCGAAGCCGTCGGCGACGAATTTCTCCTCCGCCGCCTGATCGTGGACAAGGACCACGTCGGCGTCGCCGCGTCGGCCGACATCCAGCGCCTGGCCGGTGCCAAGCGCCACGACCTTGACCGCGATCCCGGTCGCGGCCGTGAAGGCCGGCAACAGGTGGCCGAAGAGTCCCGATTGCTCGGTCGAGGTCGTCGACGCGACGGTGATGCTCGTCCGTGCCGCCGCTGGCAGCGTACACAGCGACGCCGCGACAAGCGTCAGGACACTCCGGCGAAGGACATCCACGGCAGCTCCCCCTTGAGATAGGCCCGCGCCGCGTCGCTGACGGGGCGCTTGAGGATCTGGTCGACGGGGCCGTGCTCAGCGACCCTCCCGTTGGTAAGCACGACCGCATCGTCGGCCAGGCGGGCAACCTGACCCAGATTGTGGGACACGAGCAGGATCTTGGTGCCGGCGTCGCGCAGGGCGACGACCAGACGCTCGATCTCTTCGCTCGCTGCGGGATCGAGGCTCGCCGTGGGCTCATCCAGCAGCAGCAGGTCGGGGCGCCGCGCCCAGGCGCGCGCGAAGGCGACGCGCTGCTGCTCGCCACCGGACAGCCGCCGCGCCGCGTCCTGCGCGCGGGCGGCGAGGCCGACGCGCGCGAGCGCGGCCGCGACCCGCGCGGCGCGTTCGGCAGCGGAGATGGGC
>CAYSUY010000078.1:0-17843 GCA_964434345.1 uncultured Acetobacteraceae bacterium
CGCTGTCCATCGACGGTCCGGCCTTCGATCTGGTGACCACGATGTCGAAGTTCCTGGCGCTCGGCGTCGATCTCGCGACGGTCATCAAGCTGGCCACGCTGAACGCCGCCAAGGCGATCCGCAAGCCCGAGCTCGGCAGCCTCGAGACCGGCGCCGTCGGCGACGCCTCGATCCTCGACCTGCGCGAGGGCGATTTCGAGTATCTCGACGTCATCGGCGAACAGGTCGTCGGACGCCAGAGGCTGCTCGGCGCTGGCGTCGTGATCGGCGGCAAATGGTGGCACCCCGCATGAACCGGGCAACCGGCGGCGTGGCGTGCTTCTGAGCGACGCGGAAGCACGCGGCTTCGCCTGGGGGCTTTTGGGCGTCGCGATCTTCGGGCTCACCCTGCCCTTCACGCGCCTTGCCCTCGTCGATCTCGATCCGGTCTTCGTCGCCCTCGGCCGCGCCGTCCTCGCGGCGATCCCGGCGGCCGCGATCCTGGCGGTGACGCGGACGCGGCTACCGCCACCCGAACTGCGACCGCGCATCGCCCTTGCCGCGCTCGGCGTGGTGATCGGATTTCCGGTCGCCGCGACGATCGCCATGACGACCGTGCCGTCCAGTCATGGCGCCGTCGTTCTCGGCCTGCTGCCGCTGGCCACGGCGCTCGCCGGAGCGCTGCGGGGCGGCGAGCGTCCGTCGCCGGCCTTCTGGCTCTGGGCGGCCGCCGGCAGCGCCGTGGTCGTCGTCTTCGCCCTGCGCGCGGGCGGCGACGGCATCTCCGGCGCGGATGCGTGGCTCGCCCTCGCCATCGCCTGCGCCGCCTTCGGCTACGCCGAGGGGGCGGTCGTCTCGCGTACCATCGGCGGGTGGCAGACGATCTCCTGGATCCTCGTGCTCTCCGCACCGGTTCTCGTTCTGCCCGTCGCCTACCTCGCCGCCACGACGGACATATCGCAGGCGCGTCCCTCCGCCTGGGCCGGCTTCGTGTATGTCGGGTTCGGCTCGATGTACCTCGGCTTCTTCGCCTGGTACCGCGGACTTGCGCTGGGCGGCACGGCGCGTGTCGGCCAGGTCCAGCTGCTCCAGGGCTTCTTCACCCTCGCCGGGGGCTGGGCAATCGCAGGCGAGGCCTTCGATCCCGAGGCGCTGCTGTTCCTCGCGGCGGTGATCGCCATCGTCGCCCTGGGCCGACGCGCCTCGGTTCAGCGCCGCTGACGCGCGGGCACGAGGTTCAGCGCTAGTCCGATCAGGATCGCCACGGCGGCGCCGAGCCGCCAGAGACCCGGCCGTTCGCCAAGGACCAGGGCCGAGAGCGCGATGGCGCCGACCGGCACCATCAGCATGAACGGCGCGATGCGATGCGCCTCGTAGCGCCCGAAAAGCCGCGCCCAGATCGCATACGCGACCAGCCCGGACAGGATGCCCGAATAGGCCGTGGCGGTCACGAAGCCGATTGTCGGCCCGGACAGGATCGCGCGCAGCGGATCCATCCCTTCGATCGCGATCGACAGCGCCAGCAGCAGCGGGGCGGCGACCGCCGACAGCCAGGCCGCAACACCGATCGGATCCGCGCCGCCGATGCGTCGCAGCACGAAATTGCCAAGGCCGCCGGCGAGCGCGCCACACAGGACGATGGCGATCGCCAGGGGGGGCATGGGCGTCCCGCGTTCCGCCATCAGCAGCACCAGGCCGCCAAGCGCGGCTGCGAAGCCGCAGAGCTTGCGTCGCGTGAGGGTCTCGCCCATCAGCCCCCAGGCCAGCGCGAGCGTGAAAAAACTTTGCGTATGCGCGAGCAGGGCCGCCATGCCCGGCGTCACCCCGGTCGCCATGCCGAAGAAGATCCCGACATGCTGACCGACACCGATCGTCAGCCCGAGAACCAGCAGGACACGCCAGGAGACACGCGGCCGCGGCAGGAACGGCAGCGCGAGCGCGGAGACGCAGAAGCGAAGCGCCGCGAACAGGATCGGCGGCGCCTCGCGCAAAGCGGTATCCGTGGCGACGAAGGCGCCCGACCAGATGCCCGTCGCAAGCGCCGCCAGGACGATGTCGCCCGGCGTCATCCCGGCGCCGTCGCGCGCGACCGCTGCGCCGGAATGACGCCTGTCACGCGGGTCGGACCGCCGCGATGGCCAGCTTGCGCGCCGCCCAGGTCGTCAGCGCGAGAAGGCGCTCGTCTTCTCCGAACCGGCCGATCAACTGGACGCCGAGCGGCAGCCCGTCGGCACCGGTGGCGTAGGGCGACGTCGTGCAGGGCACGCGCAGCAGCGACCAGAAGCCGCTGAACACCGAGTCGCCCGTCCAGGCGAGCCCGCGCGGCGCTGTACCGGGCGCCGCCGGCACGATGAACGCGTCGTTCTCGCCGAACACCGTCTCGAGATAGGTCCGTGCGCGGTCGCCGAATTTGAGCGCCTCGCTGTAGTGACGCTCGTTGCGCTGACCGAGCGCGATGAAGCCCCGAATATTCGCGCTCAACTTTGCCGGCGTCTCGCGCAGATAGCGCGCGAAGGCGCGGCTCGCCTCCACCGAGATGACGACGCGATGGGCCTCGCGGGTCTGAGCGAACCATGCTGGAAGCCGTCGCCGGACGACGCTGCCCCCCGCCTTCGCGATGTCCCGTGCGAAGGCGTCGCAGGCGCGCCGCATCTCCAGCGAGGCCGCGTCGTCATAGGGCGTCGCCAGACGCACGAAGCGCGGCTTCGCCGGAGCGGGTGCGCGGCGATGGGCCGTGAGCAGGACCGGGGCGAGCACCTCGAGATCCTCGGCCGCGCGCGCGAACCAGCCGACGGTATCGAGCGATCGGCCGAGTTCATGCACGCCATGCGTCTCGGTCCGCCCCCAGGACGACTTGAAGGCGAAGACGCCGCAGAAGGATCCCGGTCGGATTACCGACCCGCCGGTCTGCGTACCCAGCGCAAGCGGCACGAACCCGGCCGCTACCGCCGCCGCGGAACCGCTCGACGACCCGCCCGGCGTATGCCGCAGACCGTGCGGGTTGCGCGTCGCCGCCGGATGCATGTTGGCGAATTCCGTCGTGGCGCATTTGCCGATCAGGACCGCCCCGGCCTCGCGCAGTCGGTGGACGACCTGCGCATCATGGACGGGCACATGGCCTGCGAAGACCTTGGCGCCGTATTCGGTCCCGAGCCCGGCCGTGTCGATCAGGTCCTTGACCCCGATCGGCAACCCCTCGAGCGCCCGGCGCGTCCGCCGGGCATCGCTGGTGCGCGCGACGCGGCGGGCCTCCGGATCGAGGCGCACGAAGGATCGGATCGCGGCATCCCGCGCCGCGATCGCATCGAGGCAGGAGTCGGTCAGCGCCGCGGCGGTGAAGCGGCGGCGCGCGAGGCCCGCGAGCATCTCGCGGGCGCCCAGCCAGGCGAGATCAGACGCCATCGACGGCCAGGTGGGCGACGCAATCGCCCCGTTCGACGCGCGCGGGATGGCGCTGGCAGATCACGAGGCCATCGCGCTTGAAGAAGCACGGCACCGGGGCGCGGCCGGGATCGTCGACGAAATGGACATGGCCGCAGACATCGCCCGCCTTGACCCAGTCGCCGAGATCGGTGGCGGGTTCGAACAGCCCCGGCGACGGCGCATGCACATGCCAATCTATGCCTGGAACGTTCATGTACCGCGTGGCGGGCGCCGGAGCAGTCGGGCCATCCCAGATGCCCATGTGCTTGAGCACGCGCCAGAGTCCATCTTCCACATTGCGCAGCATGCGGCGGTTGACGCTGCCGCCGCCGCCGAATTCTCCCGCGATCTGCACGAGGCCCCGCTTGATCGCGGCGCCTGGCGAATAGCGCGGATCGGCATGTTTCCAGATCACCGAATATTCCGTGCCGAACGCGGTCAGCGCCGCGAGCGAGCGCCGGTTGAGGTCTGCGTCCGGCCCCTCGTTCGTGCTGCCGAACGGGATATAGGCCAACGACGAACCGCCGGAATGGAGGTCGGCGAAGAGATCCGCCATCGGAAAGAGGACGCTGTCGATGTAGTGCGCGATCTCCTGCGTCACGCCGCGCTCCGGGTCGCCCGGAAACGAGCGATTGAGATTGCCGCCATCGATCGGCGACACGCGCGCGCTGGCCATCGCAGCGGGCAGGTTCGCCGCCGGCATGACGATCACGCGCCCCTGAACCTGGGCGGGATCGATGGCGCGGATCAGCTTGCAGAGCGCAATCTGCCCCTCGTACTCGTCGCCATGGTTGCCCGCCATCAGGAACGCGGTGGGACCGGTTCCGTTACGGATCACGGCGATGGGGATCGCGATCATCCCGTAAGCCGACCGCGTGACCGAATGCGGCAGGTTGACCCAGGTGACCTGCTTGCCCTGCTGCTCGAAGTCGACATCGGACCAGATACGCGTCTTGCCGTTCATGCAATCCTCCACGCGGCGTTTCCGGGCTATCATCGAACCCGTGGCGCGGCTTCGCAAGCGGTGATGATCCGGTGGCCACCACGAGGGGATGACTTGATCCAGAAAGACCATGCGGCGCGCGGCGTCGCGGTCATGATCGCGGCGCAGGCGGTCTTCGGCCTGACCGACGCGTTGCAGAAATGGCTCATGGACAGCGTGCCCCTGATGCTTGTCGTCTGGAGCCGCTTCGCGGTGTTTCTGCTTTTTCTCGGGCCGCTGATCCTGCGGCGCCCGGCACATGTCACCGCCGCGCCCGCGCGCGGCCTCCAGATCCTGCGGGGATGCGCGATGCTCGGCGCCACGGTGTTCACCGCCGCGGCCCTGATCCGCATGCCGCTTGCCACCGTGACCGTGCTGGGCTTCGTCGGACCGTTCATCGTCACTGCGCTCTCGGCCCTGATTTTGAAGGAAAGCGTCGGATGGCGCCGCTGGACCGCCATCGCGGTCGGCTTCGCCGGCATGCTGATCGTCGTCCGGCCCGGCGCGGATTCGGCGTCGGTCGGCTGGCCCGCGCTGCTCGTCCTCGCGGCGACGCTGTGCTGGTCAACCGGCGTGATCACGACGCGACGCATCGCGGGACGCACGGACGCCTCGACAATGCTCGTCTGGCAGGCCATCACGGGTTTCGCGCTGTCCCTGCCCTTCGCGGTCGCGACGTGGAAGACACCGACGGCGCTCGAGACGGGCTGGCTGGTCGTCAATGGCTGCGTCAATCTCGGCGGGCAGTGGCTGATCGTGCGCGCGCTGCAGCTCGCGCCCGTCGCGACGATCGCACCGCTCGCCTATACCGTCCTCGTCTGGGCGACGCTGCTCGGCTGGCTCGTCTTCGGCGCCCTGCCGGACGGGTGGACGCTCGCCGGCGCGGCGGTGATCATCGGATCGGGCCTCTATGTCTGGTGGCGCGAGCAGGTCCGCGCCCGCGCCGCGCGAAACGCCGGAGAGGGATGACTCGCGCGCGGCCCCGTCCCGCGCTCTAATGCCGACACTCCAATCACGACGAGGGGGAAAAGAGAGATGCGCTTTTTTAATGATACGGCGACCACCGAGATCTACACGTTTTCGCCGATGGCGACGTGCCTCGACGACTACAAGCAGGGCGTGTTCCTGCGCCCCGGCGAGCACCCGTCCGACACGCCGTTGATGTGCACCGCGCCGCTCTTCGTTGCGCGCAAGCGCGCCGCGGCCGAGGGCTTCACCCTCATCGAGGGCAGCTGCTTCGCCGCCAGCCCGTCCGGCACCACCGTGCGCGCCGACTACGAGGCCATGCGCGACGAGATCCTGGCGCAATGCAAGGCGGCTATGCCGCTCGACGGCGTGCTGCTCGGCCTGCACGGCGCGATGGTCGCCCAGGGCTACGACGACGTCGAAGGCGACGTCATCGCGCGCGTGCGCGAGATCGTCGGACCGAAATGCGTGATCGGCGTGGAGCTCGACCCGCATTGCCACCTCACCCTCAAGCGGGTGAAGGGCTCGGACATCGTGATCCTCTACAAGGAATTCCCGCATACCGATGTGGTCGACCGTGCCGAGGAGGTCCTTGACCTCGTGCTGCGCACGATCCGCGGCCAGATCAAGCCGGTGATGTCGGTCTATGACTGCCGCCAGATCGGCAGCTACCCGACGACCGAGCCGATGATGCGCGCCTTCGTCGACCGCATGATGGCGATGGAAGGCAAGAATGGCGTCCTGTCGGTCTCGATCGGGCACTGCTTCCCGTACGCCGATGTCGAGGAACTGACCGGGCGCATCCTCGTCATCACCGACGGCGACAAGGCGAAGGCGGATGCTCTGGCGACCGAGATCGGGAAGGAGTTCGTCTCGATGCGCGGCAAGACCGCGCCCGCCTATCACGGCGTCGAGGACGGAATCGGCGCCGCGCTCGAATTCAACGATGCGCCGGTCGTCATGGCCGACCCCGCGGACAACGCCGGCGGCGGCGCGCCCTCCGACAACACGACGATCCTGCGCCGCCTGATCGAGCGCAAGGTCGAGAGCGCATGCCTCGGCCCGATCTGGGATCCGATCGCGGTCAAGCTCTGCTTCGCCGCGGGCATGGGCGCCGAGTTCCCGCTCCGCTTCGGCGGGAAGATCGCGCCGAGCTCGGGGCTGCCGATCGACGCGACGGTCAAGGTCGTCGGGCTGAAGCGCGATTGCTGGCAGAGCTTCGGACCGACCCAGGTGCCGATGGGCGACTGCGCCGCGATCAAGATCGGCGGCGTCGAGGTGGTGCTGATCTCCAACCGCACCCAGGCACTGGGCCTCGAACTCTTCCGCAACGTCGGTATCGAACCGACCGAGCGCAAGATCGTCGCGGTCAAGTCCACCAACCATTTCCGCGCTGCCTTCGGGCCGATCGCGAAGAAGGTGATGTACATCGATTCCGACGGGCCACTCAGCCGGGACTACCGCAAGATCCCCTACACCAAGGTCCAGCGCCCGATCTGGCCGCTGGACGAGCAGACCACGCCCGGCCTGATCTACTGACCGCCACGGGTCGCCCGGCATTCGCTCGACGCGGAATGCCGGGCGACCCGTTTAGGCAATCCGGGCGTCAGGCGATCCAGGCGGCCTGATGCGGATGGGCGAGCGCCGCCGGGTTGATCAGGTGCGGCGGACGAGTCCGCTGGGCGAAGGCCCGTGCGGACCGGAAGGACCCTTCGGCCAGCGAGCGGTTGCACTCGTCGGTATGGCAGAGCGAGTGCGGCGACACGATGACGTTGTCGAGCTTGAGGATCGGATTGTCCGGCGGGGTCGGCTCGACCTCGAAGACGTCCATCCCCGCCCCGGCGATGCGCTTCTCGACCAACGCGCGATGGAGCGCGGCCTCGTTCACCACCGGTCCGCGCGCGGCGCTGATCAGATAGGCGCTGGGCTTCATGAGGCCCAGGGCGCGCTCGCCGACGATGCCGCGGGTCGCCTCGTTCAGCAGCACGTTGGTGACCAGGAAGTCCGATTCGCGGAACAGCGTGTCGAAATCGACCAGCGTGACGCCGAGTTCGGCGACATCCTCCTGCTTGACGAAGGGATCATGGGCGATGAAACGCATGTCGAGCGGTTTCGCGATGCGGAACAATTCCCGACCGATGTTGCCGATCCCCAGCGACCCGAGGGTGCGGCCGACCAGCCCCGTGCCGTAATGGCTGCGCTGCTCGGTCCAGCGCCCCTCGCGCGTCAGGCGATCCTTGATCAGCAGCTTGTGCGCCAGCGCCAGGACGAAGGTCAGCTGCGTCGTCGCCATCGGACGGCGCACCGCGTTCGGATTATTGGTCAGCAGGACCCCAGCCTCGGTCAGGGCCTTGACGTCGCGCGTGTCGTAGCCGGCACCGAAACCGGCCAGTAGCCGCAACCGGAGATCAGGGCGACCGAGCGCCTCCGGGCCGATGCCCTCGGAAACCGCACAGATGACATCATAGGCAGCGCAATGATCCGCCGTGAGGCGACGCACCGGATCGGGCAGGTATTCCCAATCGATCTCCGGCGTCGCGTCGAGGATCCCGAGCGCGGCAGGATCGAAGAAAGTAGCCCCGTTCTCGAGCAGCGCCGAGCGCGCCACCCCGACCTTTATCCGTCCCGCAGCCATCGCGATCCTCCTGTTGCAGAGGCGCGAAGTCTAAATCGAAACGGCTCCGAATAGAATCGCGAGGCCATGGGACGGCGCAAGGAACGCGAGCGCCTTTCGCCCTTGCCCCCCTTGCACGCCGGCGGGGTCGAGCGAATTGCCCGTCGGGTCAGGCACCGGCGCATGGCGCGAACAGGTGGTCGACACGGGCGCGGATCCGTGATTGGCTCCGCCCTTGTGATGGCGCGCCCGCTCGGCGCAGCCGCCATCGTCAGGGTTTCGACAGTCCAACAGGGAGGCAACCATGAAACCGTCACGCCGCTCACTTCTCAAGGCATCGGCCGGCATCGCCGCCGTCGCCGGCGCCCCCGCGATCGCGCGCGGCCAGGCGCGCCGGGGCGAGCAGAACACCGTCCGCGCCGTCATGCACGGCGACATCCCGACCTTCGACCCGATCTGGACCACGGCGAACATGGCCGCCTATCACGGCGGCATGGTCTACGACACGCTGTTCGGCATCGACGGGAACTTCAATCCGCAGCCGCAGATGGTCGGTCGCCATGGCGTATCCGACGACAAGCTGACCTACACGTTCGAGCTGCGCGACGGCCTCAAATGGTCCGACGGCTCGGCCGTCACGGCCGCCGATTGCGTCGCCTCGCTGCGCCGCTGGGGCGCGCGCGACGGCGCCGGCCAGATCATGCTGTCCAAGACGGCCGACCTTTCGGCGAAGGACGACAAGACCATCGTCCTGCGGCTCAAGGAACGCTGGGGCCTCGTCTATGACGCGCTGTCGAAGACCTCGACGCCGCTGTGCTTCATGATGCCCAAGAAGGTCGCCGAGACGGATCCGTTCCAGAAGATCGACACCACGAACGGCGTCGTCGGCTCCGGTCCCTTCGTCCTCAACATGGCCGAGACGAAGCCGGGCACGCAGTATGTCTACGACAAGAACCCGCACTACGTGCCGCGCGCGGAAGCCGCGTCGGGCATCGCCGGCGGCAAGGTCGTCAAGCTCGACCGCGTGATCCTCGTCAACATGCCGGAAGCGCAGACCGCGGTGTCCGCGCTGCAGGCCGGCGAGATCGATTTCTACGAGACGCCGCCGATCGAGTTGCTGCCGCAGCTCGAATCGGACCGTAACGTCCGGATCTCGGTGCTCAACAGCCTCGGTCAGGTCGGCTATATCCGGTTGAACTATCTGCACGCGCCCTTCAACAACGTGAAGGCGCGTCAGGCGGTCCAGTGGGCGGTCAACCAGAAGGACCACATGGCCGCGACCTTCCCGAACCCGAAATACGCCCGCGCCTGCGGCTCGTTCTTCACCTGCGGAACGCCGATGGAGAGCGACGTGAACATGGAGTGGTTCACGAAGGGTCCGGACCTCAACAAGGCCCGCCAGCTGCTCAGGGAATCCGGCTACGACGGCAAGCCCATCGTGCTGATGCAGGCGACCAACATCGAGTACATGCGCAACTCGGCCGAGATCCTGGCCAAGGAGCTGCGCGGCGCGGGCTTCAACGTCAACCTCGTGCCGATGGACTGGTCGAACGTCGTCCAGCGCCGCTCGGTCAAGTCGGCGCCCGATCAAGGCGGCTGGAACATCTTCATCACCTCGGGCGGCGGCACCGCGACGGCGCATCCGATCAACCTCGCCGCCCACGCCGCCACGGGCGACAAGGGCTGGTTCGGCTGGCCGGAAAACGCGCTTCATGAGCAGCTGCGCGAGAAATGGGCGCAGGCCGAGTCGCTGGCCGAACGTCAGGCCATCGCACGCCAGATCCAGGACAACGCCTGGGGGTATGTCCACCACCTCTACTACGGGCAGTGGATCCAGCCGGCGGCGCATCGGGCGAATATCCGGAACCTGCTGCCGGTGCCGGAGATCATCCCCTGGTGGAACGTCGAGAAGGCCTGAGGTCAGGCTGAACGCCGGCCCGGAGCGACGCTCCGGGCCGGCCGTTCCCGGACGCCAGCCTCGCCGAAGACAGCCTCACCGCATACAGCCTTGCAGACGACAGCGACGCGGACCCGACAATGACCGCTTATATCGTGCGGCGCCTGATCGCCACGCTGCCCGTGATGGCCATCGTGGCGATCTGCGTCTTCTTGCTTCTCCATCTGTCCCCGGGTGATCCCGCCGCGGTGATCGCCGGCGACAATGCGACGCCGGCGAATATCGAGATGATCCGCAAGCGGCTCGGCCTCGACGAGCCGTTGTGGAAGCAATTCCTGCTCTGGGTCGGCCAGATCCTGAGAGGCGATCTCGGGCAGTCCATGTTCTGGAACACGCCGGTGCTCGACCTCGTTGGCCAGCGCTACGAGCCGACGCTGTCGCTCGCGCTGACCACCCTCATCGTCGCGATCAGCGTCGCCGTGACGCTCGGCGTGCTCGCGGCCTGGCGGGTCGCCACGCTCGTCGACCGCGCGGTGATGGGCTTCGCGGTCCTCGGTTTCTCCGTGCCGGTCTTCGTGGTCGGCTACCTGCTGATCTACGTCTTCGCGATCCAGCTGAAATGGCTGCCCGTCCAGGGCTACACCCCGATCGCCGAAGGTCTCGTCCCCTGGCTGCGCAACCTGATCCTGCCGTCGATCGCGCTCGGCCTCGCCTATGTCGCGCTGATCGCCCGGATCACCCGCGCGACGATGCTCGACGTGCTCGCCGAGGATTACATCCGCACCGCCCGCGCCAAGGGCGTCGAGACCAGGACGATGCTGCTGCGCCATGCGCTCAAGAACGCGGCGGTTCCCATCGTGACCGTCATCGGGATCGGTGTCGCGCTGTTGATCGGCGGCGTCGTCATCACGGAGACCGTGTTCAACATCCCGGGCATCGGACGCCTCGTGGTCGACGCGATCGCGCGCCGCGACTACCCGATCATCCAGGGCGTGATCGTCCTGTTCTCGGGCATCTATGTCATCGTCAACCTCGCGGTCGACCTGTCCTACACTTTCTTCGACCCGCGCATCCGGTATTAGGCCAGACATGACCAGCGCCTCCCCGACCACGACCGCATCCAAGGCGTCGCCAAGCGTATCCGCCGCGGCCCTCGTCTTCGCGCGCCGCAATCCGACCCTGGTGATCGGCTCCACTCTGCTGCTCACGATGATCGGTCTCGCGTTGTTCGCCCCCTGGATCGTCGGCGATCCGATGGCCATGGCACCCGCCAATCGCCTGAGAGCGCCATCGGCGGATCACCTCTTCGGCACCGACCATCTGGGACGCGACGTGCTGGCGCGCACGGTCTTCGGCGCACGCGTTTCGATGATCGTGGGCATCAGCGTCGCGATCCTGTCGATCTGCATCGGCCTGACGATCGGCCTCGCGGCGGGCTATTTCCGCCGCGTCGACGCGATCGTCATGCGGTTCATGGACGGGTTGATGGCGATCCCGGGGATCCTTCTGGCCATCGCGCTGGTCGCATTGACCAAGGCGAGCGTCTGGGTGGTGATCGTCGCCATCACCATCCCGGAGATCCCGCGCGTGGTGCGCCTCGTCCGCTCGGTCGTGCTGAGCGTGCGCGAGCAACCCTATGTCGACGCCGCGATCGCCGGCGGCAGCAGGTCGGCCAAGATCATCGTCCGCCACATCCTCCCGGCGACGCTCAATCCGCTGATCGTGCAAGCCACCTATATCAGCGCCTCCGCGATCCTGGTCGAGGCCGGCCTCTCCTTCCTCGGTGCCGGCGTGCCGCCCGAGATCCCCACCTGGGGCAACATGATCGCGGCGGCGCGCGGCCGTCTTGGCGTCGCGCCCTGGACGATCTTCTTCCCGGGCCTTTGCCTCGCGGTCGTCGTCCTCGCCGTGAACCTGCTCGGCGACGGTTTGCGCGACCGCCTCGATCCGCGGATCGCGCGTCGGATGTGATCCAAGGGGTGCGCGCGGCGAAACAAAGCGCCGAGCGCACCGAGAAGGCGATTGACTCCCCCCGGTCGGACTCCCGTAGGCTTCTCTAGGTTCCATTTGGAACCCGGATGAAATCAGGGGGATCGCGACATGATCGAAACGTTGGCTTCTCGGGCAGTCCTGGTCGCGGCGGTCGCTGCCGCATTCGCAGCCGGACCGGCGGATGCCCAGCCGCGCAAGGGCGGCAATCTCGTCTACGCGAACCTCTCCGGCCTCGGGACGCAAGACCCGCATGTCGCCGCGGCGGTGGTCGAACTCGAATCGATCAACCATATCTTCGAAGGCCTCGTCGCGATGGGCGAGGATTACGAGGCGAAGCCGAGCATCGCGTCGAAATGGGAGGTCAGCGCGGATGCCAAGACCTTCACCTTCACGCTGCGCCAGGGCGTCAAGTTCCATAACGGCAAGATTCTGACCTCCGCCGACGTGCTCGCCTCCTACCAGCGCTATCAGGCGGTCAGCCCGAACCGCGCCCAGCTCGCCAACGTCGAGTCCTTCGAGGCGCCGGACCCGCATACCTTCGTCATCAAGCTGAAGGCGCCGAACTCCGTCTTCGTCGAGGTGCTGAAGACGCCGACCTATCCGTTCTCGATCCTCCCCGCCGAGCAGAAGGACAAGCCGGCGCGCGAGATCGACGTGATCGGCACCGGTCCCTTCCGCCTCGGCGACTGGGTCCGTGACAGCCATCTCACGATGCGCCGCAACGACGACTACAGCATCGACACCGCGCGCCCGGGCATCGACGGCCTCGCGGGCCGCAAGACCGTCCATCTGGACTCCGTGCGCTACAATTTCGTGCCCGAGGCCAATGCGCGCGTCGCGGCGCTGCAATCGGGCGGCGCCGACTACATCTCCAACGTGCCGTCGGACACGGCCAAGCGCATCGCCGGCCAGCCCAACATCAACGTGGTCAAGGTCATCCCCTTCTGCCAGCAGACCTTCGTTCTGCACACGCAGTCGGCTCCCACCAACAACGTGCTCATCCGTCAGGCGATCCAGGCCGTCTTCGATGTCGATGACATGATCGCCGTCTCGGCGCCGGACGCGGAGCGCAATCCCGCGATGGTCTTCAAGACCAGCCCGTATTACCAGCCCGAGGTCGCGGCGAAATACTACGACATCAAGAACCCGGCCAAGGCGAAGGCGCTGCTCCAGCAGGCCGGATACAAGGGCGAGAAGATCGTCCTCCAGACCAACGCCAGCTATCCCTACATGCGCGATTCGATCACCTTCCTGGTCGAGTCGATGAAGAGCGCGGGCATGAACCCCGAGGTCAGCATGGTCGACTGGCCGACCAACGCCGGCAACATGCAGTCCGGCAATGGCGGCTGGAACGTCTCGGTCACCGGGTTCTGCTCGGGCCCGCTGCTCGGACCGCAGCAATGGCGTCCGCTGCTGGTCGGCTTCCCTCAGGTCAAGGGCGACGCGATCCTCGACCAGAACTACGAGAAGTTCTTCACGTCGGTCGACATCGCGAAGCGCAAGGAAGCCTGGCTCGCCATCGAGGAACGCGTCCTCAGCCAGGCCTACATGATCAAGGTGTCGGACATGCCGGACCTGCGTGCCCACAACAACAAGTTCGACGGACTGAAGCCCTACTACTTCACCCGCTTCTGGGACGTCTGGCAGAAGTGACGCCAGGTCGCGCGTCACGACATCCGGGATCCGCGTCCGATGCGGTTCGGTAGCCTCGCATCACCCCGCCTGCGCCAATTGGCTCGCCAATTCGCGCAGGCGGTCCCGGTGATGCTGATCGTCGCGACGCTGACGTTCTTCCTGATGCATCTCCTGCCCGGCGACCCAGCGGTCCTGATCGCCGGGCCGGAGGCCTCCAGGGAAGCGGTCGCGCAGATCCGGACCCAGCTGGGTCTGGATCGCCCGCTGCTCGAGCAACTTCTGGCCTGGTTCGGCCATCTCGCCCGCGGCGATCTCGGCCGCTCCCTGCTGCTCAACCAGCCGGTCATGGAAGCCGTGCTCGAGCGTCTTCCGGTGACCATGTCGCTGGCGCTGGTATCGTTCGCGCTGACCCTGCCGCTGGGCATCGCGGCCGGCGTACTCGCCGCGTGCTTCCGCAACACCTGGTTCGACGCCTTCGTCATGCTGCTCGCGCTGATCGGCGTCTCGGCGCCCAGCTTCTGGGTCGCGATCCTGTCGGTCCTCCTGTTCAGCGTGTCGCTCCAGTGGCTTCCCTCGGCCGGCTACGTGCCTCTCGCCCAGGGCTTCTGGCCTTGGTTCGCGGCTCTGCTCCAGCCGGCGATCATCCTCGCCCTGTTCCAGATCGGCTTCCTCGCGCGCATCACGCGATCGGCCATGCTCGACGTGCTCGACCAGGATTTCATCCGCACCGCGCGCGCCAAGGGCGTGTCGGAATGGAAGACGATCTCGAAGCACGCCTTCCGCAACACGCTGATCCCCGTCGTCACGGTCTGCGGCATCATTTTCAGCCTGCTGATCGGCGGCTCGGTCGTGATCGAGCAGGTGTTCGCGCTGCCCGGGATCGGGCGCCTGATCGTCCAGGCGATCATCGGTCGCGACTATCCGGTCGTTCAGGGCACGCTGCTGCTGCTCGGCTTTGCCTTCGTGCTGCTGAACCTGGCGATCGACATCCTCTACACCTTCGTCGATCCGCGGGTGCGCTATGGCTGAGGCGGCCGCGATCCAGGCGGGAGAGCGCCTCGCCCCGCGCCGGCGGCTGCGGACGCTGCGCAAGCTCGCCCGCCATCGGTCCTTCGTGATCGGCGGCGCCATCGTCCTCGTGCTTGTCGTCGCGGCGCTCGCCGCCCCGCTCCTCACCGCCTTCGATCCCACCACGATGCGGGTGCGCCTGCGGTTCAAGCCACCGCAATGGGATTTTCCCTTCGGCACCGACCGTTTCGGGCGCGACATCTACACGCGCGTGCTCTACGGCGCGCAGATCTCGCTGTGGATCGGTCTCGCGACGACGCTGCTGTCGGGCGCGATCGGCGCCGCGGTCGGCGTGGTCTCGGCGCAGTTCCGCGCGCTCGACGCCCCTCTCATGCGCCTGATGGATGCGCTGATGGCGTTCCCGGCGATCCTGCTCGCGATCGGCCTCGCGGCGGCGCTTGGCAGCGGGATCACCAACCTGATCATCGCCCTCTCGGTCGCCTACATGCCGCGTACCGCGCGTCTGGTCCGTGCCTCCGCCCTCGTCGTGCGCGAGCTGGAATTCGTCGACGCGGCGCGCGTCGCCGGGGCGAGTTCGCTGCGCATCATGCTCCAGCATCTCCTGCCCAACTGCATGGGCCCGCTGCTCGTCCAGCTCACCTTCGTCTTCGCCTACGCGATCCTCGCCGAGGCCGCGCTCAGCTTCCTCGGTATCGGCGTTCCGCCTCCGGCGCCGAGCTGGGGCAACATCGTCGCCGAAGGCCGCGATTTCGCGGTCGAGGCGTGGTGGATCATGCTCTTCCCCGGCCTCGCGATCAGCTTCGCGGCGCTTGGCATGAATCTCCTCGGCGACGGGCTGCGCGACGTCCTCGACCCCCGCCTGAAGGTGGAAGGGTGAGCGCCGAACCCCTCATCTCCGTCAGCGACCTCTGCGTCCGGTTTCGCGGTGAATCCGGGTGGATGACCGCGATCGAGGAGGTCGGCTTCCATCTCATGCCGGGCGAGAATCTCGGCATCGTCGGCGAATCCGGAAGCGGAAAGAGCGTCACCGCCCTGTCCATTCTGGGGCTGCATGCGCGCTCCAACACGCGCATCCCCTCCGGCAGCATCGTCTATGGCGGACGCGATCTCCTGCGCACGCCCGAGCGTGACATGCGCCGCATCCGCGGCGCCGAGATCGCGATGATCTTCCAGGATCCGATGTCCTCGCTGAACCCGGTTCTGACGGTCGCCGATCAGATCGGGGAGACGCTGGCCCTGCATCAGGGCCTCGAGGGCGCCGCGGCGCGCAAGCGGGCGATCGAGCTCCTCGATCTCGTGCGCATCCCGGACGCTGCGCGCCGCGTCGACGAATATCCGCACCGGCTCTCCGGCGGCATGCGCCAGCGCGTGATGATCGCGATCGCGATCGCCTGCCGGCCCAAGCTGCTGATCGCGGACGAACCGACCACCGCACTGGACGTGACGATCCAGGCGCAGATCCTCGAACTCCTGCGTGACCTGCGCGCCGAGCTCGGCATGTCGGTGATCCTGATCTCCCACGATCTCGGCGTGATCGCCGAATTCGCGCAGCGCGTGCTGGTCATGTATGCCGGGCGTGTCGTCGAGGAGGCGCCGGTCCGCGACATCTTCCGCAAGCCGCTGCACCCCTATTCCGACGGTCTGCTTGCCGCCGTGCCGCGGCTCGACGCGGATGTCCGGCGGCTTCCCGCCATTCCAGGGAATATTCCCGATCCCGGCGAGCGCATCGCCGGGTGCCGCTTCTCCCCGCGCTGCGCCGAGGCGCAGCCGGCCTGCCGCGCCGCGCCGCCGGCGCTGCTCCCCGCGGGCCCGGGCCGCTTCGCGCGCTGCCCACCGCGCATCGCCGGAACGCAACCATGAGCCCGATCGTCCGCGTCCAGGGCTTGACCAAGGAGTTTCCCGTCGGACAGGACCGCGTCCTGCGCGCGGTCGACGGCGTCGAGTTCGAGATCGGCAAGGGCGAGACGCTCGGGCTTGTCGGCGAGTCCGGCTCGGGCAAGTCGACCACCGGCCGGATCCTGATCGGCCTCATCCCGCCGAGCGCCGGCGAGATCGAGCTGTTCGGGCAGCGCATCGACGGCCGGCGCATTCCGGCCGATGTGCGACGGCGGATGCAGTTCGTCTTCCAGGATCCCAGCGGTGCGCTGAACCCCCGCATGCGCGCGGGTGATTCGATCGCCGAGCCGATGGTGATCGCGGGAGAAAACCGCGCCAATCGCACGGCACGCGTTGCGGAACTCCTGTCCCTGGTGGGATTGCCGCGCGACGCCGCGGAGCGTTATCCGCATGAATTCTCGGGCGGCCAGCGCCAGCGCATCGGCATCGCGCGCGCGCTCGCGCTGCAGCCCGACTTCATCATCTGCGACGAGCCGGTTTCGGCACTCGACGTGTCCATGCAGGCGCAGGTGATCAACCTGCTCCTCGATCTCCAGGAACGGCTGGCGCTCAGCTACCTGTTTATCGCGCACGACCTCGCCGTCGTGCGCAGCATCTCGACCAACGTCGCCGTGATGTACGCCGGGCGCCTCGTCGAAATCGCACCACGGCGCCAGCTCTACGAAGCCCCGCGCCATCCCTACACGAAAGCGCTCCTTGCAGCGGTGCCGCGCCCGGACCCCGATCGTCCGCGGGGCAAGGCCCTGGGCGGCGAGATCCCAAGCGTCATCGATCCACCTGCGGGCTGCGCCTTTGCCGCGCGTTGTCCGGTGGCGGAGCCGCGTTGTCGCCAGGAACGCCCCGCGCTGCGTGAACTCGCCACCGGCCACCGCGCCGCCTGCCACCTCGCCTGATCCGTTCGTCCGAGGCGCTTCCCGCGGGCCGCGCCTCAGTCCGGCATCGCGAAGGGCTCCGGGTCGCAGAAGCGGCGCAGGACATTGGCAGTGATGCGCGCGACATTGTTGTCGTACCCGTCATGGGCGAGGCTGCCGCACCAGGCGATCGATCCGACCGAGAACACCGCACCGCCGCCCGGGGTCTCGAAGAAGACCATGTCGGCACGCAACGGCTGCGGCGCGTCCGGATCCTGGCTCGGCACGAGATCCATGAAGGACGAGGCCGAGACCTCGTAGATGTTCGAATGCTGTGCCGATGCCGCGACCACGAGCGCATGGGCCGGTGTGCCGAGCGCCGGATCGGCGCGGTCGATCTCGTATCCCGCGGCTCCGCCCTGCAGCATGCCGAAATCGCCGATCACGACATCCGGCACCCCCTCGAAGATGAAGGCTGCGCGCGGATCGCGGCTCGCCGGCAGGACACGATACCCCTCGCAGCGGTCGAAGCCCTGGGTCACGAAGCCGACGCCGCAGATCAGGTTCGGTGGTCGCCCG
>CAYSUY010000079.1:0-17694 GCA_964434345.1 uncultured Acetobacteraceae bacterium
TCGCCGGGCTGCAGACCATCTCGCCCTCGCTCTACGAGGCGGCGATGCTCGACGGGTCGACTCCGTGGCAGCGTTTCCGCTACATCACCTTCCCGATGCTGCTGCCGATCCTGGCGATCGTGATGACCTTCAGCATCATCTTCACCTTCACCGATTTCCAGCTCGTCTACGCGATCACGCGTGGCGGCCCGGTGAATTCGACGCATCTCCTCGCGACGCTTGCCTTCCAGCGCGGCATCCCGGGCGGACAACTTGGCGAGGGCGCGGCGATCGCGGTTTCGATGATCCCGTTCCTCGTCTTCGCGACGCTGTTCAGCTATTTCGCGCTGGCACGCCGCAAGTGGCAACAAGGAGAGGGCGATGACTGAGGCTCGCATGACCGCCCCCTCCGACGATCCGAACGCGCCGCCGCCCAGCGATGCGAAAGCTGCGGCACCCGCCGAGGCGCTTGCCTGGGAGAGCCGGTCGCGCCGCATGGTGACGATCTATCTTCCCCTGGCGTGCTTCCTGCTGATCCTGCTGTTTCCGTTCTATTGGATGACGATCACGGCGTTCAAGCCGAACGCGGAACTCTACGATTACAAGACCTACAATCCGTTCTGGGTCGGCTCGCCGACGCTCGACCACATCTACCTGCTGCTGTTCAAGACCGACTATCCGCGCTGGCTCATGACGACGATGCTGGTCGCGGTGTGCTCGACCTTCCTGTCGCTGCTGGCGAGCACCCTTGCGGCCTATGCGATCCAGCGTCTGCGCTTCACTGGCAGCCAGTATGTCGGGCTCGCCATCTATCTCGCCTATCTCGTGCCGCCGTCGATCCTGTTCATCCCGCTGGCGACGATGGTCTACCAGCTCGGGCTGTTCGACTCGCCGCTGGCCCTGATCCTCACCTATCCGACCTTCCTGATCCCGTTCTGCACCTGGCTTCTGATCGGTTACTTCAAGTCGATCCCGTTCGAGCTGGAGGAATGCGCGCTGATCGACGGCGCGACGCGGGTTCAGATCCTGTGGCAGATCACCCTGCCGCTTGCCGTTCCGGGCTTGATCAGCGCGGGGATTTTCAGCTTCACGCTGTCCTGGAACGAATTCATCTATGCGCTGGCCTTCATCCAGTCGACCGAGAACAAGACGGTGCCCGTGGCGATCCTGACCGAGCTCGTCACCGGCGACGTCTATCAATGGGGCGCGCTGATGGCGGGCTCGCTGCTCGGTTCGGTGCCGGTGGCATTGTTCTATTCCTTCTTCGTCGACTACTACGTGTCGTCGCTGACGGGGGCGGTGAAGGAGTGAGGATCCGGCGGCCGACGGGGCGGCCGGCGACAGCAACACGGGGGAACAGCACGTGTCGAAGTTCACCATTCTGACGCCCGCCGCCGCGTCCTTCACGACCGGCGGCGGCGGCTATGACTACGAACTCGAGGCGCTCGAGGGCATGGGCGCTGAGATCGTCGAGTGCGCGCCCACCGAGGAGGCGTTCATCGCCGCCGCGCCCGCCGCCGACGCGGTCTACGCGAAGGGCATGAAGTTCACGGCGCGCATGATCGACGCGCTGACGAAGTGTCGGATCATCGCGCTCGGGTCGGTCGGCGTCGACTATGTCGACGTCGCCGCCGCGACCGCGAAGGGCATCCCGGTCACCAACTGCCCGGACACTTTCATCGACGAGGTCGCCGATCACGCCATGATGCTGCTGTTGGCGACGCATCGGCGCTGTATCGAGCAGGATCGCATGGTGCGCGAGGGGCGCTGGGGCGAGGGACGGCCGCAATTGCTGAAGATCCCGCGCTTGATCGGCCAGACCCTCGGCTTCGTGTCGTTCGGTCGGGTCGCCCGGGCGACGGCGCGCCGCGCCGCTGCCTTTGGCCTGCAGCTCAAGGCCTTCGATCCCTTCGTCGAGGAGACGCGGATGACCGAGCTCGGCGTCGAGCCGTCGAGCCTCCAGGATCTTCTGGCGACGTCCGATTTCGTGTCGATGCACCTGCCGGATACGCCCCAGACACGGGGCTTCTTCCAGGAGAAGCATTTCCGGCAGATGAAGAAGTCGGCGATCTTCATCAACACCGGACGTGGTCCGACCGTGCGCGAGGCGGCACTGATCCAGGCTCTGGAAGAGGGGTGGATCGCCGGCGCAGGACTCGATGTCTTCGAGGTCGAGCCGCCGAAGCCCGACAACAAGCTTTTGCGGATGCCGCATGTCATCCTGGCTCCGCACAACGCCTCGGCCTCCGCGCGCTTCGATCCCGCGCGCAAGCGCCGGGTCGGTCAGGAACTGGCGCTCGTCCTTTCCGGCCGCTGGCCACTCTCCTGCGTCAATCCGACCGTGCTTGGTGGAGCGGGCCTGCGACGCTGGCAGCCCTATTCGATGGACCGCGGTCCGAACTCCTGAACATCACGCATCGAGGAACCGACAATGAAAGTCGTCATCACCGGCGGAACCGGCATGCTGGGCAAGAAGCTCGCCCGCAAGCTTCTCGAGCAGGGGACGCTGTCGCCCGACGGCAACCCCGTGAAGATCGACAAACTGGTCCTGATGGACGTGGCCACTGCGCCAGACGTCCCCAACGATCCTCGTGTCGAGGTCGTCACCGGCCAGATCTACGACGCCGATCTGATCAAGCGTCTGATCACGCCGGATACGGGCGCGGTCTTCCACTTCGCGGCGGTCGTCAGCGCCGGCGCGGAGAAGGATTTCGATCTCGGATACCGTGTCAATCTCGATGGCACGCGACTGGTGCTGGAGGCCTGCCGCGCGCTCGGAACCAAGCCGCGTCTCGTCTTCACCTCGTCGATCGCGGTCTATGGTGGCGATCTGCCGGAGCGGCTGACCGATGACCAGCCGCTGACGCCCCAGACCTCCTACGGGATCCAGAAGGCGATGGGCGAAATGCTGATCGCCGACTACACGCGCAAGGGCTATCTCGATGGGCGCTGCCTGCGCCTGCCGACGATCGTCGTGCGTCCCGGCAAGCCGAACCTCGCCGCGTCGACCTTCGCGTCCTCCATCATCCGCGAACCGCTGGCCGGGCAGGACGCGATCTGCCCGGTGCGGCCGGATAACTGGATGCCGCTGCTGAGCCCGCGCAAGACGGTGGAGGCCTTCATCCGTGCCCATGATCTGCCGGGCAGCACCTGGGGCTGGAACCGTTCGCTGACCCTGCCGTCGCTCGACGCGACCGTGCAGGACATGGCCGATGCGCTGCGTCGTGTCGCCGGCGAGGAGGCCTATCGCCGGATCAAGTGGCAGCCGGATCCGATGATCCAGAAGATCGTCGATGGCTGGCCGAAGAAGCTGGCTTCGACCCGCGCCAAGGCGATGGGCTTTGCGACCGACGACTCGATCGACGCGCTGATCCACGCGCATATCGAGGACGATCTGGCGCCCAACCGCGGCTGAGTCGGCGCCTATGACGGGGCGGCTGTCGCTGGCGACGCTGAACGCCATGCGCGGCCGCACCCGCCTGCCGCGCTTCGACCCGAGCCAGCTCGCGACGGGCATCGTCCATCTCGGGTGTGGGGCCTTCCACCGGGCCCATCAGGCGATGCATACCCAGGCCGCGATCGAGGCGAGCGGCGGAGATTGGGGCGTCGTCGCCGTCAGTCTGCGTGGCGACGACGTGCCGTCGCGCCTCGCCCCGCAGGATGGATTGTTCGCCGTCCTCGAGCGTGGGGCCGACGGCGCGGTGCTGAGCGTCAACGCGACCCTGCGTGCGACGATCGGGCCAGCGGGGCTGGCCGAGGCCGTGGCGGCGATCGCCCGGCCCGCGACCCGGATCGTCACGCTGACCGTGACGGAAAAGGGATATTGCCGCGATCCGGCGCAAGGCGACCTGGACGAAACGCATCCGGACATCCGCGCCGACCTCGACGGGCATGGTCCGCCGCGCTCGGCGCCAGGATTGATCGTCGCCGGGCTCGCGGCTCGCCGCGCCGCCGGTGCCGGCGGGCTGGCCCTGCTGAGTTGCGACAACCTGCCGGACAATGGTGCGGCGACCTGTCGCGTCGTACGCCAGTTCGCGGCGTTGCGCGACCCTGGCCTTGCGGCATGGATCGACGCCGAGATCGATTGTCCCAGCGCGATGGTCGACCGCATCGTTCCTGCGGTCACCGATGCGGATCGCGACACTGTGGCGAGCCTGCTCGGCCTGCGCGACGAGGCCTGCGTGGTCACCGAGCCATTTTCCCAATGGGTGATCGAGGACCGGTTCCGCGCCGGTCGTCCGGACTGGGAAAGCGGCGGCGCGACGCTCGTCCGGGACGTGGCGCCCTTCGAGCACATGAAGCTGCGCCTTCTCAACGGGAGCCACTCGACCATCGCCTATCTCGGTTATCTGGCCGGACATGCGTATGTGGCGGAGGCGATCGCGGCACCTGGCTTCGCCACCCTGGTCGGCCGTCTCTGGGACGAGGCGGCGCCGACGCTCACGCTGCCCGCCGGCACCGATCTGGCGGGATATCGGGCGCAGTTGCTGGCGCGCTTCTCCAATCCCCATCTGGCGCACCGGACCTGGCAGATCGCCATGGACGGGACGCAGAAGCTACCGCAGCGCCTGCTTGCGACCATCGCCGACAATCTCGCCGCCGGCCGGAGCATCGACGTGGCGACGCTCGGCGTGGCGGCCTGGATGCGTTACGTGCGCGGCACCGACGAACGCGGCGATGCGATAGAGATCCGCGATCCCCTGGCCGAGGAACTGGCGCGCCACGCGGATTTCGCGCCGGTGGAGCGTGTCGAGCGCCTGCTGGGGCTGCGTCAGGTCTTCGGCGGCGCGCTTCCCCGCGCCGCGCCGTTCCGGCGCCTGCTCGTCCACTGGCTCGAACGCCTGGAGCGCGAGGGTGCTGCCGCCGTGGTGCGCGGCGCGGCGATGGCGTGAACCACCGCCGCGCCCGCGCGGGTCGTCACATCGTCGCGCCGATGGTCCAGGGCGCGAATTCGTCGGCGCCGAAACCGAGCGCCTCGGACTTGGACTGCTTTCCGGAAGCGATCTCGAGGATGTACTCGAAGATGCGCTGGCCGCATTGCTGCACCGTCTCCTCGCCGTCGACGATCGTGCCGCAATTGATGTCCATGTCGTCGGTCATGCGCTTGTAGAGGCCGCTATTGGTGGCCAGCTTGATCGACGGGGCGGGCTTGCAGCCATAGACGGAGCCGCGACCGGTGGTGAAGCAGATCATGTTCGCGCCGCCCGCGACCTGCCCGGTCGCCGCCACCGGGTCGTAACCCGGGGTGTCCATGAACACGAAACCGCGCTTCGTGATGGCCTCCGCGTAGCCGACGACGTCGACCAGGTTGGTCGATCCGGCCTTCGCGGCGGCGCCGAGCGACTTCTCGAGGATCGTCGTGATGCCGCCCGCCTTGTTGCCGGGCGAGGGGTTGTGATTCATCTCGCCCTTGTTGCGCGCGGTGTAATCCTCCCACCACTTCATCAGATCGACCAGCTTCTGGCCGACGTCGCGGCTGACCGCGCGGCGCGTGAGCAGATGCTCGGCGCCGTAGGTCTCCGGCGTCTCGGACAGGATCACCGTTCCGCCATGGCGTACGAGCAGGTCGGAGGCGGCGCCCAGGGCGGGGTTGGCCGTGATGCCCGAATATCCGTCGGAGCCGCCGCATTGCAGGCCGATCGAGATATGGGAGGCCGGTGCCGGGGCACGGACGAATTTGTTCACGTCCGGCAGGATCTCGCGGATCATGGCGACGCCACGCTCGACCGTCTTGCGCGTGCCGCCCGTGTCCTGGATGGTCATCGCGCGCATCATGCGACCTTCCTCGAGCTTCTCTGCCCGCATGAAGCCGCCGACCTGGTTGACCTCGCAGCCCAGGCCGATATTGACGATGGCGGCGAAATTGGCGTGGCGCGCGTAGCCGCCCATCGTGCGGTGGAGGATCTGCAGCGCGTCGCCGTCGTTCATGCCGCACCCGGTGCGGTGCGTGAGGGCGACCACGCCGTCGACGTTCGGGAAATCCGCCAGCGGATTCTCGCCGGTGAACGGGTTCGCCTCGAAGACCTTCGCGATGTAGTTCGACACCGTCGCCGAGCAGTTCACGGACGACAGGATGCCGATGTAGTTGCGCGTGCCCACGCGCCCGTCGGCGCGGTGGAAGCCCATGAATGTCGCGGGCGGATCGACGAAGTCGGTCGGCTTGGCGAGTGTGCAGAACGCGTAGTCGCGGGCGAAATCACCCATCACGCAGTTGTGCGTGTGGACATGGTCCCCGGCCTCGATCGCGCCGCTCGCGAAGCCGATGATCTGGCCGTAGCGATGGATCGGCTCCCCGTCGCGGACCGGCCTGGTCGCGATCTTGTGGCCGACCGGAATGCGCGTCTTGACGGTCACGCCCTCGTCCGGCAACTCGGTTCCCGGCAGCAGGTCGGCGCGGGCGACGACGATGTTGTCGGCCGGATTGAGTCGGATCGTGAGCTTGGCGAGCGCCATCGGACATGTCCTCGGTCTGGCTGTTGTCGAAGGATCGCCAGTATAGAACCCGAGCGCGGCGCTTGTCAGGGCGCGCGCGCCGCCGCTAGCTTGGCTGCATTCGACGCATTCCACGGGGGGATCCACAGGTGAGCGGCAGGCTGAACGGCAAGAAGACCCTGATCACGGCGGCTGCGCAGGGCATCGGCAGGGAAAGCGCGCTCGCCTTCGCGCGCGAGGGCGCCCATGTCATCGCGACCGACGTCAACGAGGCGAAGCTGCGCGAACTCGCGGGCACGCCGGGGATCGTCACGCGTCGGCTCGACGTGCTCGACAAGGCCGCCATCCAGGCCTGTGCGGCGGAGGTCGGCGCGCTCGACGTGCTGTTCAACTGCGCCGGCTACGTCGCCGGCGGGACGATCCTGGAATGCGACGATGCGGCGTGGGATTTCTCGAACAACCTGAATGTCCGGGCCATGTTCTGGATGACGCAGGCCTTCCTGCCGGCGATGGTCGCCAACGGCGGCGGCTCGATCGTGAACATGTCCTCGGTCGCGTCGTCGGTGAAGGGCGTCATCAACCGCTTCGTCTATGGCACGACCAAGGCTGCGGTGATCGGCATGACCAAGTCCGTCGCGGCCGATTTCATCAAGCACGGGATCCGTTGCAACGCCATCTGCCCCGGCACGGTGCAGACGCCGTCGCTCGATGATCGAATCAACTCGGCGGCCGATCCGGTCGAGGCGCGCAAGGCGTTCATCGCGCGCCAGCCGCTCGGACGTCTTGGCACGCCGCAGGAGATCGCGGCGCTGGCCGTCTATCTTGCCTCGGACGAGAGCGCCTACACCACGGGCACGGTCAATGTCATCGACGGCGGTCTGACGCTGTGAGCGTGGCGTTGCGTGCGCGGCTCGGCGCCGCGGTCGCGGTTCCCGTCATCACGGCCGGCGCCGTCGAGGACACGGTCGAACTCTGCCGCGCGCTGGTCGCAGGCGGGCTCGACATGCTCGAGATCACGCTGCGCACGCCGACGGCGCTGGCGGCGCTGGAAGCGGTCGCCCGCGCCCTGCCGCAGGCGCATGTCGGCGTGGGCACGGCGCTGTCCGCCGCCGATCTCGAGCGTGCGGCGAATGCCGGCGCCCGCTTCGCAGTCAGCCCGGGCTTCGATCCTGGCATGGTGGAAACGGCGCGTCGCGTCGCGCTCGACTGGCTGCCGGGCGCAGTGACGGCGTCGGAGATCATGGTGGCACGCAGCGCCGGCTTCACGACGCTGAAATTCTTCCCGGCGCAGCAATCCGGCGGCACGGCGGCGCTCAAGGCCCTCGCGCCGGTCTTCGCCGACACCGTGTTCTGTCCGACCGGCGGTCTCGACCAGGCGAGCGCCGCGACGTATCTCGCCTGCCCGAACGTCGTCGCCGTGGGCGGCACCTGGATGATGCCCAGGGACGCGATCGCCGCGCGCGACTGGGGCCGGATCGCGGCCCTGGCGAGAGCGGCCAAGACGCGCGGATGACACGCGTCTCTCAGATCTCGTCGATGCCTTCGATTTCAAAACCTTGGTCGTCAGGATAGCGGCGTTCGGCGATCTGGCGCGCGAAATCGGTGTTCAACGCCTTGATCTCGACGAAGCGCGTATCGGCCCAGGAGTCGTCGAATGCGGTGTCGTTGGTCCGCCCCGCGCGCATGGCCGCGCGGACGTCCCGATTGAAGATCCGCGCCTCGAACAGCTTCAGCGTCATCTGCCCCTCGTCGTTCGCGCCTGCCGCCGGCAGAAGAGAAAGGATACAGGGATATCCAAGCTGCGCATCCGTGGGATGCACCGTATTGGTCCGGTCGGGTCGCCGCTCCGCGCGCGTCGCAAGGCTTACAGCCCGCGCGCGGTCCAGTTCACGAGGAACGCCTCCACCTCTGTGCGAGGCGGGGTGGTCGTGCGGCTGCCGAAGGCGCGGCATTTGAAGGCCGCCGCGACATTCGCGAAGCGTGCGGCAGCAGGGACGCTCTGGCCTTCGGCGAGCGCCAGCAAGAAGGCGCCGTGGAAGACGTCGCCGGCCGCCAGCGTGTCGACGGCGACGATCTCCGGTGCCGGTTCGCCACGCATCCGGTCGCCATCGAGCCAGCGGAAGCCGGCGGCCCCGACCGTCACGCCGAGGAAGCCCTGGAACCGTCGCCGCGCGGCCCGCAAGCCGATCTCCGGATCCGTGCTGCCCGACCAGTCGGACAGCGCGACCTCCGACCAGACGACATGGGTCGCGCGGCCCATGAGATCCTCGAGTATCGCGTGGGGCGCCAGATCGGCGTCGAGCATCGCGATCGCGCCGGCCGCGCGGGCCGCGTCGAGCGCGCGCGCGGCGCCCGCCGGCCAGCGCGCATCGACCAGGACGCCGTCGAAACGCCCGATATCGGCGACAGGCAGCCAGGATGGGTCCTGATCGAGCGCGGGATCGTAATAGGGAACGATCATGCGCTCTCCATCCCGATCGATCAGGATCGCCGAGACCGGGGAGCCATGGCCCGGGATCCTGCGCACACGGTCCACACGGACCCCGTAGCCGCGCATGTCGGCGAGGATGTCGTCGCCGACCGCGTCGTCGCCGCAGCGACCCCAGAACTCGATTTCGCCGCCCAACCGGCCGATCGCGCACGCGGCCGATGCGGCCATGCCGCCACCGGTCCCCACGCAATCCAGCGCCATGATCCGGGCCGGCGCGGGCGGAACCTCATCGACCCGGAACAGCCAGTCCCAGGTGACGATCCCGCAGGTGAGCAACCTTGCCATCGCATCCCGCCCCGCCGGGGCGCCAATCGTCTACACTCGCTCGATCTTGTCATGGAGGATCTCATGCCGGCCAGCCTCGGTTTTCTCGGAATAGGCCTGATGGGCGAGGCGATGACGCTGCGCCTTCTGTCGCTCGGTCATCGCGTGCATGTCTGGAACTACGAAGCCGGGCGGACGGCACGCGTCGAGGCGCAGGGCGCCGTCGCCCATCCCGACGCCGCCAGCGTGGCGCGCGCGGCGGACATCGTCTTGATGTGCGTCCTCGATACCGGCGCGGTGGAGAACTCCGTGTTCGGACCTGGTGGCCTCGCCGAGGGCGCCGCGCCGGGCAAGGTCCTCGTCGATCACTCGACCATCCTTCCGGACCGCTCGGTCGCGATGGCGCGACGGCTTCGGGCGGAGACCGGCATGGGCTGGGTGGACGCGCCGGTGTCGGGCGGTCCACCTGCGGCCGCGGAGGGACGGCTTGCAATCATGGCGGGCGGCGCGGCCGAGGATATCGAGCGGGTGCGGCCGGTCATGGCCCAGCTCGGGCAGCGCTTCACGCATATGGGCGGCGAAGGCGCCGGGCAGGTGACCAAGTTCGTGAATCAGATCATCGTGGGCACGGGGTTCGCGGTTCTCGCGGAAGCGCTGTCCTTCGCCGAGCGGGCCGGCATCGATGCGCAACGACTGCCCGAGGCGCTGGGCGGGGGGTACGCGGACTCGCCGCTGCTGCAGCGCTTCCTGCCGCGCATGGCGGCGCGCGATTTCGCGCCGGCCGGCTATGCGCGCCAGGTGCTGAAGGATCTGGACATGGTGCAGTCGGTGGCCAAGGAGCTCAAGGCACCGCTGCCGATGACGACGCAGGCCGCGACTCTCTACCGGTTCGCGATCGCGCGCGGGTATGGCGAACTCGATGCGATCGCGGTGATGAAGCTGTTCGACGGACCGGAGCTATAGCCGCCGGCCGAGCAAGCCTGGGGCGGCGCTTGCGATCGCGCTGAGGCCGAAGCCGACGAAGAGCAGTCCGGCGGCGCGGGTCACCAGACGTTCGCGGCGCGTGTAGAACCGACGCACGCCCGCGAGACCGGCGAAGGCGACCAGACCGAGCGCGGCGACCGCGCCGCCAGCCATGCTCGCCGCGACGAGAGCCGGGGCGAGGGCGAAATCGAGTTCGGCGGCGTGGGGGCCGAGCAATGCCGCGAACATTCCGACGGCGACAGGATAGCCCTTGGGGTTCGTGAGGCCGAAGATCAGCCCGCGCCGCAGCGGCCTGTCGAAGAGGGCCAGCCCGGCCTCCGCCGCGCTGCGCGCCTTGAGGGCCTGCCACCCGAGGACAAGCAGATAGAGACCGCAGGCCAGGCCCAGGAGGTCGAATACGGCGGGATGGATGGCTTGCGCGCCGACGAGCGCGAGAAGAGCGAGGCTGGTCCACAGCAGGTCGCCCGCCATGTGGCCGAGGACGAAGCCGAAACCGGCCCGGCGGCCCCGCGCGGCGCACAGCCCGAGCAGGGCGACGAAGGCGGGGCCGGGCGTGACGATATAGAGGGCGCCAGCCGTGGCCGCGAGAACGGGCAGGCTGGCGCTCACCTCACAGGACGCCGTAGCGGGCGAAGACGGTCGCGAGCTTCTCGCCGCGCTTGAGGGCGGCGAGCGTCTTGTGTTCGCCCAGGACTTTCTCGAGCGCGGCCTTCAGCACATCGACCTCGATCGCCTTGGGGATGGCGACGACGCCGTCGGCGTCGCCGAAGACGAGGTCGCCCGGCTCGATGCGCACGCCGCCGACTTCGACCGGAACGTCGATCTCGGCGACGATCCCGCGGCCCTTCGAGTCGAGCGGCCCGATCCCGGCGGCAAAGACCGGGAATTTCATCTTGCGGATCGACACGATGTCGCGGACCAGCCCGTCGGTGACGCAGGCCGCCGCGCCACGCGCCTTGGATGCGGTCGACAGCAGACCGCCCCAGGGCGCGATGCGCGGATTGCCCGAGCAACCGAGCACGCAGACCTCGCCCTTCTTCAGATCGTCGACCAGCTTGATTTCGAGTTCATAGGGGTTGCCCGGCTGCACGTGGAACATCTCGCGATACATTCCGGTGCGGGCGCGGCCGAGGAAGCTGAGCGATTCGTCGAGCGGGCGGATGCCGGGTGTCATGGCCTGGCGGGTCCAGCCGAGCGCGTCGAGCGTGTCGGACACCACGGCGACGAAAAGATGCTTGCGTGCCTTGGCGAGGAGGGCGGGGGTGGCTGCGGTCATTGGGGTCGGCTCCCGATCGGAGGTCTTCGGATCAGTAGGTCGCGCGCCCACCGGAGATGTCGAAGACAGCACCGGTGGAGAAGCTCATCTCTTCGGACGCCAGCCAGCAGATCATGCCCGCGACCTCCTCGACCTTGCCGAAGCGGGCCATCGGGATCTTGGACAGCATGAACTTGATGTGCGTCTCGGTCATCTGCTTGAAGATGTCGGTTTCCACCGCGGCAGGGGTGATGCAGTTGACCTTGATCTCGGTCGTGGCGAGTTCCTTGGCCAGCGACTTGGTCAACGCGATCAGCCCCGCCTTCGCCGAGGAATAGGCGGAGGCGTTGGGATTGCCCTCCTTGCCGGCGATCGAGGCGATGTTGACGATCCGCCCGTAGTTGCGTTCGCGCATCATCGGAACCACCGCACGCAGGCACAGGAACGGCCCGGTGAGGTCGATGTCGATGACCTTGCGCCAGTCTTCGGGGCTGTAGTCCCAGACCGTGACATTGGGGCCGGTGATGCCGGCGTTGTTCACCAGGATGTCGATCTGGCCCATCTGCCCGATCGCGGCCTGCGCGGCGGCGGTCACGGAGGCCGCGCTCGAGACGTCGACGACCGTCGTGTGGACACGCCCCGCGCCAGCGAGGCGCTTGGCCGCGGCGTCGAGCGCGGCCGCGTCCATGTCCCACAGGCTGACCTCAGCGCCCGAATGAAGCATGCGCTCGGCTGCAGCGAGCCCGATGCCGCGCGCGCCGCCGGTGATGACGGCCTTGCGGCCTGCGAGGTCGATCTTGTTCATCTGCGGGTTCCGTTCTCGAAGGTGAAGTGTCGTGGCAGTTTCCGGCGTCGCGCGCTTCGGGGCAAGCCTGTCGGTGCGCCGCTTCGCCGCGTTGTCAGTCGGGCCGCGAGCGCAGCAGCCCGGCCCAGGCGGCGCGCCAGTTGCCTTCGGCGAGGAAGCCTGTGGCCAACGTGCCGCCGGCGAGGATGCCGGCGATTGTCAGGGGCGCGCCAAGCGCCAGCGCGGACGCGGCGGTCACGCCCTGGCCGATCGTGCAGCCGCCGGCCAGCACCGCGCCGCAGCCCATCGCCGCCGCGCCGGCGATGTGACGCATCAGGTCCTGCCGTGTCGCGAAGCCTTCCCAGCGAAAGCTGCCGCGCATCCACGCGGAGGCGGCGGCGCCGGCGACGACGCCGAGGCAGGTCGCGATCGCGAAGGTGAAGCTGCTTCCGGTGGCGAACATGAGATAGACGATCGTCTCGCCGGCGGGACCGACGAAGGTCAGGGACGCCGGCGCGACGGGGTCGAAGTCGTCGGCGCCGAGGATCCCCGTCGCGGCCCAGCCGGCGACGACGAGGATGCCGGTCAGCGCCGCACCTGTCAGCAGCGGGACGCGGCCGCGCAGACGGCGGTCGGCCATCGCCCAGAGGGCGAGAGGTCCCGCGAAGGCAGCCGCGAGAGCGAGCCGACCCGCTGCGGTCGCGCCGGCACCGCTCAATTCCGGCAGCGTCTGCGGGGCGGGCAGGGGCAGCGCGGTCGTGGCGCCGAGTGCGGTGCGCAGCGGCGCCAGGATGCCGCGCATGGTCGCCATCGCGACGATCGCGAGCACAAGGACGACCACCAGGGATTTGAGATTGCCCGCACCCAGCCGCGCCAGGGATCGGCTGGCGCACCCGCCGGCCAGGGTCATCCCGATGCCGAACAGGGCACCGCCCAGAATATGTCCGACCCAGACCAACCGCGTGCCGGCATGGATCGAGCGCTGCGGCTCCACAAGCCCGCTCGCTGCGAGGGCCTGGGTGCCGATGATCGCTATCGCGGACGCGAGGGCCCAGGCCTTGAGCCGGGTCGTGTCGCCGAGACCGGCCCAGTCGCTGACCGCGCCCATCGTGCAGAAGCCGCTGCGCTCCGTGACCGCGCCGAAGGCGAAGCCGATGAGGAGGCCGGCGGCCGGCAGAAAGGCAGGGAGGGAGGTATCCATGGGGCGCGGGTCGTCCTCGCGGCGGATCGCAAGCGGCGGCGACCTGGGTTATAGGTCTTGGTGCGTGATGGCGCCAAGCGGTGCCGTCGCTCCGGGCGCGCGACCCGGGAAAGGAGCATCTGCGGTCATGGCCGATCTTCTCGACGTCACGGGTCTCACTTGCCCGTTGCCGGTGCTGCGGGTGCGCAAGCGATTGCGCGATGTGCCGGTGGGCGGCGAATTGCGGATCCTGGCGACCGACCCGGGTGCGCCCCGGGACATCCAGGCGCTCTGCGAGACGGGCGGCCATGTCTTCCTGCAGGCGCGCGAGGCCGAGGGCGTGTTCGAGATCCAGATCAGGCGCGGCGCGTGAGCGCGGCGGGGACGGAGCCTCGGGCCGAGTCGACCGCGCCGCGCACCGGGTTCATCCTCCTGGGCCTGCTCAGCTTCTTCTGGGGCATCAACTGGCCGATGATGAAATGGGGTGTGACCGAGGTCAGCCCCTGGAGCTTCCGCGCCTTCTGCATCGTCGTCGGCAGCATCGGCCTTTTCGTCTGCGCGCGGCTCGCCCGGCAGAGCCTGGCCATCCGGCGGCGCGACCTGAAGCCGCTGCTGCTGGCTGCGTTCTTCAACACCACGGTGTGGCATCTCTGCTCCGCCTATGGCCTCGTTCATATGGCGTCCGGTCGCGCGGCGATCATCGCCTTCACGATGCCGCTCTGGGCGACGCTGCTCGCCGTGCCGGTGCTTGGCGAGACCATCACGAAGGCGAAGATGGCGGGACTGGCGCTCGGGCTGGCGGGCTTGGCGCTGCTGCTCGCCGGAGAGGCGGCGGCGATCGGCGCCGCACCGCTCGGGGCCCTGCTGATGCTCGGCGCGGCTCTGGGATGGGCCGCTGGCTCCCTGGTGGTGAAGCGCCACGCATGGTCGATGCAATCCTTCCCGCTGACGGGATGGCAGTTGCTGCTTGGCGGGCTTCCCATCCTGGCCGGATGGTGGATCCTGGAGGGCGACGGGACGTGGCTGCGTCCTGGCGTGGATGCCGCGTCCTGGCGCGGCCTGCTCGGCGTGGTCTATGCGGCGACCGTCCCGATGATTTTCTGCCAATGGGGTTGGGTGCGCGTGCTCCAGGTATTCCCGGCCTCGGTGGCGGCTGTCGGCACGCTGCTTATCCCGGTGGTCGGCGTGTTCAGTTCGGCCCTGCTGGTCGGCGAACGCATCGGCCTGACGGAAATCGCGGCGCTTGGTCTGATCACCGCGTCGCTTGCGGTGGTGCTCGGACCGCGCGTTCCAGGGACGACGCAGCGCTGACCGCGCGGCGCCTCAGGGCGTCTCGCGCGCCGCGTCCACGGTCACCGGCGCGGCCGCGACGCGGCGCTGGCGGCGACGCTTTGCGATGTAGGTGCCCAGGAAGACGAGCGCGAACATCGTCAGCATCGTGATGCCGAAAGCCAGGACGATGTTGCCGATCATCTTCTCGAGCGCCTTGCCGAAGACATAGCCGAACCCGGCGAAACTCAGCGCCCAGGTGCCGGCGGCGACGAAGTTCAGGACCGCGAAGCGCAGCGGCGCCACGCCGCTGGTACCCATCGCAAAGGACGCGATGTTCCTGACCCCGTAGATGAAGCGGAAGGACAGGATGAACCAGGTGTCGTACCGGCGCAGCAGGTCGAGCGCGGTTTCCACGCCGCCCTGCCATCTCGGATAGCGCTGCAGCAACTGGCCACCCCAGCGGCGGCCGATCCAGAACCAGCACTGATCGCCGCAGAAGGACCCGATCCAGGCCGAAAGGAACACGGCCGTCCAGTCGAGAAGACCGTGATGGGCCGCCATGCCCATGAAGATCACGAAGGTCTCGCCCTCGAAGAACGTCCAGATGAAGATGCCCGCGTAGATCAGGAGGCCGTAATCTGCGACGAGGCCCTGGATTGTCTCGATGTCCACGGAAACTCTTTTCTGTTCGCGAGGATGGGAGGCATAGTCTCGCCCGGCCGAGCGGTCGGCGTACGTCCACCCGGCACGAGATGTCACACGAGGGAGCATAGACGAGAACCATGGTCGGGCAAGTCAGGCTTTTCGCCGTCGTCGCCCTGGCGCTTGCCGGTGCGGCGCTGGCCTCGGATCCCGCCGCCGCGCAGCAGCAGGACGCCGCGCCGCCGCCGTCAGCCGCCAAGAAGGATGGCACCCATCCCGACGCACGGCTTCTCAACCAGTCCAACGCGCGTGTCGTGCATGCCGGGCCGGGCGCGCCGATGCGCGGGTCCGTCCATGTTTCTCCGGCCCAGGCGAAACGCGACGCGCGCAAATGAGGCGCGCATAAGGGCCGAGCGCCGAGGCGCGCGCGCCCGTGGGCGTGGTGCCGGCTGTCGGAATTGAACCGACGACCTACCGCTTACAAGGCGGTTGCTCTACCCCTGAGCTAAGCCGGCGTGCCCCGTGGAGCGCTACACCTTTCGCCGCGATTTCTCAACCGCCTGCCGCACCGCCACGGAACGCCTCGTAGAGAGCGATCGCCGCGGCGTTCGACACGTTGAGGCTCTCGACACCGCCTCCCTGCATGGGAATGCGCACCAGAAGATCGCAGCGTTCGCGGGTCAATCTGCGGAGGCCATCTCCCTCGCTGCCGAGGACCAGGGCGACCCGGCCTGTGAGATCCGCCTCGCCGAGCGTCTGCTGGGCGGTGCCTGCCAGGCCGATGCACCAGACATTCACGGCCTTGAGGCTGTCGAGGGCGCGCGCAAGGTTGACGACACGAACGAGGGGCAGTTTGTCGAGCGCGCCCGAGGCGGTCTTCGCCATTACTGCGCTGGCTGCTGGCGCGTGGCGTTCGGGCAGGATGACGGCGTCGACCCCGAAAGCGGCGGCGCTTCGCAGGATGGCGCCGACGTTATGCGGGTCGGTGACCTGGTCGAGGGCGACGAGGCGCACGCGCGGCCTGTCTCCGATCAGCCGTATCAGGTCGTCGATGTCGAGCGGTTCCAGGTCGCTGGCCTGCACGGCCACGCCCTGGTGGACCGATCCGCGAGGCAGGAGTCGCTCCAGTTCGTCGCGTGGCAGGGCCTGGGGGAGCGGCAGGCGCTCCCCGCGCGCAGTTTCCTGGGCGGCGATTCGAGACGAGAGATCGGGCAGTGTCTCGGATGCGACCACGATCCGGAAGACTCGGCGCGCCGGATTCGCGAGCGCCGCCAGCGCGGCGTGGGTCCCGTAGATCCAGCCGGGTCCGCCGCCGCCGCCGCGAGGCGCCGGCGTCTCGCGATCGCGGCCCGAGGACCGGACGGCGCCGGTCTCCACGGGACCTGGGGGTGTCGCGATGGGGGGCGTCGCGATGGGGGGCGTCGCGATGGCGGCGGTCCGGCGCTCGTCCCGCGCGGACCAGTCGCGCGCGGGCTTTGCATGCCGGTGCCTCTCCTGATCGGGGCGATCCTGCGCCGAGCGATCCTGCTTCGGGCGCCCCTGCGTCGGGCGCCCCTGCTTCGGGCGGCCCTTTTTGGACGGCCCTTGCGTGCGCTGGTCCTGCGTCACGGAGGATTGGCCGGCACGGCCGCGCTTCGCTTGCGGACGGTCGGGTCTGGGCGCGGCATCGGGGCCGCCATGGGTTTCATGCCTGGACCGGGACCCGCGCTGGGGACCTGGCATCGGCGGGCGATCGGCGTGACGGCGAGGCTTGCGCTTCATGGGATGGGCCCGTAGTATCCCGCGTGAAGGTATATCGCAAGTCACTCCTCCGCTGGGCGGGAATACGGCCCGCGGACGGGGCGGCTTGTTTCGTGTCGCAAGTTGGTCGTTGACAGAAAGCGGGGCTTTCACATAACTCGCGCGCTCCGCCGGAGACGGCGGGTCCGTCGCGGGTAGATCGGTGTTCTGGACGGAGGGGTGGCCGAGCGGTCAATGGCAGCAGACTGTAAATCTGCCCTCTTCGGAGTTCGAAGGTTCGAATCCTTCCCCCTCCACCAAGCGCGGCGTGCGACCCGATCGCCTGTCCATGCGGGAAAGTCCATGCGGGCAGGGCTTCAGGCGGAGGCAGGCGGGACAGGTAGATGCGGCATGCCTCGCGCGCGGCGGCGCAAGGCCCGCGCCCTGGCCCGGTCACCTGGCGCGCGGGCGACGAGAGGACGAGCGGGGCGGGTTCGGCTCAAGCGGGTGTAGCTCAATGGTAGAGCTCCAGCCTTCCAAGCTGGCTACGTGGGTTCGATTCCCATCACCCGCTCCAAGTTGATGATCGCGCCGGACCGACCGGGCCGGCACAGACTGAGGCAGGAAAGAGGCGACGATGAGCAAGACGAAATTCGAGCGGAACAAGCCGCACTGCAACATCGGGACGATCG
>CAYSUY010000080.1:0-17665 GCA_964434345.1 uncultured Acetobacteraceae bacterium
GCGGCAGCCCCTATGTCGACGGCATCACGGCCGAGCCCTTCCGCCTCGACGCGGAGGGCTGGCTCGAGATCCCGGACAAGCCCGGGCTGGGCGTCGAGATCGATCGCGCCCGGCTCGCCCGCTACACCGACGATCCGTCGCCGCTCTTCGCCTGAGCGCCGTGGCGGACACGCTCGTCCTCAGCGAAAGGCTGCCGGAGGCGGGGATGCGCGTCCTCGCCGCGGCGGCCGGGCTGCGCGTGTCGATCCGCGCGGCACCGACGCAAGACGCGCTCGCCGCCGCCCTGCCGGACGCCGACGGCCTCGTCCTGGCCATGGAAAGACCGGCGCTCACCGCGGCGCTGGTCGCGGCCGCACCCCGGCTGCGCATCGCGTGCCGCCTCGGTGCCGGATACGACAATTTCGACGTCGCCGCGCTGACCAGCCGGGGCATACCGCTCGCCACCACCGGCGGGACCAACGCGCCGACCGTGGCGGAGCAGGCGCTCTATCTGATGCTGTCGCTGGCCAAGCGCGGGCCGGTCCTCGATCGCGCCGTGAAGGCCGGGCGCTGGCCGCGCGAATTCGGCGGCGTCGAATTGATCGGCAAGACCTGCGCCCTGATCGGCTATGGCTTCGTCGGCCGCGCGATCGCGACGCGCGCCGCGGCCTTCGGCATGCGCGTCGTCGTCGTCGATCCGCATGTCGTTCCGGATCCCGCGACCGGGTTCGTGCACGAGACCGACGCGCTACGCGCCCTGGCCCAGGCCGATTTCGCGGTCCTTGCCTGCGCGCTCACGGCGGCGACGCGCGGCCTGATCGGCGATGCGTCGCTGGCGGTCATGAAGCCCACGGCCTTCGTGATCAACGTCGCGCGCGGCGCCGTGGTCGACGAGGCCGCGCTGGCGCGGGCGCTTGCCGACCGGCGCATCGCCGGCGCCGGCCTCGACGTGTTGCAGCGCGAGCCGCCGGAACCCGCAAACCCGCTGCTGGCGCGTGACGACGTCGTGCTGACGCCGCATACGGCGTCCTACATCGCCGAGACCTATGACCGCATGGCGGAGATCTGCGCGCGCAACGCGCTGGCCGGTCTCGCAGGCCATCCGGATCCCGCCTTCGTCGTCAACCGCGCGGCGCTCAGCGATCGCGCGCCGGCAGGAAGCTGACGAACAGCGTCGTGCAGGCCGCCACCGCGGCCAGCACCGCGAGCATCGCGGAGAACCCCGCCGCCTTGACCACCGGGCCGAGCATCCAGATCGCCGCCGACGCGGCGGTGAAGGAGACGGCGAGGCGCATGCCGGTGACGCGTGAGCGCATCCGGTCGTCGACATAGCGCAGCACGATCGCGTCGGTGAACGGGATCGCGCCGAACACCGCCGCCATGTAGGCGATGGCAACGACGAGCAGCAGCCAGCCCTCCGACACCGCCGCGACGAGGAAGAGCGGGATCTGCATCGCCACGATCGGCAGGTAGATCCGCTTGAGCGGGAAGCGGTCGATCAGCGTCCCGACCGCGACCTGCGCCAGCGAGGCGAGCGCGAAGACCATGGCGAGGAGCATGCCGAGCGTCGCCGGATCCTCCACCACGCCGCGGAATCGCTCCGCCAGCAAGTGGCCGGTTCCGTTGGTGGTGAAGTGGAAGATCATGCTGCCGGAGACCGCGGTCAGCGTCATCACCAGGAAGATCCGCGCCATGGTCGCCGCAGGGATGTCGAGGCTCTTGGCCTTGCGCTGTGCCGGCGCCTCGGCCTCGCGCGGCACCAGCACGGCGAAGAGGATGCCGCATCCCAGCGCTACCAGCGACGGAACCACGAAGGCGGCGCGCCAGCCGACATGCTTGACCAGGAAGCCCGAGAGCAGCGCGGCAAAGGCGATGCCGAGATTGCCCGCAAGACCGTTGAGCCCGATGGTGAAGCCGGGACGCACCGCCTTCTGCACCAGCATCGGGATCCCGACGGGATGGTAGATGGCGGCGAAGCTGCCCATCAGGGTGAGGGCGGCGGCCATCTGCCACGGCGTCTGCGTCGCCGCCACCAGCAGCCCGGACGCGCCGAGGCCGAGGAAGAAGACGATCATCATCGCGCGGCGTCCCCATTGGTCGCCCAGCTTGCCCGCGGGAACCGAGCCGAGGCCGAACATCACGAAGGCGCCCATCGTGTAGGGCATCAGGTCGTTCCACCCCATCCCCCATTCCGCCGCGATGGCCACGACGGCGGTCGCGAAGATCAGAAGGAACAGATGGTCGAGCGCGTGCCCGGCGTTGAGCAGCAAGGCGGTCGGCGACGTGTTGGTCATGCGCGGGCGCTCCCCATCCCTGTCTTGGCCCCGCCACGACCATAGACCGCGCGGCGCGGATTTGGCACTGCGTCCTGGGCGGGCGCCGCCTATCATGCGTCGGCACGCGCCGCCCCGCGCGGCAAGGAGACATCATGACGATCGCCACCGCCGAAGACGAACTCAGCCTCGCCGAGCGTCTCTTCCTCGATTTCGTGGATGCGGAGGAACTGCCGGTCGCGGCGATGGTGGAGGCGTCGGGCGCCTGGGAGGAATGCCGCGCCTTCTTCCTCGAGACGCTGCGCGGCTATGCGGCCGGCGACATCGACCCCACCAGCGACGGCGATGCGCCGCTGATCCTGATCCACCTGCTCGGACAGCAGCGCGAGCGGCTTGCCTGGCTGCCCCTGATCGCGCTGCTGCGCCAGGATATCGACACCCTCGAGGCCGCGCTCGGCGATGCGCTCACGGACACCCTGCCCCGCATCCTGGTCGGCGTGTTCGATGGCGATCCCACGCCGCTCGAGGACCTGCTCGTCGACCCGTCCGTGGACGGGTCATGCCGCTGGAGTGCCTTCGACGCCTATATCGGGCTCCATGTCCGCGGCGCGTTCGGAGCCGAGCGGATGGAGCGTCTCCTGACGCGCGTCGCGGAGACGGAGATCCCCGCCGACGACATGGCCTGGATCGCGTGGCTGAAGGGCTGCGCTCTGCTGGCCGACGCGACGCTGCGCGACCGCGCGGCTGCGCTCTGCGCCGCGGGCCGGATCGCGCCCGCCGGATTCGAGCCGGGCGACATGGAGGAGGAACTCGAACGCTGGCGGGACGGACACCAGCAGATCCTGGACGAGACGGCGCCGATCGAGGATGCGGCGGCCCTGCTCGCCACCTGGCACGGCTACAGCGAAGCCGGCATCGCCGAACGCCGCAAGGCGAGCCTCCTGGGCGGCTCGATCGGCCGCGACACGCATGTCAATCCGTATCGCGGGATCGGCCGCAACGACCCCTGCCCCTGCGGCAGCGGCAAGAAATTCAAGCGCTGCCACGACGCGTCGGCCTGAGCCGCCGCGCCGCAGCGGGGTTCAGCGCAGGAGGCCGAGCAGCGCCGAGGGCGCCTGGTTGGCGATGCCGATCGACCGGGTGCTGAGTTGCTGGCGCACCTGCAGCGACGCGAGCGAGGCCGATTCGCGCGCCAGATCCGCATCGACCAATGCGCCGAGGCCGATCTGGGTCGCCTCGCCGGCCTGACGTGCGACTTCGGATTGCGCACGCAGCCGCGAGACGTCGCTACCCAGCCCGCTCAAGGCGCCGTCCAGCGAGCGACGGAAAGCGTCGATGTCCTGCAGCGCGGTCGCCGCGTCGGCCACCCCGCCCACCGATCCGAGGACCAGCGGCTGGACATTGTTGTCGCGTAGCGTCGTCGCGCCTCCGTCCGGCCCGGTCGGCACGGACTGGTCGGTGCCTGCTCCCGCCAGCAGGTTGGTGCCGCCGAAACTCGCGCCCGCGAGCTGATCGTTGATGCCGGCGACCATCGAGGACAGATCGGCGTTCAGGGTCGCGCGGCTCTGCGGGCTCAGCGATTCGTCGGCGAGCTGGGCCACCTTGGCGCGCAGATCGCCGAGCCGGGAGCTGATCGATTCGCCGGCCGAGATCGCCACCATGCCCGCGGCGGTCGCGCCTTGCAGCGCGGTTGCGGCGGCCGCATAGGCCTTGATGTCGCTTCGCGCCGCGTTGGCGACGGCCATGGTCGCCGCGTCATCGAGGGTAGAGGAGATCCTCTGCCCGCTCGCGACCCGATTCTGCGTGGTGGCGGAGTCCGTCGCGGTCCCGCGGAGGTAGCGCTGCTGGAGCAGAGCCCCGAGATTGCTGTTCACGGAAGTCATGGCGTTACGAGCTCCTTCTGTGCGTCGTTACACCGGTCACTGATTTCTAACGATACCACCCTCCGCCCACGCACGCGCCACTTATCGTTGCGGATTCAAAGAAAATTATAAGGATCGATGTCGATCTGAAGCCGGACAGACCCCGGCAACCGGAGCCCGTGCAGCCAATCGGCGATCAGATCCTGGAGCGGCGCGTCGCGTGGCGCGCGCACCAGGAAACGGCGCCGGTGCCGCCCGCGCAGGATCGCAAGCGGCGCCGGCGCGGGGCCGAGCGTATCGATCGCCGGGCCGCGCGGCGCCCGGCGCGCCAGTTCGCGGCAGGTCCGGTCGAGCACCGCCGCGTCCGGTCCAGCCAGGATCAGGGCCGCGAAACGGCCGAAAGGCGGCAGCGACAGGCGCTCGCGCGTGGCGATCTCCCCGGCGATGAACCCGTCGCGATCGCCGGCGGCGAGCGCCTGCATCGCGGGGTGGTCGGGCGCATGGGTCTGGAGCAGCACGCGGCCCGGCCGGCCGGCCCGGCCGGCGCGCCCGGCGACCTGGTGGAGAAGCTGGTAAGTCCTTTCGCCGGCGCGCAGATCTCCCCCGGATAGCCCGATGTCGCCATCCACCACCCCGACCAGGGTAAGGCCGGGAAAATGATGGCCCTTGGCGACGATCTGGGTGCCGATCAGAACGTCGATCTCGCCCGCGATCATCCGCGCGACGAAGGCAGAGGCCGCCTGCGGGCCGGCGATCGTGTCGGACGTCATGACCTCGATGCGCGCCGCGGGAAACAGGGCGCGCGCCTCCTCGGCGACGCGCTCGACCCCCGGTCCGCAGGGCGCGAACCTGTCCTCTGCGCCGCAGGCCGAGCAGGTCCGCGGTACCGGTGCCCCATGGCCGCAATGATGGCATTGCAGGCGGCCGGACAGGCGGTGCTCGACCAGCCACGCGGTGCAGTGCGGGCATTGCAGACGGTGCCCGCAGGCCCTGCACAGGGTCAGCGGTGCATACCCGCGTCGATTGAGAAACAACATAGACTGCTCGCCTGCAGCGAGAGTCTGAGCCAGGGCCTCGCGCAGACGTGGGCCGATCCAGTGGCGCGGCGGGGGGGGCTCGCGGCGCAGATCGACGAGGTCGATGCGCGGCAATTGCGCCCCGCCATGGCGCGCCACGAGATGCACCGCGTCGTAGCGGCCGCGTGAGACGTTGACGACGGTCTCGATCGACGGCGTCGCGGAGACCAGGACGATGGGAACAGCGCCCAGGCGCGCCCGCACCACGGCCATGTCGCGCGCGTGATAGACGACGCCCTCCTCCTGCTTGAAGGCCTGCTCGTGTTCCTCGTCGACGACGATCAGGCCGAGATCGCGATAGGGCAGGAACAATGCCGAGCGCGCTCCGACCACCACCCGCGCCGTGCCGTCCGCGACGTCGCGCCACGTCCGCACCCGCGCGCCAGGCGACAGCTCCGAATGCCAGCTCGCGGGCGGCGCACCGAAGCGCGCCGCGAAGCGTGACAGCCATTGCGCGCTCATCGCGATCTCCGGCAGCAGCACCAGGGCCTGGCGCCCGGCGCGCAGCGCCGCCGCGATCGCCTCGAAATAGACCTCGGTCTTGCCGGCACCGGTCACGCCGTCGAGCAGCGTCACGCGATAGCCCTGCGTCACCGATGCGGCGAGATGACGCGCAGCCGCCTCCTGGCCCGGCGAGAGGCTGGGACCGGCATGGTCGCCATCGGGTCCAGGTACGACCGGCGGCGTGAGCGGCGCCTGGACCAGCAAACCGGCCTCGGCCATCGCCTTGACGGTGGCGGCGCCGACCTCCGCGCGCGCAGCGATGGCGGCGATGCTGGCTGGCGGCACGCCCTCCATCGCGTGCAGCACGCGCCGCCGCGCCGGCGTCAGACGCGGCGCGCCAGGCTCGACGACGGGCAGATCGACCACGCCCGGCGCAAGGCGCCAGCCGAGGACCGGCGGCGGCGGCTCGATCGCGTCCGGGACACTCATCGCCATGCGCAGCACCGCGCCGGGCGGCGACATGGTGTACTGCGCGACCCAGTCGACGAAGCGCCGCGTCGCCGCCGGCAACCGCGCCGCGCCGACACGGCAGATGATGTCCTTGAGGCGCCTCGCGCCGGTCGCGCCCGCGATGTCCGGGGCGCCGTCCCAGACGACGCCCAGAGCGACCCGGTTGCCCAGCGGCACGCGCACGAAATCGCCCGGTTGCAGCCCCGCCTCCGGGTCGGCGCGATAGTCATAGGCGCCCGCGAGCGGCAGCGGCAGCAACACGCGCAGCACGAGGTCATCGTCGGAGGTGTCGGCGGCGTTCATCGTCCCGGACTTTACGCGGGGGCGCGCGCTATGGCACATGCCAACCGCGCGGCGCGACCGCGGGCCTCGAACGATGGCGGGCGGACCCCATGAAATTCTTCATCGACAGCGCCGATCTCAAGGAACTCAAGGATCTCGCCAGCACCGGACTGGTCGACGGCGTGACCACCAACCCCTCGCTGATCGCGAAATCCGGCCGCGACATGATCGAGGTGATCGGCGAGATCTGCGCGATCGTCGACGGTCCGGTCAGCGCCGAGGTGACGGCCACCGACCATGCCACGATGCTCGCCGAGGGCCGGAAGCTGGCCGGAATCGCGCGCAACGTCGCGGTCAAGGTGCCGCTGACGCCCGACGGCCTCAAGACCTGCCGCGTCCTCGCCGACGAAGGCACCCAGGTCAACGTGACGCTGTGCTTCTCCCCGGCCCAGGCCATCCTTGCCGCGAAGGCCGGCGCGGCCTTCGTGTCGCCCTTCGTCGGCCGGCTGGACGACATCGGGACCGACGGCATGCAGCTGATCGCCGACATCGTCGAGATCTATGACGCCTATCCGGCGATCCGCACCGAGGTGCTGGTGGCGTCGGTCCGCCATCCGATCCATGTCGTCGCCGCGGCGAAGCTGGGCGCGCATGTCGCGACGCTGCCGCCCAACGTGTTGCGTCAGATGTATCAGCATCCGCTCACCGACAAGGGTCTCGCGGCGTTCCTCGCCGACTGGCAGAAGACCGGCCAGTCGATCCTGGGCTGAGGCGCTTGTCCGACCCCGGCGCGGCCGCACCGACGCCACCCGTGGTCGGCCTCGATGCCGAGGCCGTCGCCGCCTATCTCGCCGGGAACCCGGATTTCCTCGCCGGCCGGCCCGAGCTGCTGCGCGCGCTCACGCCGGTCGATGCGCGACACGGCGAGGCGGTCGCTGATTTCCAGCGCCATGTCGCGCGCCGCCTGCAATCGGAACTCGCACGGGTCTCGGACGGCCATGCCGCCTTCGCGGCCGCCAGCCGCGCCGCCCTCGCCGCGCAGGGGCGCGTCCATCGCGCGGTCCTGGCCATGCTCGGCGCGCGCACGCTCGACCGGCTGGTCGAGGCCGCGACGGTCGATCTCGCCCTTGAACTCGAGGCCGACGCCGCAGTGCTCGGACTGGAGGCCGATCCGCAGGCGCCTTTCGCGCTGCGCGCCGACGGTTTACGGCTCTGGCCGCGTGGTCGCGTCGAGACCTGGCTTCCCAATGGCCGCGCGACGCTGCTGAGCACGATCGCCCAGGGCACCGCCGACCCATTGTTGTTCGGCAGCGCGGCGCCGCTGGTCCGCAGCCAGGCGTTGCTGCGGCTGGACATCGGATCGGGCCGTCCGCCGGGGCTGCTCGCACTCGGCGCGCGCGACACGGCGCGCTTCCAGGGCGGCGGCGGCAGCGACCTGCTGCTCTTCCTTGCACGCGCCCTGGCGTTGAACCTCGCCGCCCGGTTCGAGCGATGAGCGGTACCGGCGACGGCGGCGGTTCTCTGCTGTCGGGCGCGGATGCGCGGCTGGACGAGGCGTTCCGCGACTTCCTCGCCTGGCTCGCCCATGAACGCGGCGCCGCGGCACCGACCCGCGACGCCTATGCGCGGGACATCGCGGGCTTCGTCGCCTTTCTCGGCCAGCATCTCGGACAGGCCGCCGGGCCGCACACGCTCGGCGCGCTCGCGATCGGCGACCTGCGCGCCTGGCTCGCGCATCGCCACGCTGCGGGCCATGCCGCCGTCTCGACCGCACGCGCGATCTCCGCCGTGAAGACCTTCTACCGCTGGGCGGCGCGCGCGGGAGCATGGGAGAACGCGGCGGTCCTGGCGCTGCGCGCGCCGCGCCTGCCGCGCGCCTTGCCGCGGCCCCTGGGCGAGGAAGACGCGCGCGCCGCGCTCGACGCCGCCGGCGAACTCGCCGACACGCCCTGGATAGCGGCGCGCGACACCGCCGTGCTCACGCTCCTCTATGGCTGCGGTCTTCGCATCGGCGAGGCCCTGGCGCTCGATCGCGGCATCCTGCCGCTCGGCGACACGCTGCGCGTCCTTGGCAAGGGCCGCAAGCAGCGCGACGTGCCGGTGCTGACGGCGGTCCGCGACGCGATCGACGCCTATCTGCGGCTATGCCCTTTTCGCGACGGCGGGGCGCGTGCGCCACTGTTCCTCGGCGCGCGCGGCGGGCGCCTGCGCGCGGAGATCGTGCAGGCGGCGGTGCGACGCCTGCGCGCCACGCTTGGCCTTCCGGAACATGCGACGCCGCATGCCCTGCGCCATTCCTTCGCCACCCATCTGCTCGGCGCGGGGGCGGATCTGCGCGCGATCCAGGACCTGCTCGGCCACGCGTCGCTCACCACGACGCAGCGCTACACGGCGGTCGACCCCGCGCGCATGCTCGAGGTCTACGCGCGCGCCCATCCCCGCGCGAAACCCTGACCGGTTCTGCAGGGCGCGGGGCGGGACGCGACCTCTCAGCGGTTGTGGCCGACCGTGAAGTCGTTGCGCCCGGTGCGATCCTGACCCCGCAGAAGCCATAGCGGCCGGGTCGAGAAGTCGACCTTGAAGCCGCTCTTGTCCGAGGTCTCGATCAGGTTGCGCTCGAAGACCGAGGTCGCCGGCATGAACCGGATCGCGACGCCGGCACGGCGCTGCGGGGAGCGGTTCGGATTGGCGCCGTGGATCATGTAGACGTCGTGCAGCGACATCTGCCCAGGCTCGAGTTCGATGTCGACGGCCTTCGCCTCGTCGAATCCGGGATCGTCGATGCGCTGGGTCAGCACGACATCGGTTCGGTCCTCGCGCATGTGGCTGTAGAGCGACTTCGCCTCATGGCTGCGCGGGATGACGCGCAGGCAGCCATTCGCCTTGGTCGACGGGTCCAGCGCCACCCAGACGGTGCAGGTCGCCAGAGGGCGGATCGGCCAGTACTGGCCATCCTGATGCCATGGCGTCTCGAGCCCGTCGCCGCCCGGCTTGCAGAAGACCTGACAGCCCCACAGGATGATGTCGTCGCCGATCGCGTCGGCGACCAGTTCGACGATCTCCTTGTCGGTGGCGAGATCGAAGAACGCGCGCGAACCGTTCACGCCCTCGGCATTGCGGCCCTCGATATGGGCGCTGACCAGCTTTTCGGGACGCACGCCCGGGTTGGCCGCGATCAGCGCGTCCAGCGCCTCGCGCATCGCGTCGACGCGCGGCTTCGGCAGGCGCCATTCGGGCACGACCCAGCCTTCGCGCGTGTAACGGGCCTGTTCGGCGGCGGTCAGATGCGCCATGGCGATGATCCTCCCCTCGGTGCGATGGCGCGAGATTAGGCGCAAGCACCCGACAGGTTCAACGCATCGGTGCCGGCGCGCGCGTCCAGGATCGTCTGCGCGAGCAGATCGAAATCCGCACGCCGCGCGGTGGAACGGCGGGCCACCAGCGCGATGCTGCGCCGCGGCGCGGGCGGGCCGAGACGGCGCGCGGCGAGGCCCGTGCCCGCGAGCACGCCTCCCGCGACCGCGATCTCCGGGACAAGGGCGAGCCCGAGCCCGCTCTCGACCATGTGGACGAGCGTCAGCAGGCTCGTCGCCTCGATGCCGGAGACACGCTCGACCCGCGCGCGACCGCAGGCCTGCAGCGTGTGGTCGCGCAGGCAATGGCCTTCTTCCAGCAGCAGCAGGCTGGCGACGAGCTGGTCGGAGACGGCAAGCCGCGCATGCCGCAAGGCAGGGTCGCCGACCGGCGCCACCAGCAGGAGCTCGTCGTCGAACAGCGCGCGCACCAGCATGCCCTCGGTGTCGTAGGGCAGCGCGATCAATGCCGCGTCGAGCCCGCCGCCCGCCAGCCGCTCCATCAGCGCGGCGGTCAGATCCTCCCGCAAGGCCAGCCGCAGCCGCGGATGGCGCGCGCGCAACGCCGGCAGCAATCGCGGCAGGACAAAGGGCGCGATGGTCGGGATCACACCCAGGCGCAGAAGCCCGGACATCGGTTCCGCCGCGCCGGCCGCCGTCTCGACCAGGTCCTCGGCGGCGGCAAGCAGGCCGCGCGCGCGCTGCACCGCCTCCTCGCCCGCCGGGGTCATCGCCACCGATTGGCGGTCGCGCTCGACCAGGCGCACGCCCAGGAGCTGCTCCAGCTCCTTCAGCCCGGCGCTGAGCGTCGGCTGGGTCGCGAAGCAGGCCTCGGCCGCGCGGCCGAAATGGCGATGCTCCGCGATGGCGACGAGGTAGCGCAGCTGACGCAGCGACGGCAGGGCGCGCATGGCGGGTCTTGGCTCCGTCCGCGGTTGATAGGATTTTTCGATCATAAAATGAAATTCAATTTATTTCAACAATCTATCGCCCGCCGTCATCTTCCGCCGCGTCGAAACGCACGCGACAGCGCAAAGGAGAGCGACGATGACCACCCGTCCCGAACTCAAGACCCTGCAGAATCTCGAGGCGGCCTTCGCCGGCGAGTCCATGGCCCACATCAAGTACCGCTACTTCGCGAAGCTCGCCCGCGCGGCCGGCGACGCCGAGACAGCGCGGATCTTCGAGGAGACCGCCGACCAGGAGGTCCAGCACGCCTTCGGCCATCTCGATCTTCTGTATCCCGCCGCGGAGACGACCCCGGCCCGCGCCCTGCGGATCGCGATCGACGGCGAGACCTACGAGTACAGCGAGATGTACCCCGGCTTCCGCCGCACCGCCGAGGCGGAAGGCAACGCGGCCGCAATCGCGGAGATCGACGAACAGATCGCCGAGTCCCGCGCCCACGCGGCGCGCTTCGCGGCCACGCTCGCCAAGGCCGCCAAGCGCTTCGCGGCGCTCGCCAAGGTCGAGGAACGCCACGCCAACCATTACCGCCAGGCGCTCGCGCGGATCGACGCCTGATCCGCCATCCCCGCCGTCACCATCCCCCGAAAGGACATCCATCATGAAGATCTGGACCTGCATCGTGTGCGGCTTCGTCTACGACGAGGCCAAGGGACTCCCCGAAGACGGCATCGCGCCGGGAACGCGCTGGGCCGACATCCCCGCGGATTGGGCCTGCCCCGATTGCGGCGTCGCGAAGGCCGATTTCGAGATGCAGGAGACCCCGGCGGCCTGAGACCGCGCCGATCGGCCGCGACCTGTCCGGACCGTCGTTGCGACAGCGACGGTCCGGCCTCACTGGAAAGAGAGACGACCCATGAACCCCATCGTGATCGCCGGCAGCGGCCTCGCGGGCCTCGCCGTGGCCCGCGAGTTCCGCCGCCTCGACGCCGCGACACCGGTCGTCGTCGTCACCGCCGACGACGGCGTCTCCTATTCGAAGCCGATGCTGTCGAACGCGCTGGCCGCCGGCCGTACCGCGGCGCAGCTGGCCAGCGCCGGCGCGGCCCAGGTCGCGGCGCAGCTCGGCGTCGAGCTGCGTCCATGGACCCGCATCGCGGCGATCGACCGCGATGCGCGCCGTCTGCACCTGGCCGCCGGCACGCTCGCCTATGGGCGGCTGGTCCTCGCGCTCGGCGCCGACCCGCGCCGTCCGGTGCTGGCGGGCGATGGCGCCGACGACGTGCTGACCGTCAACGATCTCGCCGGCTATGCCGTCTTCCGCGATGCGCTCGCGGGCGCGCGGCGTGTCGCCATCCTCGGCGCCGGCCTGATCGGATGCGAGTTCGCCAATGACCTCGCGGCGACCGGGTACGGCGTCGACGTCGTCGACCTCGCGCCGCACCCGCTCGGACGGCTCCTGCCACCGCGGGCGGCGGCGGCCCTGCGGCAGGCGCTGGACGCGACGGGCGTCGCCTGGCATCTCGGCCGGACGCCCTGCGCGATGCACCGGCGCGCGAGTGGCCATCGCCTCCTCGTCGAACTCGATCAAGGCCCGGCGATCGAAACGGATCTCGTGCTCTCGGCGATCGGTCTTGCGCCGCGGGTCGCGCTCGCCGCCGCGGCCGGGCTCGCGACCGGGCGCGGAATCCGGACCGACCGGCTGCTGCGCAGCAGCGACCCCGCGATCTTCGCGCTCGGCGACTGCGCCGAGGTCGAGGGCCTGTCGCTGCCCTTCGTCATGCCGCTCATGACCTGCGCGCGCGCCCTGGCGCGGACCCTCGCCGGGACACCGACGCCGGTCGCCTATCCGGCGATGCCCGTGGTCGTGAAGACGCCGGCGCTGCCCGTGGTGGTCTCTCCGCCACCGGCGACGGCGCGAGGCGACTGGCAGGAGGACGAAACCGCAGACGGGATCGCGGCCCGCTTCGTGGGCGCGGACGGCAGCCTCCATGGCTTCGCGCTGGCCGGCGCGACGGCGGTCGCGCGCAAGGCGGCGCTGGCGCGCGAGGTGCCAGCCTGGCTCTGACACGCCTTGCGAAACGGATTGCGGCGGGGGCACGGCTGATCTCTTATGCCGTCTCTCCCGCCGCCCGCGCCGGTCGACCATGGAAGCCATCGAGACACTCGTCCACGACCTCCTCGTCTTCGTCGAAACCCACAAGGCCGCGTCGGCACCGATCGTCTTCGTGCTCGCCTTCGGCGAATCCGTGGCGCTGCTCTCGCTGCTCTTCCCCGCAACCGTGATCCTGTTCGGCATCGGGGCGCTCGTGGGCGCGGGCGCGCTGGATTTCTGGAGCCTGTGGCTCGCGGCCGCCTGCGGGGCTGCGCTCGGCGACTGGATCTCCTACTGGCTCGGCGCGCGATACGGGCATTCCGTGTTCAGGCTCTGGCCGCTCAACCGCCATCCCGACCTGCTGCCCCGCGGCGAGCGGTTCTTCCATCGCTGGGGAATCGCCAGCGTCTTCATAGGCCGCTTCTTCGGGCCGCTGCGCGCCAGCGTCACGCTGATCGCCGGCATCTTCGAGATGAGCCGGCTGCGCTTTCTGCTGACCACGACGACATCGGCGCTGATCTGGGCCGCGGGGCTGCTCGCGCCGGGCCTGATCGGCATGCGGCTTTTCACCTGACCGCCACCGGCCGTCGAGAGACGACCGAGAAGGGACTACGATGGCCACATCCCATGACAATCTGCCCTGGTGGTCCTGGGCGGCACCGCTCGCCGCCGCCGCGCTGCTTGGCGCAAAGACGCTCGGCCTCGCCGATCCTGGCGCCGGCCCGGTGATCGCGCTGGCCGCGCTGCTTCTGGGCGGCGCAGTCTTCGCGGCCGTCCATCATGCCGAAATCATCGCGCTGCGCGTCGGCGAACCCTTCGGCTCGGTGATCCTGGCGGTGGCCGTGACGGTCATCGAGGTCGCGCTCATCGTCTCGATCATGCTCTCCGCCCCCGATGGCGCCGCCGAAGTGGCGCGCGACACGGTTTTCGCCGCGGTCATGATCGTCCTCAACGGTATCGTCGGGCTGTGCCTGCTCGTGGGCGGCATCCGTCACCACGAGCAGGGCTTCCATGCCCACGGCGCCAGCGGGGCACTGGGCGTGCTCGGCACGCTGGCGGCGCTGGTCCTCATCCTGCCCAACTACACCCAGACCACGCCGGGACCGGTCTACGCGCCGTCGCAGCTGGTCTTCGTGGCGATCGTCTCGCTTGCCCTCTACGCGCTGTTCCTGTTCGTCCAGACCGTACGGCACCGCAGCTATTTCCTCGACGAGGGAGCCGGCGACGACGCCGGTCATCCACCACCGGCGAACCGCGTCGTCGCCGCGAGCGCGGCGCTGCTGCTGGTGTCGCTCGCCGCCGTCATCCTTCTGGCGAAGACGCTGTCGCCCGCCGTCGATCGCGCCATCGCGGCGGCCGGGCTTCCGGATGCCTGCGTCGGCATCGTCATCGCGACCGTGGTCCTGCTGCCGGAAGGCATGGCCGCCTTCCGCGCCGCCCAGGCCAATCGGCTGCAGACCAGCCTCAACCTCGCGCTCGGCTCCGCGCTCGCCAGCATCGGGCTGACCATCCCGGCGGTGACGGTGGTCGCGCTCGCGCTCGGAGTCCCGCTGGCGCTGGGCCTGCAGGCGCAGCATATCGTGCTGCTTGTCCTGTCGCTCTTCGCGAGCACGCTGACGCTGGCCGCGGGGCGCACGACCGTCCTGCAGGGCGGCGTGCATGTCGTGATCTTCGCCGCGTTTCTCGTCATCGCCGCCGTACCCTGACGGGGCACGGCGCGCGCCTATTTCATCGACAGCGTCTGTTCGGCGCCGCCCAGGCGGATGACGACCGCCAGCGTGCCCGCCGTGATGGCGACCAGCATCGCCGCGTAGGCGGCGGCGATCCCGATATCGCCGTTGAAGGCCTGCTGGAAGGCGGCGATCGGCAGGGTGCGGGTGGCACCGGTATAGAGCACGATCGACGCCGACAATTCGTTGAACACCTCGAGCCAGGCGATCGTCATGCCCGCCATGATGCCCGGGCGCATCAGCGGGACCATGATCTTGCGGAATCCTGCGAGCGGACGGGCGCCGAGATTGAGCGACGCCTCCTCCAGACCGCGATCGATCTGGTAGACGACGCTGGCCGCGGCGCGCGTGAGATAGGGCAGACGGCGCACCACATAGACGACGACGATGATGGTCGCGGTGCCGGTGATGTAGATCGGCGGCCCGTTGAAGACCGAGGCGTAGCCGATGCCGAGCACCGTGCCCGGGACCACGAAGGGCACCATCACGAGCAGGTCGAGCGCACGCGACAGCGCGCCCGTGTAACGGGTGATGTAGTAGCCGAAGGCGGCGCCGACCACGACGATCACGCCGAGGGCGACGGTCGCATAGATCACGCTGTTCCACAGCGCATCGCCGATCAGCGCGAAGGCCTTCTGGTAGTTCTCGAGGCTGAAGCTGGGCTGGAACACCGCGCCGCGGGCGTCGAGGAAGGACGAGATGCAGACCACCAGAAGCGGAAGATTGGCGATGGCCACGACCAGGAAGGTGACGGCGGCGCAGATCCAGGCCGCGTTGCCGGTGAGGGTCACGGGCTTCGGTTGCTGGGCCGCGGCGTCGCCGACCACCGAACGGCGCCCGGAGGCCGCGCGCAGCAGCAGCACCAGGAGCAGCGCGATCGCGACCAGCACGACGCTGGTCGTCGCCGCCATGCCAGGCTCGCCACCGATCTCGTTGAGATAGAGCGAGTAGGCAAGCGTCGCGAGCACCGGATAGCGCTCGCCCTCGCCGAGGATGTTCGCGGTTCCGAAATCCGCGAGCGTGCTCAGGAACACCAGCAGCCCCGCGGTCGCCACGCCCGGCAGCGCCAGGGGCAGCGTCACGGTCGCGACCACCATCGCCGGCCTGCGCCCGAGGCTGGCGGCAGCCTCCTCGAAGCTGCGGTCGATGCGCTGCAGCGCGCCCGAGACGACGAAGAACACGATGGGGTAATGGCTGAAGGCGCTGGCCAGCGAGATGCCGGCGGGGCCGTAGATCGTCGGCAGCTCGATGCCGAGCACGTCGCGCCCGAACAGCGTCACCATGCCGCCGCGCCCGAACAGGATGATCCAGGCATAGGCGCCGATGAAGGGCGGCGACAGCATGGACATGACGACCATGACCATGAGCGCGGTCTTGCCGGGAAAGCTGAAGCGCGAAAACAGGATCGCCAGCGGCACGCCGATCGCCAGGGACAGCAGCGTCGCCGATCCGGCGACGGTCAGGCTGTTGAAGAGCGCGCGGCGAAAATAGCGCGACCCGAAGAAGATCTCGAAATTCTCGAAGCCGATACAGTCGCAATCCTGTCCGACCAGGCTCTGCGCGAACAGCGCCAGCAGCGGCGCGACCGCGAAGGCCAGGGTGAAGGCGACGCCGGCGAGGCCGATCAGGGTCCAGGGATCGCGGAACGTCGCGGCGAGGGAGCGACCGGTCAACCGACCCTCCGGCCGTCGGCGGCGGCGAAGATCCGCGCCTTGACGGGCGAGAACCAGAGGTCGATCGCACCGCCGGGATCGGGAAGCCCGGCCGCCGGATCGAGATCGGCCTCGATCGTCGATCCGTCGGGCAGCGTGCAGGCAAGGCGCTGGCGCGCGCCCAGATAAGACGCGAGCACGACCCGGGCCGGGAGGCGCAACCAGTCCGGCCCCTCCGGCGCGAGACGCAGGTCCTCGATGCGCAGGGTGACGGTCAGGGCGGTTCCCGCGGTCACCGTGGCGCGCGCCGGGACGACCGGACCGGCGGCAAGACGCACGGCGCCATCCTCGGCCGTCGCGGCGAGCTTGTTCGCGCCGCCGATGAAATCGGCGACGAAGAGATGTGCGGGATCCTCGTAGATCCGCCGCGGGACGTCGATCTGCAGGAGATGACCGCGCTCGAGGACGGCGATGCGGTCGGACACCGCCAGCGCCTCCTCCTGGTCATGCGTCACGTAGATGGTCGTGATGCCGAGCTCGCGCTGCAGCAGCCGGATCTCCTGCCGCATCTCGATGCGCAGCTTGGCGTCGAGATTGGAGAGCGGCTCGTCCATGAGCAGCAATTCGGGCTCGATCACGATGGCGCGCGCCAGGCCGACACGCTGCTTCTGGCCGCCCGACAATTGCGGCGGAAAGCGCTGCGCGTAGTCGGCGAGCCGGACACGGGCCAGGGCCGACGCCACCTTGCGGGCGATCTCGCCGCTCTCGACGCCGCGCGCACGCAGCCCGTAGGCGACGTTGTCGAACACCGACATGTGCGGAAACACGGCGTAGTGCTGGAACACCATGCCGAAATCGCGGCGATGCGGCGGCTCGGAGTCGATCACGCGACCGCCGACCCGCACATGGCCGCGATCCTGCTGGAGGAAGCCGGCGATGATCCGCAGCAAGGTGGTCTTGCCGCAGCCCGAGGGGCCGAGCAGGGTCAGGAACTCGCCCTTCGGCAGGGAGAGGCTGACGCCATCGAGGACGGTCAGCGGGCCGAACCGCTTGATCACGTCCTCGATGGCGACATGGTCTGTCATGAACCGCGAACCGCTCAACGACGCGCGAGACGCAGATAGCGGTCCATGAACTCCTTGTGCTTCGCGACGCCCCACTCGGGCGGATAGGTATTGACCGGCAGGCTCTTGGCGTCGATCGCCTTCTCAGGCCCCGGAACGTCGGTGCGGATCGGCCGGCGGCCGGAGGCCTTGACGATCACGCCCTGCCCTTCGGCCGAGACGATGTAGTCGATCAGGGCCTTGCCCGCCGCGGGGTTCGGCGCCTTGGCGACCAGCGCCATGGCGTCCGACTGCACCGAGACGCCTTCCTTCGGGTAGACGATCTTCAGCGGCGCACCGCCGTCGATGAAGCGCTGCGCATTGTCCTCGAGCGTCAGCGCCATGGCGTACTCGCCCTGCGCCGCGCCGCGGATCACCGCGGTCGAGCTGCCGGTGATGA
>CAYSUY010000081.1:0-10788 GCA_964434345.1 uncultured Acetobacteraceae bacterium
CGATCGACATGTCGGCCAGCATCCATTGCAGGCCCTGGAACTCGCAGATCGGCCGCCCGAACTGCTCGCGCCGCTGGACATAGGCCAGCGCGTCGTCGAAGGCGCCGGCCGCGATCCCCAGCGCCGCCGTCGCCGCGCCACAGCGCTGCGCGTTATAGGCATCCATCAGCGCGCCGAAGCCCTTGCCGAAGCCGCCCGGCGGACGCAGCACCATGTCGTCGGCGATCTCCAGCCCCGCGAAGCTTAGCTCCGCCTCGGGCATGCCCTTGAGGCCCATCGACGGGATGCGACGGGCCACGACGAGCCCGGCCGGATCCTCGGCGCCGTTGCGCACCGCGATGAAGCCGCCGATGCCGCGCGCGCGGCCATCCTCGATCGCCCGCGCGAAGATCAGATGCAGCCGCGACACGCCGCCGCCGGTGATCCAGGTCTTCTCGCCATCGAGGATCCAGCGATCGCCGCGCCGCGTCGCCGTGGTGCGCATCTCGGTCGCCGCGGATCCGGCCTGCGGCTCGGTGATGCAGATCGCCGGCTTGTCGCCGGAAAGGACGAGATCGGCGGCCAGCCGACGCTGCGCCGGGCTGCCATAGGCCATGATCGCGCCGATCGCGCCCATGTTGGCCTCGACGGCGATGCGTCCGGCGACCGCGCAGGCCTTCGCGAGTTCCTCGACGACCAGGACGGCCTCGAAATAGCCAAGGCCGCCGCCGCCAAGATCCCGCGGGATCGTCATCCCGAAGAAGCCCTCTTCACGCATGCGACGCACCACATGCCAGGGATAGGCCTCGCTGCGGTCGGTCTCGGCGGCGCCCGGCGCGATCTCCGCCGCGAGCGCGCGCGCGCGCGCCTGCAACTCGGCCTGCTCCTTGGTCAGCTCGTCCATCGTCGCCTCCGTGCGCGTGTCCATCACGCGTCCGATCCTAGATCGTGATCGTCGGAGGCGGAACCGCCGGCGACAGGGATCACGCGACAAAACAGCGGGCAGCCGGACCGCGGCATCGATGGATACGCAAGCGGGCGCGGCGCCCGCGGCGGGTCAGCCGCGCAGCTTCGCCGCGATCGCCGCGACGTGACGGCCCTGGAAACGGGCGCCGTCGAGCTCGATGGCGCTGGGCTGGCGCGAACCGTCGCCGCCGGCGATCGTCCCGGCGCCATAGGGCGACCCGCCCACGATCTCCGAGAGCGTCATCTGCCCCTGGAAGGCATAGGGCAGCCCGACGACGACCATGCCGTGATGGAGGAGCGTCGTGTGCATCGACAGGATGGTCGCCTCGTGCCCGCCATGCTGGGTCGCGGTCGAGGTGAAGACGCTGCCGACCTTGCCGACCAGCGCGCCCTTGGCCCAGAGGCCGCCGGTCTGGTCGATGAAGGACCGCATCTGCGATGCCGCGCTGCCGAAGCGTGTCGGCGTTCCGAAGATGATCGCGTCGTAGCCCGGCAATTCGTCGGCCGTGGCGATCGGCGCAACCTGCTCGAGCTTGAAATGGAACTGGCGCGCGACAGCCTCGGGAACCGTCTCGGGCACGCGCTTGATGACCGCCTCGGCGCCGGTCTCGCGCACGCCGTCGGCGACCGCGCTGGCCATGGCCTCGATGTGGCCGTAGCTCGAATAATAGAGGACGAGAACCCGGGTCATGAGACACTCCATCTTGATCGCGCACCGGGATACCCTCGGCGCCGGCGCGGCGACAGGCGGCGCCGCGGCGACACGACGTCGCCGATCCGGCGACATGGCGACAGGTACGACGGACATGGACAGGATCGACGCGATGCGGGCCTTCGTGGCGGCGGCCCAGGCCGGCGGATATGCCGAGGCCGGCCGGCGGCTCGGCCAGTCGCGCTCGCGCATCAGCAAGCTGGTGATGGCGCTGGAGGCACGGCTCGGGACACAGGTCCTGATCCGTTCGAACCGCGCGCTGTCGCTCACCGACGCGGGCCGCGACTATCTCGTCCATGCGGTCGAGATACTCGACCGCATCGACGCCGCCGACGGGGCGATCGCCAGCCGCCTGCGCGAGCCGCGCGGCCGGCTCCGGATCAACGCGCCGATCGCCTATGGCCGCCTGCGCCTCGCCGCCGCGGTCGCGCGTTTCCTCGCCGCACATCCAGGCATCGCCGTCGAACTGGACCTCGACGATCGCTTCGTCGATCCCGTCGCCGGCGGTTTCGACGTGACGATCCGGATCGGCGCGGATCGCGACACCAGCCTCGTCGGCCGGCGCATCGGCGGCGCGGCGACCGTGGCCTGCGCCGCGCCGTCCTATCTCGCCGCACATCCGGCACCGTCGCATCCGGTGGACCTCGCCACGCATGCCTGTCTGCAATACCGCAACCTCGCGACCGGCGCGACCTGGCGCTTCCGCCGCGACGGCGAGACGCTGCGCGTCCAGACCTCCGGGCGCCTGTCCTCGAACAACGGCGAGGCGCTGTGCGAGGCGGCGGTCGCGGGCGCCGGGATCGCGCTGCTGCCCGATTTCCTGGTCGCCGAAGCGCTGCGCGGCGGCACGCTGGTTGCCATCCTGCCCGGCTGGCGGACCCCCGATCTCTCGATCCATGCGCTCTATCCGCGCACGCGGCGCCTGTCGCGCGCCAGCCGCGCCTTCATCGACGCCCTGGCCCGCGGCGACTGAGGACTTATCGTCGCCGCCGCGTCCTGCGAGGATGGCGGCGCCGACACGCCACAACCGGAGACCGCGTTCCCATGGTCCATGCCCCCGCGCGCCCGCCCGCCGGCGCGCCGCCACTGCGCATCAACCTCTACTCCGACACGCAGACGCGGCCGACGCCGGCGATGAAGGAGGCGATGATGCGCGCCGAGGTCGGCGACGAGCAGCACGGCGACGACCCGACCGTGCACGCGCTCTGCGCGCGCATGGCCGCGCTCACCGGCAAGGAGGCGGCGATGTTCCTGCCCTCCGGCACGATGTGCAACGTGATCGCGATCCTCACCCATTGCCGCAAGGGCGACGAGGTCGTCGCGCACGAGACCAGCCACATCCTGCACAGCGAGGGGGGCGCCCATGCCGCCCTCACCGGCGTGCAGATCCTGCCGCTGGGCGGGCCGCGCGGCATTTTCTCCGCCGACGCCGTGCGCGCCGCGATCCGCCCGCGCAGCCGCTACGCGCCGCCGCAGCGCCTGCTCGAGGTCGAACAGACGGCGAATATCGGCGGCGGAGCGGTCTGGCCGCTCGCGCAGCTGAACGAGGTCGCCGCGGTCGCGCGCGAGGCCGGCTGGGCGACGCATATGGACGGCGCACGTCTGATGAACGCCTGCGTCGCCGCCGCCATCGCGCCCGCCGACATGGTCTCCGCCTATGACAGCGTCTGGCTCGACTTCACCAAGGGGCTGGGGGCGCCGCTCGGCGCCGTTCTGTGCGGCAGCGCGGCCTTCATCGACGAGGCCTGGCGGTGGAAGCAGCGGCTCGGGGGCTCGATGCGCCAGGCGGGCCTCTGCGCCGCCGCCTGCCTCCACGCCCTCGACCACCATGTCGCGCGCCTCGCCGAGGACCACGAAAATGCGCGCGCCCTCGCCGGCGCGCTGGCGCGCCTGCCCGGCCTCGTCGTCGAGACGCCCGAGACCAACCTCGTCTTCTTCGACATCGCGGCCACCGGCGTGCCGGAGGCAACTCTTCTGGCGCGGCTGCGGTCCCGCGGCGTGGCGCTGAGCGCGCTGGGCGGACGCATGCGCGCCTGCACCCATCTCGACGTCACCCGTGCGATGGTCGACGAGGCGGCGGCGCTGATCGCGGAGGCGCTCGCCGCCGGACCATGACCGCCGGCGCAACCGCGCGGGCGCAGCCTCAGACGATCCCCATGGCGCGCTGCATGGCGCGCGCGAAATGCGCCTCGAGCGCGGCTTCCGCGGCGGCGGCGTCGCGCCTGCGCATCGCCTCGAGGATCGCGAGGTGCTCGTTGAAGGTGCGGATGGCGATCGCCGTCGAATGGCGATAGTGCCGGTCGAGGCGCACGAGACGCATGAAATCCTGCGCCTGACCATAGGCGGTATCGGCGAGCGGATTGGCGAGCGCGCCGACGATCCGGGCGTGGAAGCGCCGGTCGAGCGCCTCGGCCGCGCGCGCATCGTCGTCGCTGAACTCGCGGCCGTCGACGATGGCGATCGCCGCGCGATGCGCGCGGATCAGGACGTCGATCTCGCGGAGCGGCACGGCGTCGGCGAAGAGCCGCGTCGCCGGACGCTCCAGCATCAGCCGCATCTGGTAGCTGTGCCGCAGCAACTCGAGGTCGGGCTTGCGGATCTCGATCCCCGAGCGCGGATGGATGGTCAGCAGCCCCTCCGCCTGCAGGTGGCGCAGCGCATCGCGCAGCGGTCCGACCGGGACATCCAGCATCCGGACGAGATCCGACTGCGACAGCACCGATCCCGGTTCGATCACGCCGCCGAACAGCGCCTCGCGAAAGCGGCGGACGGCGATGTCGCTCAGGCGGTTCTCCTCGCCTGGCGCGCCACCATCGGCGTCGCCCGTACCGGTGTCGGGGCCAAGCCTCGCCACCAGCCCGGCGAGGTCGTCGCAGGAATCTGATTTATCAAACATGAGCTGTGATGTATCATCGAACCCGACTGATTGTCATTCTCGCCGATAGGGGAGGTCGCGGATGAAGATCGAGGGGTTCCGGCTGACCCGGTTCCAGTTCGCGCGCGACCGCGTGATCGGCGACAGCCAGGTCAAGATCGCGCAGGCCCATGTCGTGGCCATCGAGCTGATCGCCGACACGGGCGATGTCGGGCTCGGCTTCGGCGCCGCGCTGTTCCATCCGCTGCCGGCGCTGGCCGAACTCGAGCGCGTCTTCCGCGAGGAGATCTGGCCGCGGCTGGACGGTCAGCCCCCGGCCGGGCTGGTGCACCGCATCGGTCGCCCGCGCGGCGGCAACCGGCGCGCCGCCTCGCTGCCTTTCGAGGAGGGCGTCGGCCAGGCGTGCTGGGACCTCGCGGCGAAGCAGGCTGGACTGCCGCTCTTCCGCCTCCTCGGCGGCACCGACCCCAGGGTCCGCGTCTATGCCAGCGGCCTCGACTATCACCTGACGGATGCGGAGTTCTCGGCCTTCTTCCGCGAGGCTGCACGCCAGGGCTATCGCGGCTTCAAGATCAAGGTCGGCCATCCCGACGTCGCCTGGGATCTGCGGCGTCTCGATCTGCTGAAACAGGCGACCGGCGGCGTCGGCCCCTACATGGCGGACAGCAACGAGGCGTGGTCGCCCAAGGAAGCGTTGCGCCGCCTCGACATCTACCGCCGCGAGGGCTTCGACCTGCTGTGGATCGAGGATCCCATCCTGCGCGACGATTTCGCCGGGCTCGCGGAACTGCGCGCCGGTGCGCCCTGGGTGCATGTCAATTCCGGCGAGTATCTCGACCTGCACGGCAAGCGGCTGCTGCTCGAGGCCCGCGGCGCCGACATGCTCAACGTCCACGGCGCGATCTCCGACGTCATGCGCGCCGGCTGGCTCGCGGCCGAGCACGGGATTCCGGTGACGCTGGGCAACACCATGCTCGAACTCGGCGTCCACATGGCGGCCGCACTGCCCGAGGTCCCCTGGCTGGAATACTCGTTCCAGAACCTGGGGCACCTCGTCGAGACGCCCTACGAGATCCGCGACGGCCATATCCACGCCCCGGAACGCCCTGGCCACGGGCTGGTCCTGGCCGAAGCGGCGCGCCGCGACCATGCGGCACCGGAGGTGCTGCGACCCGAAGCGTTGCCGCCGGCACCCCTGTCCAGCCCGATCCGGCTCGGCTGATCCGGGCGGCACCACACACGAGACACGCCACACGAGACACGCCACACGGGACACAAGACCCAGGACAACGGAGGAAACGACGATGACGACATTGCACCGCCGCGCCGCGCTCGGCGCGCTCGCCGGATTGCCGCTCGCAGCGGCGCTGCCCGGTACCGCCCGGGCGCAACGCGGCGCCATCAACTACTGGCACCATTTCACCTCGACGACCGAGTACAAGGGCCTCGAGCGCGTGCTCGCCCAGTTCAAGCAGCGCCAGCCCGAACTCGCCGTCACCCAGGAGAACATCCCCAATCCCGAATACATGGCGAAGGTCACCGCCGCGGTCGTCGCCAATGCGCGGCCGGACACGGGCATGGTGACGACCGAGCGCGTCAAGGACCTCGTCGCCATGCGGGCGCTGACGGACATCGACGCGCGGGTGCGCGCCTGGTCGCGCTTCGCCGAGTACCCGGCCGATGCCTGGAGCGGCTGCACCGTCGACGGCAAGATCTACGGGATCCCCGCCTTCCCGTTCATCAACTGGATGTATTACCGCAAGGACTGGTTCGCCGAGGCCGGCCTCGCCCCGCCGAAGACGCTGGCGGAGTTCCAGGCCGCGGCCATCAAGCTGACCGACCCGGCGAAGAACCGCTACGGCTTCTCGCTGCGCGGCGGCGCCGGCGGCGCGGCCTTCGTGCTCGACATGTTCGAGAGCTTCGGCTCGCCGATCGTCGTCAACGGCAAGCCCGCGATCGATCGCGCCAAGGCGATCGAGGCGCTCACCTTCTGGGCCGAGCTCCACACCCGGCACAAGGCCGTCCCGCCCTCCGCGCCGAATGACGGGTTCCGGCAGATCATGGAGGCCTTCAAGACCGGTCAGACGGCGATGGTCATGCACCACACCGGATCGCTGACCGAGATCCGCGATGCGATGAAGCCCGAGCAATGGGGCACGGTGATGATCCCGGCCGGACCGGCCGCCCGGATCGCGCGCGTCTCCTATCTCTTCAACGGCGTCATGAACCCCCGCAACATCGACGCGGCGTTCAACTGGATCGCGTTCTGGGCCGAGCCGGACCCCGCGCTCGCCTTCCTCGAGGAGACCGGCTACTTCCCGTCCTCGCCCCGCGTCGCCGCCGATCCGCGCATCGCGGGCAACCCGCTCTACACGGCGGCCGTCGAGACGCTGAAGGTCGGGCTGCTGCCGATCAACTTCGTCGGCGGCGCCGGCTGGTCCGAGCAGATCGTGCTGCCGGAGTTCCAGAAGGTCCTGGTCGGGCGCGCCACCCCGGCGCAGGCCGTGGACGCGATGATGAAGGGCCTGGACGCGGCCGTCAGGTAACCACGACGTGCGGCGCGCCGGCTCCGTCCGGCGCGCCCTCCTGCCCCGACCGAGGACATCGACATGCGCATCACCGACATCCGCTGCTGGCTGATCGAGAAGGACCCGCCGGCCCACGCCTATCGCTGGCGCACGGGCCTGCAGGGATCGGGCGACGGCACGCCGCCAGGCAAGAAGCCGCTGGGCGCCGTCGTACGCATGGAGACGGACGAGGGCATCCACGGCGTCGTCGAGGTCGAGGCGAGCCAGGCGCGCGGCGTCGGCGCGCTGTCGATCGTCGAACGCCGGCTGCGCACGCTGATCGGCGAGGATCCGACCTGCACGGAGCGGCTCTGGCACCTGATCTGGGAACTGGACCGGATCGAGGAGTTCCAGATGGGACTGCTTGGTCTCGCCGACCAGCTGGCCTGGGACATCAAGTCCAAGAAGGCCGGCATGCCGCTCTGGCGGATGCTCGGCGGCAACACGCGCCGCATCCCGGCCTACGCATCCACGGTCACCTGGGACACGATGGACGAGTACGAACGCTGCATCAAGGCGTGCATGGATGTCGGCTTCAAGGCGTTCAAGCTCCATGCCTGGGGCGACTGGAAGGCCGACGCCGAACTCTGCCGCAACCTGCGCAGATGGACCGGGCCCGATGCCGACCTGATGTTCGACGGCTCCGCTGGATGGGACTATGTCGATGCGATGCGCTTCGGCCGCGTGATCGAGGATCTCGGTTTCCTCTGGTACGAGGAACCGATGCGCGAATTCGAGCTCGGCAGCTATCGCAAGCTCTGCGACGCGCTCGACATCCCGGTGCTCGCGGCGGAGACCTCCGACGGCGTGCACTGGAACATGGCCAGCTGGATCCAGGCCGGCGCGCTCGACATGACCCGCGTGAGCAGCTTCTACAAGGGCGGCATCACCGGCTCGATGAAGATCGCGCATCTCTCCGAATGTCACGGCATGCGCGCCCAGGTCCACGGCATGGGCCTCGCCAACGCGCAGCTCTGCGCCGCGATCACAAACAACGACTATTACGAGCAGCTGGTCTACGACGAGGCGCATATCCGCAGCCTGTCGCGGATGGCGACGCTGCCGATCGAGGGCGGCGTCCTGACCGCGCCCGATACGCCCGGCCTCGGCTTCGCGATCGACTGGGAGCGCGTCGAGAAGACGGCGGTGGCGCGCGTATGACGATTGCCGCCGCGCCGGCGGCGCGGGACGCGCGGCGCGTCCCGCTGGTCCGCCTGGGATGGATCGGACGGCTGTCGGAGCGGCGAAGCTGGGCGTGGCTGCTGCTGCTGCCCTGCCTCGCGATGATCCTCGCGATCGTCCTCTATCCGACGGCGCACGGCTTCTGGCTCGGGCTGCACGAGATGCGGCTGACGCGGCCGGATCGCGACGGCTTCGTCGGATTGCGGCATTTCACCGACATCGCCGACGATCCCCTCTTCTGGCTCAGCCTCCAGAACACCGTGATCTGGGTCGCCGGCGCGGTGATCGGCGAACTGCTCCTCGGGCTCGCCGCGGCGCTGGTGCTCAACCGCGACCTCCCGGGCTTCAAGCTGGCCGCTGCGCTCGTCCTGCTGCCCTGGTTCCTGCCCAACGTCGTCGCCGGGAACATCTGGGCGATGATGCTCGACCCGCGGCTCGGCGTGATCAACGACGTCCTGGTCCGCATCGGCGTGCTCGAGACGTACAGGGCCTGGTTCGCCGAGCCGGACTACGCGCTGCTCGCGGCGCTGCTCGTCGAGATCTGGCACGGGTTCCCGTTCTTCGCGCTGCTGATCCTCGCGGCGCTCAAGGCGATCCCCGGCGATCTCTACGAGGCGGCGGCCTGCGACGGCGCACGCGCCTGGCGGCAATTCGTCCATGTGACCCTGCCGCAGCTGCGCATGATCATCGTGGCGTCGGTGGTGCTGCGGGTCATCAGCCTCGTGAACTCGCCCGAGATCCTGCTGATCCTCACCGGCGGCGGGCCGGGCCGCTCGACCCAGGTGCTGTCGCTCTATGCGTTCCTGAAGGCCTACAAGGAATTCAACTTCGGCTACGCGAGCGCGCTCGCGACCGTGATGTTCCTGCTGCTGATGCTGTTTTCCTGGGCCTATGTCCGGCTGTCCAACGTGATGAAGGACTGATGCCCGTGATCCGATCGCAACGCACGCGCCGGCGCATCGGCATCGCCCTCTCCTACGCGGCGATGCTGACGATCGTCGCCTTCGCCGTCTTCCCGATCCTCTGGGCGCTGCTGGTGTCGCTGAAGCCGGAGAGCGAGATCGTCTCCGCGCGCCTCACCTATCTGCCGCGCACGATCACCTTCGAGAACTACGTCGCGATCTGGACCCGCTCCAACTTCCCGGCGCTGATCGTGAACAGCGCCGTGGTCACCGCCATCACCGTCGCGATCTGCACCGCGGTCGGCACGCTCGCCGCCTATGCGATCGCGCGCTATCGCTTCCGTGGCCGCACCGCCCTGATGCTGGGATTCCTGGTCGTGCGCATGTTTCCTGCGGTCGCGATCATCATCCCGCTCTTCATCCTGATGCGCAATTTCGGCCTGCTGGACAGTCGCATCGGCCTCGCCCTCGCCTACACGACGTTCCTGCTGCCGGTCTTCATCTGGATGATGAAGGGCTACCTGGACGCGGTTCCGCCGGAGATCGAGGATGCGGCACGCGTCGACGGAACCAGCCGGATCGGCGCGATGCTGCGGGTCGTGCTGCCGCTGGCCCTCCCGGGACTGGTGGCGACCGCGGTGTTCATCGCCATCGGCGCCTGGAACGAGTACCTGATCGCGCTCATGCTGACGACCAGCACCGGATCACGCACCTGGCCGGTCGGGCTGCAATTGATGGTCGGCGAGTTCCAGTTGCCCTGGGGTTCGCTGGCGGCGGGCGGGATCATCTCGATCCTGCCGGTCGTCCTGCTCTTCGTCCTCGTCCAGCGCGTGATGGTCAAGGGCCTCGCCGCGGGCGCGGTGAAGGGATGAGCGCGATGCGCGACGATCTAGGCGAGGAGTGAGCCATGGCCGGTGTCGAACTGCGCGGCGTGCGCAAATCCTTCGGGCCCCTGGAGGTGATCCGCGGCGTCGACCTCTCGATCGCGGACAAGTCCTTCGTCGCCTTCGTCGGGCCTTCGGGCTGCGGAAAATCGACGCTGCTGCGCATGATCGCGGGGCTGGAGGACGTCTCGGCGGGCGAGATCTCGATCGGCGAGCGGCGCGTCGACGATCTCGCGCCGGCCGAGCGCGGCATCGCGATGGTCTTCCAGTCCTATGCGCTCTATCCGCATATGAGCGTGCGCGAGAACATGGAATTCGGCCTGCGGATGGCCGGCGTCGGCGCCGCCGAGCGGGAGGATTTCGTGACCCGCGCGGCGCGCACGCTGCGCCTGGAAGGGCTGCTCGCGCGGCGACCGCGTGCGCTGTCGGGCGGCCAGCGCCAGCGCGTCGCCATCGGCCGCGCGATCGTGCGCGATCCCGACGTGTTTCTCTTCGACGAGCCGCTCTCCAATCTCGACGCCGCGCTGCGCGTCCAGATGCGCGTCGAGCTGGCGCGGCTGCACCGCGAGCTGGCGCGCACGATGATCTACGTCACGCACGATCAGGTCGAGGCGATGACGCTCGCGGACCGGATCGTCGTCCTCGATTCAGGCCGCGTCGAGCAGGTCGGCGCGCCGATGGATCTCTATCGCCGCCCTGCCAATCTCTTCGTCGCCGGCTT
>CAYSUY010000081.1:10798-17641 GCA_964434345.1 uncultured Acetobacteraceae bacterium
CAGCCCGAAGATGAACTTCCTGGAATGTGCGGTCGAGACGGCACCCGGCGGCGGCGCGCGGGTACGCCTGGCGGGCGGCACGGTCGCTGACCTGCCCCATGCGCCACGCGGCGATCGCGCGACGCTCGGCATCCGGCCCGAGCATCTGGTCTGCGGCCCCGCGGCGACGGACCTGCCTCGCATCGCCGGCAAGCCGGTGCTGATCGAGCGGCTCGGCGGCTCGACCCTCGTGCATCTGGCGCTCGACGGCGACGCGACCCTGACGGTGCAGGCCGCGGACGACGCGGGCTTCGCCCTCGATGTGCCGGTATCGGTGGGCCTGCCACCGGGCGCCTGCCATCTCTTCGGCCCGGACGGGGTCGCCTGGCCGCAGGACTGATCCCGCGCGGCAGGGACGATCAGGACCGGTCGGCGAAGCGGAAGCTGGCGAGCAGAACCCAGCGCAGCGCTGTCGCGGGATCCGCGCCGCGTCGCGGTTCCAGGGGCGCGACCTGATGCCAGAACGGCAGACGATAGGCCGTGACGAGGCCGGGACGCGCCAACTCCACCATGTCGCTCAGATGCCCGTCGCGCGCCAGCAACAGCGTCTGGCGGCGAACGGAGGGCGTGCTCAGCCCGATATGGATGTCGAGATAGCCGTCGCGGGCGTCGGGAATGTCGGGATGGTGATCGTGATGCGGCCCCATGTAGTCGCCGGGCCCGTAGCACAGGATCTGGCACCCGGCCCCCGGCTTGAGCCGCCGTCCCGTCAGCGCTTCCCCGAACCGCCGCAGGCTCTGGGAACGGAGCAGCGCGATCGCGCCGATCTCCTCGGCCGCGCGCCACGCCCGCGTACCGCGGCGCTCGAGCGTGGCCGTCCGAAGACGCGCGATCTTGGGCAGACGCTCCTGGAAGGACCGCGTCTGGTTCCAGATCGTCCAGTCGGGAATCGGCGCATCCATTCTGGACAGCAGGGGCAGCATATGCGCCTCCAGCGCCGCGCGCCCGCGGGCGACGGCGACCGGATCCAACACGTTCGCAAGAGCGAGGAAGGGCGACGCATGCGCCGACAGCGCGCCATCGCGGCGCGCCGCATGTCGGCGCCCTGCCGGCGTGAAAAGGTCGGAGAACTCTGCAGGAAAGGCGGGGCTCATGGGACGGATCGCGACTGGTGACGACAAGGCGAGCAGTCTATCACGCACGCGACCGCGCCGGATGGCGCCCGATGGAGCCGCCGATGTCCAGCCATCGCCTCGCCCACGCCCTGATGTTCGTCGCACCCGCGATGTTCGCGACCAACATGCTGGTCGCGCGCGCGACCGCGGAGGTCTTCCCGCCCGTGGCACTCGCGTTCTGGCGCTGGACGGCGACCACGCTGCTGATGGCGTTCCTGCTGCGGGGCGCGCTGTGGGAGAGCCGCGACGTCGCCCGTGCCGAATGGCGCAGCCTGCTGGCGCTCGGCGCGATCGGCATGGGCGTCTGCGGCGCCTTCGTCTATCTGGCCGCGCACACCACCTCGGCCACCAATCTCGGGCTCATCTACGCGGCGGCGCCGGTGCTCATCGTGCTGCTCGGTCGCGCGCTCTTCGGGGAGATCCTGCGCGCACCGCAGGCCCTGGGTATCGCGCTGAGCCTCGCCGGGGTGCTCGTCGTCGTGCTGCGCGGTTCGCTCGACACGCTGCTCGGGCTGCGCTTCGCGATCGGCGACATCTGGGCCTTCGTCGGCGCGGTCGGCTGGGCGGTCTACACGGTGCTGCTGCGACATTGGCCATCCCGGCTCGGGTTCAATCTGCGCTTTACCTGGATCGCGGCGGGCGGCGTCGCGGCCCTGGCGCCCTTCGCCATCGCGGAGGCTTTTCTGGTCGGTCCGCCGCCGGCGACCGCGGCCTCGGCCGGCTGGATCGCCCTGCTCGCGACGATCGCCTCGGTCGGCGCCTACCAGACCTATGGCCTCGTGCAGCGTGGCCTGGGCACGGCACGGGCCGGGCTGATCCTCTATCTCATTCCGCTCTACACCGCAGGCCTCGCCGCGCTCTTTCTCGGCGAACGATTCGCGCTTCATCACGCGATCGGCGTCGCCCTGGTCCTGCCCGGGATCTTTCTCGCGACGCGGCGCGCCGAGTGAGCGTCGACGCGCTTCACACTTCTTAATTTTCCTGCGTCGAGATGGCGGCTTAGCGTCGCGCCGTTCCCTCGTACCGCTTGGGGACGCCCATGACCCGACCTGGAGCCAGCACGACCATGACGATCTCGGCGTTCTTCCGCGCGCTCGTATGCGCGACCCTCGTCCTCGGGGTGCCCTCCGCGGTGGCCAAACCGTTCAAGGTGCTCGTGGTGATGAGCTACGAGGCGAACAATCCGTGGGTCCGCGAGATCGCCGAGGGCATCGACGCGGTGCTGCGCCCGCATGCCGAGGTGACCTATTTCCACATGGACACGAAGGTCGACCCCGCGAACGGCCCCAAGCGCGCCGCCGAAGCGCTGGCACTGTTCCAGACCCTGCAGCCTGATGGCGTGATCGCCGCGGACGACGATGCGCAGACGCTGTTCGTCGTGCCGCATCTGCGCGGCAAGGTCGCCATTCCCGTGATGTTCAACGGCGTGAACGCCGCGCCCTCCGCCCATGGCTTCCCCGCCGCGAATGTCTCGGGCGTCCTCGAGCGCGCCCATGTCGGAGAATCGCTCGCCTTCATCAAGCAGATGGTGCCGACGATCCAGAGCGCCTGCTTCATGACCAACAACGTCCCGCCCGGCCTGTCGCTGCGCACGCTCGTGGAGCAGGAAAAGGACACCTATCCCGTGCGGGCCGGGACGTTCCATCTCGTCTCGACCGTGGCGGAACTCGACCGCGCGGTCGCCGGGATGAAGGGCACATGCGACACGCTGTTCGTCGACAGCCTCGAGGGGATCACCGACGCCAGGAACGCGCCGATGAACCACGCCCAGGTCATCAAGCTCCTGCGCGCCGGCTTCCCCGGGCCGATCCTCGCCGGCAACCGCTATCAGGTCGAGCAGGGCGCCTGGGCGGCGGTGGTCAAGACGGGCCAGGAGCAGGGCGACACTTCCGCGGAGATGCTGCTGAAGGCGATGCGCGGCACGCCGGTCACGGAGATCCCGATCGTGCGCAATGTGCGCGGTCAGCGGGTGATCAACGTGACGGCGATGGCGGCGGCGGGCATCGAGATCCGGCCGCAGGTCCTGCGCGGCGCGGCGCTGGTGCGCGAGCAGAACTGAACCGGGCGGAAAGCGGACCCGGCGCACCCCTTCGGCCATGAGGCTTCCCGTCGCGGGCATGCGCGGGCGGCTTCTGTCGCTCGTCCTTCTCAACGCGCTCGCCCTCGCCGTGGTCGGCGGCGTCGTCTACGCGAGCTTCGATCGCGTCCAGGAGCTTGCCCGCGCGATGGCGCGCGACGAACTCGCGCGCATCGTCGCCAACGCCACGCTCGAACGCGGGCTCGCCGCCGTCAACGCACGCATCGCGCTGCTCGCGCGCAGCTGCCGCGACGCCTCCTTCGACTCGGACTGGGTCGAATTCGTGGCCGGCTTCGACGAGATCGAACGGCTCGACGTCGACAGCGGCGTCGCGGCCGAGATCCGTCGCCTGCGGCCCGCCGCGGGCGAGATGATCTCGTCCTGCCAGCGCATCCGGGGCGCGCTGATCCGACTGCAGCGCCTGGACGAGCGTCTCCTGCTCGAGCTCGGCGCGCTCGACACGATCACGGCGCGCGCGCTGGTCGAGCAGACGCTGGCGCGGCGCGACCTCAGCCATCTCGACCAGATCATGCTGCTGATCTCCGGCTTCCGGGAGACCGCGCTTCTGGTCGGCAAGCAGATCGCCTCGCATGTCAACGGTGGCGACGATCCGGCGCGTCTGGGCGCGCTCGACATGCTGGAAGATCTGGAACTGCGTCTGCAAGGCTTCGTCGCGGCGTCGCCGGAGATGTCCAACGCCCGCGCGCGTATCGCCGTCGTGACGCGATTGCTCCGGTTCCAGGCGGCCGACCTCTTCGAGGCGCTCGCGCGCTTCGACGCCGCCGTGTCGCAGACCCTCGCGACGAAGGCGCAGATCGCGCTGCTCACCACGCGCATGGACGAATTGTCCCAGCAGCGCGCGCTGGCCCTGGACGCGGATCTGGAGCGCGCCATCGACGGCGCGCTGCGGCGCCTGGGCCTCGCCGCGGCAACCATCGTCCTGCTGTCGCTGCTGCTGACAGGCTGGATCATCCGTTCGGGCATCCAGCGCCCGCTCACGGCGATCCTGCACCAGGTCGACGCGATCGCCAGGGGCGTTCCAGAGACCCGGCCCATGGCCACGCGCGACGATGAATGGGGCCAGATCCAGGCGGCGCTGTCGCAGATGCGCGACGACCTCGCACGCGCGGTCAAGACGGCGCAGGACGCCTCCGCGGCGAAGAGCCAGTTCCTGGCGGTGATGTCGCACGAATTGCGGACGCCCATGAACGGCATCATCGGCCTCGCCGAGATCCTGTCGGCCGAAGATCTCGAGCCGGCGCGCCGCAGCGACTACGCCCGCACCATCGCGGCCTCGGGCGAGGCGCTGCTCAAGATCCTCAACGACATCCTCGATCTGTCGAAGGTCGAGTCCGGCCGCCTTGCGCTCGATCCCGCCTCCTTCTGTCCGGCGACGACGCTCGACGAGGTCCGCGCGCTCTTCGCCGACATGGCCGGCGAGCGCAACATCCTGCTCGAGACGGCCTGGCAGGGGCCGCGGCGCTGCTATCGCGCGGATGCCGGGCGCATCCGCCAGATGCTGTCCAACCTTGTCAGCAATGCCCTGAAATTCACCCCGGCGGGTTCGATCCGCGTCGTGGCGCGGGAGGTCGAGGCCGTCGGCACGGACGAGGCGCTGCTCGAATTCTCGGTCGTGGATACGGGCCCGGGCATGACGCCCGAGGAGGTCGCGCGCCTCTTCCACCCCTTCACGCGCCTCGACAATCACGCCACGCGGCAGACCGGCGGAACCGGGCTGGGATTGTCGATCGTGCGCATGCTCGCGGAACAGATGGGCGGTGGCACGGGCGTCGAGAGCAGGCCAGGCGCGGGCGCGCGATTCTGGTTCACGCTGCGGGCGGCGCCGCTGGCCACCGCCACGGCGCCCGGCGCGGCGGCGAAACCGGCAGACCGGGTCGCGCCGGGGCTGCTGAAAGGCCACGTGCTCATCGCCGAGGACGTCGCGGCCAATCGACTTGTCATCGAGGCCTTCCTGCGTCGGCTCGGTCTGGGCTTCGAGAGCGTCGAGGACGGGCGCGCGGCGGTGACGCGGCTCGCGACATCCGACGGGATCGATCTGGTGCTGATGGATTGCAACATGCCCGAACTCGACGGGTTCGAGGCGACGCGCGAGATCCGTGCCCGGGAACAGCAGACCGGCAAGCGCCGCATACCGATCGTGGCGATGACCGCGCGCGCGTTCGCGGAGGATCGCGCCCAATGCCAGGCGGTCGGGATGGACGATTTCCTCGCCAAGCCCATCAAACTCGCCGATGTGGCCGAGGTGCTCGCCCGCCATTGCGCGCCGGCGCGGCGGACCGCCCTGCATGAGACCGGCGACGCGGGCAGGGTTTAGGCGCTAAAGGGAGGGCCCGTCCCGCACCGGATCGACGCCCATGCCCTATGCATCGCTACGCGAGTTCATCGCCCATCTCGAGCGCGAAGGCCGCCTCGTGCGCGTGCGCGAGCCCGTCTCGACCGTGCTCGAGATGACAGAGATCCAGACCCGGCTGCTCGCCGAGAAGGGGCCGGCCGTCCTGTTCGAGGCGCCGCTGCGCGCCGATGGCTCGCCCTCTGCGATCCCTGTCCTCGTCAATCTCTTCGGCACGGTCGAACGGGTCGCCTGGGGCATGGGCCGGACGCCGGCCCAGCTGCGCGAGGTCGGCGAGACGCTCGCCTTCCTGCGCCAGCCGCAGCCGCCCGAGGGCTGGCGCGAGGCCCTGGAATTGCTGCCGCTGGCCAAGACCGTACTCGCCATGAAGCCGGCCTCGCGGCTGTTCGGAACCGCGCCCTGCCAGGAGATCGTGCTCACCGGCGACGACATCGACCTCGCCCGCCTGCCGGTGCAGACCTGCTGGCCCGGCGAGCCGGCGCCGCTGATCACATGGCCGCTGGTCGTCACCAAGGGGCCGACGGCCAAGCGCGAGGACGGCTTCAATCTCGGCATCTACCGCATGCAGGTGACCGGCCGGAACACGACGCTGATGCGCTGGCTCAAGCATCGCGGCGGCGCCCAGCACCACCAGCGCTGGCAGAAGAGCGGCAAGCGCGAGCCGCTGCCCGCCGCGGCGGTGATCGGCGCGGATCCCGGCACGATCCTGGCGGCGGTGACGCCGGTGCCCGACACGCTCTCCGAGTACCAGTTCGCAGGTCTGCTGCGCGGCAAGCGGGTCGATCTCGTCGACTGCAAGACCGTGCCGCTCAAGGTCCCTGCGGAGGCCGAGATCGTGATCGAGGGCCATGTCAGCCTCGACGACCATGGCGACGAGGGGCCGTACGGCGACCATACCGGCTATTACAACAGCGTCGAGAGGTTCCCGGTCTTCACCGTCTCCGCGATCACGATGCGGCGCGACCCGATCTATCTCTCGACCTTCACCGGCCGTCCACCCGACGAACCCAGCGTGCTCGGCGAGGCGCTCAACGAGGTCTTCATCCCGCTGTTGCGCCAGCAATTCCCGGAAATCGTGGATTTCTGGCTGCCGCCCGAGGGCTGCTCCTATCGCATCGCCGTGGTGTCGATGAAGAAGGCCTATCCCGGCCATGCCAAGCGCGTGATGCTGGGCGTCTGGTCGTATCTGCGCCAGTTCATGTACACGAAATGGGTGATCGTCGTGGACGACGACATCGACG
>CAYSUY010000082.1:0-8347 GCA_964434345.1 uncultured Acetobacteraceae bacterium
ATGATCTGCGCGCGCAGCTTGTTCATCATGTCGGTCGTGAAGCCGGGCACCGGCGAGTGCTGCCACACACCGCCGCGCTCTTCGAACTTCTTGCCGAGTGCGGTGATCGCCGCGCCATCGCTGCCGGCGGACCATTGCGAAATCGCCGTGAGGCGTGGCTTCACCGCCTGTGCACGGGCCACGAGCGGCGCGGCCATGAGGCTTGCGGCCCCGGCGAGGACTGAACGACGACGCATGGACGCCATGGGGCTCCCTCCCTTTTTGAACTTGCTCGAAGCTTAGACGCCTCGTCGGGCGACCGGCAAGCATGCCGCGGCCCTCCTCCTCATGGTGCGGTTCGTGGGCATTTCCCTTGGTGCGCCGCGCGTCGGATACTGCCTCCATGACGCGACGCGGACCGCATACGCTCCCGCCTTCCGGGCTCCGGCAACCGGCGCAACGGATCGCCGTGATTTTCGATATGGCGGGCGTACCGCAGGCTCCCCTGCTTGCGGCGTGGTTGGACCTCCTGCGGCTCGAGCCGGAGGGTGAGGCGCCGGTGCCTGTCGCTGCCGGAGCCGGGGCGGACGATCGCGAGATCGCGGGCCGTATCGAACCGATCCTGCATCTGGCGCGCGCGCTGCTGCAGGCGGCCGGGCTTCCCGTTTTCGATGCCCTGCGCGTGCTCGCCTGTGGTCGGGACGGGCATGGGCCTGGCAGCGGGACCGCCACCATCGCCGTGCCATCGATCGACCACATCCCGGTCGCGGCCTACAAGATCGCCTTCGCGACGGCGTTTCGCGTGGCGGCCTGGATGACGACTCGCGCGCCGACCGAAGACGGACGCGATGAAATTTTCGAGAGGATGGAGCGCGAGGCGATCGCGCCGATCCGGCGCTTCGCCGCCGGCGGCAAGTCGACTCTGCCGCTGCTGCGCGAGGTGCATGCCAGCGGGATCCCCTTCCGGGCGCTCGGAGGAGGAGTCTATCAGATTGGGCTGGGCGCGAAGGGGCGCCTCACCGATCGCAGCACGACGGCAGGCGATTCCGCCATCGGCCGCAAGCTGGCGCTGCAGAAGCCGCTGTCCGCCGAGTTGCTGCGCCTCGCCGGCCTGCCCGCACCGACCCACCGGGTCGTCGGGACGGTTGCCGAGGCCTTCGCCGCGGCAGAGCGTCTCGGGTGGCCGGTTGTGGTGAAGCCGCCCGATCTCGATCGGGGCGAGGGCGTCAGCGTCGATGTCGACGCCGCAGGGCTTGGGCAGGCCTTCGAGACGGCGCGGCGGCTGTCCACGGCGCAGCAGGTCATCGTGGAGCGTCAGGTCGAGGGCACCTGTCACAGGCTGTTCCTGATGTCCGGACGGCTCCTCTACGCCGTGAAGCGTCTGCCGGTCGGCGTGCGTGGAGATGGGGTTCGCGACGTCGCGGCCCTCGTGGCGGCGGAACGCGCGGCCCAGCGTCGCCTGCCGCCCTGGCGCCGAGAGCCGCATCTGCATGGCCTCGACGATCTGGCGCGCGCGTCGCTCGCGGCTTCAGGGCTCGCGGAGACCTCGGTCCCCGGTGCCGGCGTGTTCGTCGCGTTGCGACGGATCGAGTCGACGGCCTGGGGCGGCGTGGACGAGGATGTCACAGGCAAGGTCGATCCGGAGACGCTTCGGGTCGCATGCGCCGCCGCCGATCTCTTCAGGCTCGACGTCGCCGGCGTCGACATCGTCAGCCCGGATATATCCGTGCCCTGGCATCGCAATGGCGCGATCATCGCCGAGGTCAATTTCGCGCCTCTGCTGGGCGGGGGCGAGATATCGCGCCGCCACATCCGCGACTATCTCGATCTGCTCCTCGACGGTGGGGATGGCCGCATCCCCGTGGAGGCGGTGTTCGGCGGGGAGGCTGCGTGGGACGCCGCGCTGGCGCGCCGGGCTTCGCGGGGCGGCGATGGGGCCGGGATCTTCGTGACGAGCGCCGCGCGGACCCTGGATGGCGACGGGCGCGAGATCCCGATGCCGTTCCGGAGCCTGCACCAGCGGTGTCGGGCCTTGCTTGTCTCCAGGCGGGTGCATGGCGTGCTGCTGGTGGTGCAGGACGACGAGATCCTCGACACGGGTCTGCCCGTGGAGCGGATCGACGCGCTGATCGATGCCGGCGGCGCGCTTTGGCGATGGCGCGATCCCGGGGCGACGCTCGATCTGTCCGCTGCGGCGCAGGTGCGGGCGCGGCTTGCCGACCTCGTTTCGGTCTGACCGGCGCATCAGCCGCGCGAAGGTCCCGGGCGCGGACGTGTTTGCGCGGGCTCTTCGCGCGCGGCTAATCTGCCCATGACGAGCGGGGCCGCGTCGCGCGGCGGAGAGGGACGGACTTGAACGAGGCAAGTGGCACCGCGCAGGCGGATGCAGGGCGCGCAACGGTTGGGCAGGTCGTCGTGATCGGGACGATCGACGGTGCGGGTGTCGACCTGCTCTGCCAGCGCGCCGGGATCGGCGTGCGGCAATTCCATCGCGTGCGCCCCGAGCGCCTGCCAGCGATCGTCGCCGACGCCGATGCGCTGATCGTGCGCACGGCGGAGATCACGGCCGAGACCGTGCACGCCGCGCGTCGGCTCCGGATCGTCGCGCGCTATGGCGTCGGCTACGACAACATCGACGTTGCGGCGTTGAGCGCGCGCGGCATCCCGCTCGCCACGGTCGGCGACGCCAACGCGGTGCCGGTCGCCGAGCACGCCCTGGCGATGCTGCTCGCGCTCGCCAAGCGCGTGCCGGAGCTTGACCGCACCGTCCGGACCGGCGGCTGGGCGGTCCGCAACAGCGCCAGCACCTGGGAGCTTGCCGGACGGACGATCCTGCTGGTCGGCCTCGGGCGCGTCGGGCGTGCGATGGCGCGGCGTTGCCTTGCCTTCGACCTGCGCGTGATCGCCGTCGATCCCGCGCTGTCCGCGGACGCCATGGCCGCGCTCGGCGTCGAGAAGCGCGAGACGTTGGCCGGCGCCCTCGCCGAGGCCGACATCGTGTCGCTGCATCTGCCGCTGTCCGCGCAGACCCGCGGCCTGATCGGGGCGCGCGAACTTGCCGCGATGCGGCCGGGCGCCGTGCTGATCAACACCGCGCGTGGCGGGATCGTGGACGAGGACGCCCTGCGCGACGCGCTCCGCCGCAACCGTCTGGCCGGCGCGGCACTCGATGTCTTCGCGCAGGAACCGCCGGCCGCGGACGATCCGCTGTTCGCCGAGGGCCGGCTGCTCCTGGCGCCGCATCATGCGGGGCTGACCCGCGAATGCGTCCGTCGCATGTCGATCGTCTGTGCGCGCAATGTCCTCGCGGCGTTCGATGGCGCGCCGGATCGCCGTTTCGTCGTCAACCCCGAGGTGCTGTGATGGATCGCATCCCGCCCGTCGTGATCCTTTCCCCGGGCCGCGCATGAGCGAGGTGGTCGTCGAGTATCCCGTGCCGACGGTCGCGCTCGTCCGGATCAACCGACCCGAGGCGCGCAACGCCCTCAATCTCGCGGTGCGCGAGCAACTGGCGGCCGCGTTCACCGCCGCCAACGAAGCGCCGGACATCCGCGCCATCGTGCTCACAGGCAACGGCATCGCCTTCGCCGCCGGCGCGGATCTGCGCGAACTTCAGGCGCTCGACGCTGCCGGAGCCCTGGCGCGCCGCGCGCCGGATCTCATGCGGCCGATCGCCGAATCGCGTAAGCCGACCATCGCCGCCATCCGCGGGTTCGCGCTGGGCGGGGGGTTCGAACTCGCGCTTGCCTGCGACATCACCATCGTGTCGGAGACCGCGACCCTGGGCTTGCCCGAGGTCGGCGTCGGCGTGATGCCCGGTGCCGGTGGGACGCAACGCCTGACGCGGCTGGTGGGCAAGCACCGGGCGATGCTCCTGGCCCTGACAGGCCGGCGCCTCTCCGGGGTGCAGGCCGGGCAGATGGGGATCGCGAGCCAGGTCGTGCCGGATGCGGATGTCCTGCCGACCGCGCTTGCCGTCGCGGGCGAGATCGCGGCACTGCCGCCGATCGGCATCCAGCTGATCAAGGAAGCGATCCTGCGCGGCGCGGACCAGTCGCTCGACGCCGCGCTGGCGTTCGAGCGCCGCTCGTTCCAGTTCCTCTTCGCGACCGAGGACCGGACCGAGGGCATCGCGGCGTTCTTCGAACGGCGCAAGCCCGACTTCAAGGGACGCTGAGGGGAGAGACTCATGCAGGACAAGGTCATCATCACCTGTGCCGTCACCGGCTCCGGCGACACCGTCGGCAAGCATCCGGCCATTCCCGTGACGCCGGAGGAGATCGCGCGTGCCGCGATCGAGGCCGGCGAGGCGGGCGCCGCGATCGCGCATATCCATGTCCGCGATCCGAAGACCGGCAAGCCCAGCCGGGACGTGGAGCTGTTCCGTGAAGTGGTCGAGCGCATTCGTGCGAGCGACTCCGACATCGTGATCAATCTCAGCTGCGGCGCGGGCGGACGCTACGATCCCCATCCGGACGACCCGCGGCTGCACGGACCCGGCAGCACGATGGCCCAGCCCGTCGATCGCGTCCGGCACGTCACCGAACTCAAGCCGGAGATCTGCAGCCTCGACGTCGCGACGATGAACATGGGCGAGGTCGCCTTCGTCCACGTCCCGCGCCATCTGCGCGAGATGGCGACGCTGATGCGCGCGGCAGGGGCCAAGCCCGAGCTCGAGGTCTTCGACACGGGGCATGTCCGCCTCGCGCGCCATCTCGTGGATCAGGGCTTCATCGACCGGCCGCCGCTGTTCCAGATCGTTCTGGGGGTCGCATGGGGCGCGCCGCAGACGCCCGAGACGATGATGCACATGAAGACCCTCCTGCCGGAGGGCGCGCACTGGGCCGCTTTCGGGATCAGCCGCATGGAATATCCGATGGCGGCGCAGGCGATCCTTCTCGGCGGGCATATCCGGGTCGGGCTCGAGGACAATCTCTATGTCGAGCGGGGCGTGTTCGGGACGAACGCGCAACTGGTCGAGAAGGCGACCCGGCTGGTGCGGCTGCTCGGCGCCGATGTCGCGACCCCGGCCGAGGCGCGCGCGATCCTCGGTCTGCGCGGTACCCAATAGCGCGGCGCGCTGCGTCGCAGGCAGGAGACAGGACATGGCGTTGCGGGCAATGGTGGTCGGCGCAGGATCGGCAGGCGAGGGGCATGCGATGGCCTTGCGCCAGGCCGGCGCTGAGGTCGTCGCGATCGCGAGCCGGACCAGGGCGGTGGTGGATGCGCTCGCAGCACGGCTCGCGATACCCATCGCCAGCACGGATTGGCGCGCGACGCTCACCGAACTCAGGCCGGACATCGTCGCCGTCGCCACGCCGGGCGACAGCCATGCCGAGATCATCGACGCGGCGCTTGCGGTGCGCGCGCATCTCTATGTCGACAAGCCCTTCGCCCCGACGGCCGCCGAGGCGCGGCGCCTGTGGCGTGCGGTCCGCGATGCGGGCGTGCACAGCGCCTACGCCGCCACGTCCAACTACCAGCCATCGGCAATGCTCGCGCGCGCGCTGATCGCGGAGGGCGCGATCGGCGAACTGCTCGAGGCCGAGTTCGTGTCGCATTATCACTGGCACGAGCGGCTGCCCTACGGGTGGCCGCACCGGCTGGCCGATGGCGGCGGGAGGCTCAACAACAACTTCACCCACAAGCTCGCGATCGCGGAGAGCGTCTGCCGCGGCGTGACGCTCGCCGTCGCGGGCGAGACCCGCAACGATCTCAAGCGCGCACCGATCGTTCCGTTTCCGCATGATTTCCGGGTCTGGACACAGGCACTGGTCTCGCCGGAGCAGGCCCGCGCCGCGTCCTGGGGCGTGGTCGACAGCGACTGGTCCTACACCGTCCTGGCGCGCATCGGTGCGCCGGACGGCGATCCCGAGGGCGCCGTGAGCGTCACGTTCCGCCATTCCTGCCTGCGCAAGGGCAAGCACCAGGACTACGTCGCCTTCTACGGGCGCACGGGCACGATCCATGTCGACCAGGCCTATTGCCAGGGCGACGTGCATCTCTGGCGCGAGGGCGAGGAGGGCTTCTCGGTCGTCCCTATGCGGGCCGACATCCTGTCCGCCCTGCCGGCGGTCGACCGGCAGCCGCACTGGCACGAGAGCTGGATGGTCCCCGCCCGCGCGTGGAACGCGCTTGCGCGCGATTTCGTAGCCGCGATCGAAGGCCGCGCGCATGCGCCGTTCTTCACCCTCGCCGATGGATGGCGGCACCAGGAGACGATCGACGCCGTGCGTGCGCGCGCAGGATGGAGCCCGCTGCCGTCGTCGGCAGGTTAGCCCGACAGCCGCTGCAGCGCCCGCGAGCCAGGAGATATCCGACCCCATGACCGACATCCGCTTCACGCCGGCCGAACTCGAGGCGCGCATCGCTCGCCTGCCGCGCACGCGTCTCGCGTGTCTGCCGACGCCGCTCGAGGAATGTCCGAACCTGACCCGGGCGCTCGGCGGACCGCGCATCCTGGTCAAGCGCGACGACATGACCGGGCTGGCCTTCGGCGGCAACAAGGCCCGCCAGCTCGAGCTCCTCTTCCCGCGCATCCTCGCCTCGGGCTGCGACACGATCGTCGCCGGGGCCTATACGCAGTCGAACTGGTGCCGCCAGATCACGGCGGCCGCATGCCGGCTCGGGCTGAAGGTGGACTTGCTGCTGGTCCACGGCGTGAAGGGACCGGCGTCGCAGGGCAATCTGCTTCTCGACCGGCTCATGGGCGCGGATGTCACGGTCGTCGACATCGACGACGTGCAGCGCCTGCCCCCGCTGCTCGAGGACCGCGTCGAGGCGTTGCGTGCCAAGGGGCGCAAGCCCTTCCTGGTGTCGCCCTTCGGCATGGACACGCTGTCGATCTCGACGGTGGGCTACGTCGCGGCGATGGCGGAACTTCAAGGACAACTCGCCGCGCGCGGGACCACCGCCGACGCGGTCTATCTCTCCGGCGCGAACATGACGCCGGCGGGGTTGCTGCTCGGCGCGCGTCTGCTCGGTCTGCCGACCCGCATCATGGGGATCAGTCCAGTGCGCTGGGAAGAGGATCGCGGGACGGACATCGCGCGCATCGCCAACGCCGCGGCCCGTCATCTGGACATCGATGCCGGGATCCAGCCCGGCGATGTCGACAACGACGAGGGCTTCGTCGGTCCGAAATACGGACTGGTCACGCCGGAATGCCGCGAGGCCCTGCGGCTCGCCGCCTCGACCGAGGGCCTGATCCTGGATCCGGTCTATACCGGCAAGGCGATGGCCGGCCTGATCGCGCATATCCGGGCCGGCCGCATCGGCGCGGGGCAGACCGTGGTCTTCCTGCATACCGGCGGGATGCCGGCGCTGTTCTCCTATGCCGAGGACGTGATGGCGTGACAACGGTGTCGCGGCGGGAACGGCGCTGGGCATGGCGTGGTACCGGCGCTACCGTCGGTCCATCCGGGCGCGGCGGACCCGCGACCCGGGACAGGGAGGGACAAATGATGGTCAACCGGTCTTCGTTGCGGCGCGTGCTGGCCGCGATTGCGCTGACGGCTCTCGCCGCTCTGCCCGGCATCGCGCCGGCGGGCGCCCAGACGCCGCCGCTGGTCAAGGAACTCGGCACCGCGCCGAACTCGGCCGTCTACATCGGCAACAGCTTTTTCTATTACAACAACAGCCTGCACGGGCATGTCGGGCGGATGGTCGCCGAGGGCGTGCGCGGCCATCGGTTCCGCTCGTCGTCCGTGACCATCAGCGGATCCGGCTTCGACTGGCACGACGTCGCGTCGTATTTCCGGCCCAACGGGATCGGGACCTATTCCTTCGACGCGAACAACAACGTCGTGTTCAACGATCCGAAGCAGAAGCTCTTCGACATCGCGATCATGATGGATTGCAGCCAATGCCCGATCCATCCGACGCTGGGCGCCGTGTTCACCGCGTTTGCGCGCCGGCATAGCGAGACGGTCCGGAGCAACGGGGCCCAGCCGGTGTTCTTCATGTCCTGGGCCTATGCCGACAAGCCCGAGATGACCGCGGAACTCGCCGAGGCCTATACCAAGGCCGCCAACGACAATGGCGCGCTCGTCATCCCCGCCGGTCTCGCCTTTGCGCGGTCGATCGCGCAGATGCCCGCGCTTGACCTCTACGTCCCCGACAAGCGTCATCCCAGCCTCGCGGGAACCTATCTCGCGGCGGCAACGACCTATGCGACGCTCTTCCGCCGCTCTCCCGTCGGTCTTGCCTACACGGCGGGTCTGGACGCGGCCGCGGCGCAGCATCTCCAGAAAGTCGCCTGGGAGACGGTGGAGGCCTATTTCCGGTGAGCGGACCCGCGTCGCGGCGCAGCACGGGGCAGGAGGCGATCGACGCCGCGATCGACGCGGCGCTCGCGGCGGCCCTGCAC
>CAYSUY010000082.1:8357-15198 GCA_964434345.1 uncultured Acetobacteraceae bacterium
CCTTGCCGCCCATCCTCCGGGCTTGCGTGCGGGCAGACGCTTCAAGGTGTTGTACGCCACGCAGCCGGATGTTCCTTCCGGAGTGACGGTTCCGGTTCCCGAGTTGGTGTTGTTTTGCAACGACGGGAAGTTGCTGGAGGACTCGTACCGTCGTTATCTCGAGGCGCAGATCCGGGAGCGGGAGCCGTGGCCCGGGCTGCCTTTAATTTTGCGTCTGCGGGACCGAGCGCCGCGCGAAGGAGCGCGGCTTCGGCGGCTCTTCGCGGATCTCGCGCGCGTCCAGCCGCGCGCCGGCGCGCGCGAGATCGAGGCGCTCATCTGGGCGCTGTGGAGCAATCACGACGACCCCGCGCTCGACGCGATGATGGCGGCGGCGATCGACGCGCTCGTCGAGCGCCGCCATCGTCGGGCGCGATCCGTGCTCGACCGTCTCGTCGCGGCGGCACCCGAATGGGCCGAGGCCTGGAACAAGCGTGCCACGCTCGCCTTTGTCGAAGGGCGCGACGCCGACAGCCTCGCCGACATCGCGCGGACCCTGGCGCGCGAGCCGCGGCATTTCGGAGCGGCGGCGGGGCTGGGGCAGATCTGTCTGCGTCAGGACAGGCCGCGCGAGGCGCTCGCGGCCTTCGACGTCGCGCTGCGGATCAATCCGCACATGGACGGCGTGGCCAAGGCGGCCGCCGAGCTGCGCGGGCGGATGCGCGCCTCAGACCTCAACTGACGGTCGCGGCGGCGGCGCGATCAACCGCTCTGCAGCCGGTCCATGGCGGCGCGGACGCCGCCGGGACGATGCGGTACGTTCGCGCGTGCGAGTCCCATCTCGATGCCGGCGAGGGTCCCGAGCAGCGCCAGGTCGTTGAAGTCGCCGAGATGACCGATGCGGAAGATGCGGCCCTTGAGCCGGCCGAGGCCCTGGCCCAGCGACATGTCCCAGCCGGCAAGGATCGTCGCGCGCAGCGCGTCCGCATCATGGCCGTCCGGCATCACGACTGCGGTGAGGGCGTTGGACCGTTCGGCGGGGTTCCGGGCCAGGATCTCCAGCCCCCATGCATCCACCGCGACGCGCGTCGCTTCGGCGTGGCGCGCATGCCGGGTGAACACTGCGTCGAGGCCTTCCTCGTTCAGCATGGCGATCGCCTCGCGCAGCCCGTAGAGAAGGTTCGTCGCGGGCGTGTAGGGAAAGAAACCGCTCGCATTCGGCCCGAGCATCGCCGCCCAGTCCCAGTAGGACCGGGGCATGCGTGCGGTCTTGCTGGCGGCCAGCGCCCTGGGGCCGATCGCGTTGAAGGACAGGCCGGGCGGCAGCATCAGCCCCTTCTGCGAGCCGGCCACGGTCACGTCGACTCCCCAGTCGTCGTGACGGTAGTCGATCGAGCCGAGGGACGAGATCGTGTCCACCATCAGCAGCGCCGGATGTCCGGCGGCATCGAGGGCGCGGCGCAGCGCCGCGATGTCCGTCGTCACGCCGGTCGAGGTCTCGTTATGGACGACGCAGACCGCGCGGATCCGCTGGCCATCATCCGCGCGCAGCCTGGCGGCGAGCGCCGCGGGATCGACGCCGCTGCGCCAGTCTCCGGCGACGAAATCGATCTCGAGGCCGAGGCGCGTGGCCAGTTCGCGCCAGAGTGTCGCGAAATGTCCGGTCTCAAACATCAGCACGCGGTCGCCCGGCGACAGCGTGTTCACGAGCGCGGCTTCCCACGCGCCGGTACCGGAGGCCGGATAGATGATGACGGGCCCTGAGGTCCGGAAGATCCCGCGCACGCCCTCCAGCACGTCGCGGCCGAGCGCCTGGAACTCGGGGCCACGATGGTCGATCGTCGGCATGTCCATGGCGCGCAGGATCCGGTCGGGGACGTTGGTCGGTCCGGGGATCTGGAGGAAATGACGTCCCGCCCGTCGTGCCGGTCCGTTGCCCTTCGCCGTGTCGCTCATGCGCGTCGCCTCGCTGACGCGGCCATCGCCTGGCCGCTATACTCGCCTCGAAGATCGCCGACCCGCCCAGGAGTTCCCCATGCACGCCCTCGTCCCCGCCGTCAGCTTAGCCGCATCCGGCGCGACGTCCACAGCGGGTATGCGCGGCGGGCGACGCGGTCCTTCGCATCACGCGGTGACGACAGTCCCGTGCGGCATCGGCCTGGGGTCGCGCTGAACCATGCCCCCGCTCGGTTCGGACGACGTCCCGCCCTCGGTCTACGGCACGCAGCGCGTGCCCGCCGGTGCCGCACGCGCGCGGCCAGGCGATTCGGCCCTCGCGGAACGGCTGCGCAAGGAATTGCGCGGCGAGGTGCTGTTCGACGCGGCGAGCCGCGGACGCTATGCGACCGACGCGTCGGTCTACCAGATCGAGCCGCTGGGCGTCGTCGTGCCCGCCCACGTGGACGACATCTTCGCGACCATCGCGATCGCCCGCGAGGAGGGCGTGCCGGTCCTGCCGCGCGGCGGCGGCACGTCGCAATGCGGGCAGACGGTCGGGCGCTGCGTCGTGGTCGACACGTCGAAGCATCTGCGGCGGATGCTGTCCTTCGATGCCGCCAACAGGCGGTGCTGGGTCGAACCCGGGATCACGCTCGACGCCCTGAACGCGCAGCTCAGGGCCAAGGGGCTGTGGTTCCCGGTGGACATCTCGACCGGAAGTCGCGCCACGATCGGCGGAATGGCGGGCAACAATTCCTGCGGCTCGCGCTCGATCCGCTACGGCAACATGGTCCACAACGTGCGCGCCATCGACATGGCCTTCGCCGACGGGTCGAGCGCGCAATTCGGCGAGGCGCCGGCCGAGCTCGGTGGCGTGCCGATGCAGCCGCGCTACCGGCGCGCCATCGAGGACGCGCGGCGCATCGTCGCCGGCGTCGCGGGCGAGCTTGCTTCCGACCGCTGGCCGAAGCTGCTGCGCCGTGTCGGCGGTTACAATCTCGACATGATCGGCCCGCATGTCGTGCCCGGGCTCGGCCGCAGCGAGACCGGACACAACATGGCCAAGCTGCTGGTCGGTTCCGAGGGCACGCTGGGCTTCTTCACCCGGCTGCAGCTCGACCTCGCGCCGATCCCGCGGGCCAAGGTGCTGGGCGTCGTGCATTTCCCGAGCTTCTTTGCCGCGATGGATGCCACGCGGCATATCGTGCAGCTCGGTCCCGACGCGGTCGAACTGGTGGACAGGACGATGATCGACCTGTCGCGCGAGATCGCGCTGTTCCGGCCGATCGTCGACCGCTTCGTGCGCGGCGAGCCGGAGGCGATCCTCCTGGTCGAGTTCGCGGGCGATGAGCTCGCGCCGCAGCAGGCGAAGCTGAAACGGCTGATCGAACTGATGGCCGATCTCGGTCATCCCGGGAGCGTCGTCGAGGCGACGGAACCGCGCTTCCAGGCCGAGATCTGGGAGGTCCGCAAGGCAGGCCTCAACATCATGATGTCGATGAAGGGCGACGGGAAGCCGGTCTCCTTCATCGAGGATTGCGCGGTGCCGCTCGAGGACCTCGCCGAATACACGCGCCAGGTCGACGCGATCTTCGCGCGCCACGGCACGAAGGGGACCTGGTACGCGCATGCCTCGGTCGGCACGCTGCACGTGCGGCCGATCATCAACCTCAAGCAGGACGGCGCGGCGAAGATGCGCGCCATCGCCGAGGAGACCTTCGAGCTCGTGCGCCGCTACAAGGGCGCGCATTCCGGCGAGCATGGCGACGGGCTCGTGCGCTCGGAGTTCCACGAGCCGATGTACGGCGCGCCGATCGTGCGCGCCTTCGAGGCGATCAAGGACAGCTTCGACCCCGAGGGCCTGTTCAACCCCGGCAAGATCGTGCGCCCGCCGCGCATGGACGACCGCCGGCTGATGCGCTTCCCGGAGGGCTACGCCACGCCGCCCGTCGCGACCGCGCTGGACTGGTCCGCCTGGGGCGGCCTGCCCGCCGCGACGGAGATGTGCAACAACAACGGCGAGTGCCGGAAGTTCGACGCCGGCACGATGTGCCCGAGCTTCCGCGTCACGCGCGACGAGGCCCATGTCGTGCGCGGCCGCGCCAACACGCTGCGCCTCGCGCTGTCGGGCCAGCTCGGCACGGATGGCCTCGCCAGCGACGAGGTCGCCGAGGCGATGGAGCTCTGCGTCGGCTGCAAGGGCTGCCGGCGCGAGTGCCCGACCGGCGTCGACATGGCGCGCATGAAGATCGAGGCCGACGCCGCGCGCGCGCGCCGCGACGGCGTGTCGGCGCGCGGGCGGATCGTCGCCTCGCTGCCGCGCTGGGCACCATGGGCGGCGCGGCTCGCGCCGCTCGCCAACCTGCGCAACCGCGTCCCGGCGCTCGCGCGGCTGGGCGAGCGCTGGCTCGGCATCGCCGCCGCGCGCAAGCTGCCGGAATGGAGCGCCGAGCCCTTCGTCGCCCCGCCTCCGCCCGCCGCGCCGCGCGCGGTCCTCTTCGTCGACACGTTCACGCGCTGGTTCGAGCCCGGGAACGCGCGCGCGGCGCTGCGCGTGCTCTCCGCGCTGGGCTGCGAGGTCGCGGTCGCGACGGCCGACCGGCCGCTCTGCTGCGGGCGCACCTTCCTCTCCGAGGGCCTGGTCGACGAGGCGCGCGCGGAGCAGCGCCGCCTCGTCGCGGCGCTCGCGCCGCATGCGATGGCCGGCCTCCCCATCCTCGGGCTCGAGCCGTCCTGCCTGTTCACGCTCAAGGACGAGCTCGCCGCCATCCTGCCGGGCGAGGACGCCGCGCGCATCGGCGCGCTCGCCATGCCCTTCGAGGAGTTCCTCGTCGCCGAGCATCGCGCGGGGCGCATCGACGCCGCCGCGTTCCGGCCGATCGACGCGAAGCGGGCGCTGCTCCACGGCCACTGCCACCAGAAGGCCTTCGGCGCCATGGGGGCGGTCGAGGCGGCGCTGCGCCTCGTGCCGGGTCTGCAGGTCGAGACGGTCCCGTCGGGCTGCTGTGGCATGGCCGGCAGCTTCGGCTACGAGGCCGAGCACCGCGAGATGTCCATGGCGATGGGCGAACTGGCGCTCCTGCCCGCGATGCGCGCGGCGCCCGCCGACGCCATCCTCGTCGCCGACGGCACGTCGTGCCGTGCCCAGATCCGCGACGGGGCGGCGCGAGAGGCCGTGCATGTCGCGCGCGTCCTGGACCGGAGCCTGGCGCGATGAACGTCGAGTCGCTGATCCGCCATTACGACGGCGGCCAGGATCTCGTCGCGCGGGCGATCGAGTTGCTGCGGGCGGCGGGCAAGGATCCCGATCGGCTGTCGATCGACGATCTGGTTGGGCTCGACGAATTCCATGTCCGCGGGCGCGAAGCGACGCTGTCGCTGGCGCGGCGCCTCGCACTGGCGGGTGGTGAGCGTATCCTGGATATCGGCAGCGGCATCGGTGGCCCGGCGCGGCGATTGGCGAGCCTCGCGGCGGTCGAGGTGGTCGGCGTCGATCTGACCCCGGCCTATGTCGATCTCGCGAATGCGTTCAGCCGCCTCACCGGGCTTGCGGACCGCGCGCGCTTCGAGGTCGCGGATGCGTTGGCGCTTCCCTTCGCGGATCGCGCCTTCGACATCGTCTGGACCCAGCATGTCCAGATGAACATCGCCGACAAGGATGGCTTCTTCCGGGAGGCATTCCGTGTCCTGGCGCCGGGCGGGCGCCTTGCGCTTTATGACATTCTCCAGGGGGGCGGTGGTGCCGTGATCTACCCGACGCCCTGGGCCTCCGATTCGGCGATGAGTCATCTGGCGACGCCCGCGCGGTTCAGGGACGCGCTCGAGCACGCGGGCTTCGTGATCGAGGCTTGGGAGGACATGACCGCTGCCGCGCGCGACTGGGCGGGCAAGCGCTATGGCGCGCCGCCGCCGGCCAATGTCGCCACCGTCGCGAAGCTGCTCGGCGCGCGCAACGCTGCCGGGGCCGCGAACATCCCCCGCAACCTGGCGGAAGACCGCATCGCCCTCGTCGAGGCGATTGCGCGCCGCCCCGCCGCCGCCTAAGGAGCCGGGGCCCCCAGCCCACCGGAGTCGAAAGAGCCATGACCCAGGACGAGATCGCCCGCATCGCCGCGCGTATCCTGATCGAAACCAAGTCGGTCCTGATCAACGCGCAGAAGCCCTTCATCTTTACCTCGGGCTGGGCATCGCCAACCTATACCGACTGCCGCCGGCTGATCAGCTTCCCGCGGGCACGCAACCAGCTCCTGGCGATGGCCATGGAGCAGCTGGCGCGCGATGCCGGTGTCGAGATCTTCGATGCGGTGGCAGGTGGCGAGACCGCTGGCATCCCCTATGCGGCCTGGATCGCCGACCGGATGGGTCTGCCGATGCTGTACGTCCGCAAGAAGCCCAAGGGCTTCGGGCGCAACGCGCTGATCGAGGGCAACGTCCAGCCCGGCCAGCGCGTCCTGCTGGTCGAGGATCTGGCCACTGACGGCAAGTCGAAGATGCATTTCGTGAACGGGTTGCGCGAGGCTGGCTGCGAGGTGAAGCACTGCTTCGTCGTGTTCCACTACGGCATCTTCCCGGAGAGCACGCGCGTCCTGTCCGAGAACGGCGTCAAGCTGCATGCGCTCTGCACCTGGTGGGACGTGCTTGCCACCGCGGAGGCCGACGGCGCCTTCGACCCGGCGACGCTGATCGAGGTCCGCAAGTTCCTCGAATCCCCGGCCGCCTGGTCCGTGGCCCATGGCGGCAAGGGCGGCGAAGCGCCCGCCGGATGACGCGCGGCCGGCGCCCCACCGGCGCTTGCCTGAAATCGGATCCAGACAACTATTGCGGTGACCCTTGGCCCTGCGTGGCCCTGGGACGGAGCCCGGATTACGTCACGGTGCGGGGGAGTAATCCGGGCTACGTCCCGAGTTTATCTGGTCTCCGGCGG
>CAYSUY010000082.1:15298-17369 GCA_964434345.1 uncultured Acetobacteraceae bacterium
CACGGTGCGGGGGAGTAATCCGGGCTACGTCCCGAGTTTATCTGGTCTCCGGCGGCAGCGCCGCGATCAATGTCTGCAGGCTTTTCGCGATGCCGTCCCAGCGCAGGATGCTCCCGTGCCCATGTCCGGGCACGTCTTCGTAGCGCGCGTCGGCGCCCCGGGCCAAGGCCTGCTCCACCCAGCGCCGTGCGAAGCGCGGCAGGGTGTTGTCGTCCTCCAGACCCGTGGCGGCGATGATCGGTGTTCCCTGCGGGATGCCGGAGACGAAGGAGAGCGGGTTGAGACTGTTGCCCCAGGGCCGGTCGACGGCGCCACGCTGGCTGTTCCTGTGCGACCGCCAGGGCGGGACATCGCATGGGCAGCCCAGGAGCAGCGCCGCATCCGCGACGCCCGGGTGTCTGCCGAGGACCAGGGCCGCCGTCGCCGCGCCGCCGGAATGTCCGATCAGCACCACGTGGCGCGGGTTTGACGTCCGGCGCAGCGTGGTCAGCGCACCGGCGACCCGTGCGATGTTCGCGGACGTGTAGTCGTCGTCGCGCGGATTTGCCCACCCGCTGGAGCTGCCTGCCGGGGTCTGGTAGCCGGGGCGGATCAGCAGCACGACGTGCCGGTCTTCGGCCCGCAGCGTGCGGCCGACACGAAGCCAGCTGTCGACATAGCGCTGCTCGAGGAAGCCGCCGCCGTCGCCATGCATCATGACGACCAGTACGCGCGGGGGCGTGCCACCGCCATCTCCGATCCCGCCGGCTGGCACGAGCGCGAGGCAGCCGCCACTTCCGTCGGACACCCCGCGGCCGGGCGGCAGATCGGCACAGCCCTGTGCGTGCGCGGGCGCGGCAGGAGCGATCGCGGCCAGGAATGTCCAGAGGATCCCGGCGGCGCACAGGCGTAGCCGATCCATCCGAAGGGCCGTCATGGCGCGCTTGTCCGCATGCTCGCACCCTCTCCGTGCATGCCAAAGCTGGCATGCCGCCGATGTTTCGACGGGTCCCGCATGACGCAGCCCGCCGCTCCGTCGGAAAAGCTGGGCCATTCGACCCTGCGGGTCAATTGCCGGCGCGCACCGCCGCACGCCGCTTGTGCTCGTGGACCGACGGGGAGAGGATCCGCACCCCATCCCGCGACGCGAGGTCCGATCCGATGTCCTTCTCCATCTTCCATGCGGCCGCTCCCGGCATCCTGCAGACCCTCAAGGCCCTCGACGGCATTCTCGCGAAGGCCGAGGCCCATGCGCAGGAGCGCAAGATCGATCCGGCCGTGCTGCCGAACTATCGCCTGGCGCCGGACATGTTCGCGCTGACGCGCCAGGTTCAACTCGTGACCGATTTCGCGAAGGGGACGATGGCGCGACTGGCCGGGCGCGAGATCCCGAAATACGACGATGTCGAAACCACCATCCCCGAACTGCGCGCGCGAATCGCCAGGGTCACGGCCTACGTCCAGGGCTTCGGGCCTGCCGATCTCGATGGCGCCGAGACACGCGACGTGACGCTGACCGTCGGCGGCCAGCCGATGACCTTCAAGGGGCAGGACTATCTCGCGACATTCGCGCTGCCGAACTTCTATTTCCACGCCGCGACGGCCTACGCGATCCTGCGCCATTGCGGCGTCGCGATCGGCAAGCGCGACTTCATGGCGCGCGCCTAGCCCGCGGAGGCAAGCCGGGGACCGGGCAAGCCGGGGACGGAGCCCGGATTACTCCTTCCCGAAGGAGTAATCCGGGCTCCGTCCCCGGTTGGTCAGGCCAGGATGTAGCTGGTCTTGACCTGGGTGAAGAACTCGGCGGCGTAGCGGCCCTGTTCGCGCGGGCCGTAGGACGACGCCTTCCGGCCACCGAAGGGCACGTGATAGTCGACGCCGGCAGTCGGCAGATTGACCATGACCATGCCGGCCTCGGCATTGCGCTTGAAGTGCGCGGCGTGCTTCAGGCTGGTGGTGCAGATGCCGGCGGTGACGGGGATGAGGTGTGGCGTGAAGGTGACGCGGACGGTGGAGCCGGCGGCTTTGGACAGTTCTTGTTCGACTTCGCTGAGGTGGCGGTGGCGTGGGACGCTGTAGGCGCGGACGCTTT
>CAYSUY010000083.1:0-16992 GCA_964434345.1 uncultured Acetobacteraceae bacterium
CTGACGCGATTTGCGCTGCTCTCGGTCCTGCTGGTCTGTCGCGACGCGGCACCCAGCTTTTCCATTTTCGTCGATCGCCCGGTTGCCGCCTATCTCTGGGACTGGCTGATCGATGCCGCGCGCGGCGGTACGCCGTGACCCGCATGCTGTTCAGGGGTCTGGCGACGCTGGTCCTGCTTGCTGGCTGTACCGGCGTGCCAGACGGGATCGAGCCGGTGCGCGGTTTCGATGCCGCGCGCTATCTCGGCACCTGGTACGAGATCGCTCGGCCACGTACGCGCCGAACCCGGATGGGTCGATCGCGGTGGTCAATCGCGGGCTCGAGCGCGGCCAGTGCCGGTGGAAGGAGGCGCGTGGCCGCGCCGTCTTCCTGGGCGCGCGGGATCGCGGCAGCCTCGCTGTCACCTTTTTCTGGCCTTTCGCGGGTGGCTACCATGTCTTCGCGCTGGACGAGCGCGACTATGGCTGGGCGCTGGTCTCAGGTCCGAGCCGGGATTACCTGTGGATCCTCGCCCGGAGCCCGGAGGTGCCGGAGGCCGTGCGCATCGACCTCGTCGCGCGCGCCCGCGCGCTGGGCTTTCCGGTCGATCAGTTGATCGCGGTGCGCCATGGCGGGAGCACCTGTCCGCCCGCATAGCGCCCGCGTCTACACCGCGCGAGGTAGCCCTGGCGCATGCTTGCCGATCCGGGCGTGGCGGGTCCAGGATCTCTCTCGATGACCGCGACCGCATTCGATACATTGAAGCTGACCCGTCGCCTCGAGGCGGCGGGGATGAGCGTCCCCCAAGCCACATCGGTGGCGGAGGCCCTGGCGGAAACCATGGTCGTCGATCCCGCATCGCGCAGCGACATCCAGAGCCTCGAGGCGGAATTCCGCCTCGCTCGGCAGGAGACACGCTTCGAGATCGACAAGCTTCGCCAGGAGATGCATGCCGAGATCGACAAGCTTCGCCGGGAGATGCACGCCGAGCTCGACAAGCTTCGTCAGGAGATGCACGCCGAGATCGGAAAGCTTCGTCAGGAGATGCTCGCCGAGATCGGAAAGCTGCGTCAGGAGATGCACGCCGAGATCGGAAAGCTTCGCCAGGAGATGCACGCCGAGATCGGTGCGCTGCGTCTGGAGATGCGCACGGAGCTGGCGAAGCTGCGTGGCGAACTTGCGGCTGGCCTCGCCGCGGTGAAGGTCGATCTGCTCCGCTGGATCGTGCCGCTGATCCTGGCGCAGATGGCGATGACGCTGGGATTATTCGTCAGGCTGTCCGTGTGACGCGGCGCGGCCGCTTCTGGCAGGTCTCGCACGCATAGGCCTTGCGACCGCCGATCACGAGCATGCGGATGCGACGCGTGCAGCGCGGACATGCGGGCTGGTCGAAGATGTTGACCCGTTCGCGATAGCGGCCCTCGCCGGGGGTGGCATCGTCGATCGTGACGATCGCGCCCAGCTCCACGCCGCGTGCCAGAAGATCGCACGCATCGCTCCAGAGATGCTCGACCTGCGCCGGCGACAGACGGGTTCCGGGCGACGAGGGATGGATGCCGGCGCGCCACAGCAGTTCGGTGCGATAGATGTTGCCGATCCCGGCGATCACCGACTGATCCATGAGCAGCAGGCCGACCGCGGTCCGGCTGGCGCGAATGCGATCCATGGCGCGCGTGCGATCGGCATCCGGGCGCAGGACGTCGGGGCCGATGCGCGCGAGCAGCGCCGTCTTGCCGGCCGGATCCAGAACCTCGCAGCGATTGGGTCCGACGATGTCGACCACGTGCGTCGAACTCGTCAGCCGGGCGCGCACCGCGCCGCGGGGCGCAGGCGCGGGCTGCGCCGTGCTGCGAAAGGATCCGAACAGGCCGAGATGGACATGCAGGCTCTGCTCGCCCTCGAAATCGTAGAGCAGATGCTTGCCGTACGCCTCGATGGCCGTGCAGACCCGCCCGTCGAGTGACGCCGCGCCGGCGGCGAAGCGTCCCTGGGGCGAGGCGACCGCGATCGTCCGGCCAACCAGCATCGGTCGCTGGTCGCGGGCGGCGCGATGGATCGTATGGCCCTCGGGCACGCGACGCGCCTTGCGTTTCGCCGTGCTCAGCCCATCGCGGGATAGTCGCGCAGTGCCGCGGCGATCGCGGCGGACTGGGCCCCATCGAACGCGACCAGCGGCGCGCGCGTCCGCAGCCAGGCCGGCTCGTCCGAGAGCTGCGCCAGCATCGCGCGGGTCGATTGCAGGAAGGGCCGGCCGATGAAGAAACGGCAGAACGCCTCGATCTCGCGCTGGGCGTCCTTCGCACCCGTGCCGCCGTCGCGCAGCCGCGCCATGATCGACGGGACGACATTGCCCAGGCCGCAGATCGTGCCGGCGCCGCCGACCTCGAGCACGCGCGCGAATTGCGGCTCGGCGCCGACGAAATGCAGCATCTGCGGGAACGCCGTGAACGCGGCATCGAAATGCGTGTAGTCGGCGGAGCTGTCCTTGATGCCCGCGACCACGTCGCCGAAGCGCTGGCGCAGCAGCGCGATCGCGCCGGTGTTGATGTGGACAGCCGACACCTGGGGGATGTGATAGAGGATCGTGCGCAGGCGCGGATCGTTCACGCTTTCGATCACGCTGCCGATGCCATGGGCGACGGCCGCGTCGTCCTGGCCCTTCCAGAAGAAGGGCGGCAGGATCATCGCGGCGGCGACGTCACTGGCCAGCGCATGGCGCGTCAGGTCGACGGCGTCGGGAGTGGCGGCGCAGCCGGTGCCGACGACGACACGTTCGCCGGGAATGCCGGCCCGCAGCAGGCCGTCGACGGCGTCGATGCGCTCGCGAACCGAGAAGGACTGGCCCTCGCCCGTCGTGCCGAACACCGCGACGCCATCGACACCCCGCGCGAAGAGCCAGCGGCAGTGGTTGGCGAGCAGTCCCGTGTCGATGCGCCCGTCGGCCGCGAGCGGGGTCAGGGTGGCGACCCACAGGCCGCGGAGTTTCTCGGTACGCATCGTCGTCCTCGCTCTTGGCGGGCGGTTCCAGGGGGAGCAATCTCTAAGACCTCGTCGGCGGCCGCGCAATCGCGATTGCCGCGACGAGATCGTCCTGCCCAGGAGACGTCTCCCATGCTCATCGGTCTCAACCCGCTGCTCTCGCCCGATCTTCTGCACGCCCTCGCCGCCATGGGGCATGGCGACGAGATCGTCGTGGTCGATGCCAATTTTCCGGCGGCATCCTGCGCGCGCCGGCTGATCGCGCTCGACGGTATCGGCGCACCCGCCATCCTCGAAGCGATCTTGAGCGTCATGCCGCTCGACCATGCCGTCCCGCATCCGGCGCGGGTGATGGCCGTGGTCGGCGATCCGGACGCCGTCCCGCCGGTGGTCGCGGAATTCCGCGCCGTCATCGGCCGCGCGCTCGGCCAGTACCACAGTCCGCATCCGGTCGAGCGCCATGCCTTCTACGAGGAGGCGAAGCGGGCCTATGCGATCGTCCGCAGCGGCGAGCGCCGGTTCTTCGGCAACATCATCCTGACCAAGGGCGTGGTCGACGCCGAGGGTCGTGCGCGCAAGCCGGGCGCCGTCTAGCGCGCGTCGCGCAACGCGGCCCCGAACGCCTCGAACAGGGCCTGGTTCACGAAGTTGCAGTGCGGGTCGTATTCCGCGTGCCATTGGACGCCGAGCGCGAAGCCCGGCGCATCGGCGATGCGGATCGCTTCGATGGTCCCGTCCTCGGCGACCCCCTCGATCACCACGCGGTCGCCCGGTTCGAGGATGCCCTGGCCGTGGAGCGAGTTGACGCGGATCGTCTCGCGGCCGAACAACTCGGCGAAGACGCCGCCGGCCACGAGCCGGACATCGTGCCGGTCGGCGAAGACGACCTCGGGATCCGGATGGATCTCGCCGGTCTCCAGCCGCGGCATGCGGTGGTTCATGCGCCCCGGCAAGTCACGGATCTCCGGATGCAGCGAGCCGCCGAAGGCGACGTTCATCTCCTGGAAGCCGCGACAGATTCCGAGCATCGGCACGCCGCGGGCGACGCAGGCGCGCACGAGCGGCAGGGCGACAGCGTCGCGGTCGAGGTCATAGGGCTCGTGGCGCGGATGCGGCTCGACGCCGAAATGCATGGGGTGGACATTGGCCCGGGCACCGGTGAGCAGGATCCCGTCGACCGCGGCCAGCAGCGCGTCGATCTCCGTGACGTCGGGCAGGCCAGGGAAGACGAGCGGCAGGGCGCCCGCCACCTCGGCCACGGCGCGCAGGTTGCGCTGTCCGACTGCCTGCACGTCGAAGCGGTTCTCGATGCGGTGCGCGTTGGCGATCACGCCGACGACCGGTTTCGTCATGCCCTGGTTCCTGCCATGCCTGTGCACGCCGCGGCGCGCGCGCACGTAGATTACGCTAGCGATCGCGCATGCCGCCACTCAGACGCAGACTGGCATGTTGCCTGGCGCTGGGCTAACGTAGAAAAAAGTAAATCGACGTTTGGGAACGCATAATGCATCGGGGAATGCTGCCGGATCGCGTCGGGGCGCGACCAGTGCCGCACGGATTGCGGCGACATGCTCGTGTCGTGACCCGCCAGGCCAGGGGACGGGACGCCCGATCCAGCATCGTTCAGTACGGGGATACCGTGTCTTGACCTCCGTTCTTCTCGAGGTCTCGGATCTGCGCACCAGCTTTGCAACCGACGGTGGATCGATTCCCGCTGTCGACGGCGTGACCTTTCAGGTGGAGGCTGGCCGAACCCTCGGGATCGTTGGTGAGTCCGGGTGTGGCAAGAGCGTGACCGGTTTGTCGATCATGCGCCTCGTGCAACCGCCCGGCCGGATCGTGTCGGGGGCGATCCGTTTTGCGGGCGAGGATCTGCTCGCGAAGTCCGAAGCCGAGATGCGGGCGATCCGAGGGGACCGGATCGCGATGATTTTCCAGGAGCCCATGACGTCGCTGAACCCGGTGTTCACGATTGGCTTCCAGATCGGCGAGGCACTCTCGATCCATCGTGACATGTCCCCGCGCAAGATCCGCGATCGGGCCATCGAATTGCTTCGCCTTGTGGGGATCCCCTCGCCGGAGCGCCGCATAGACGACTATCCCCATCAATTGAGTGGAGGGATGCGTCAGCGCGTCATGATCGCGATGGCTTTGTGCTGCGATCCGCAACTGCTGATCGCCGACGAGCCAACGACCGCACTCGACGTTACCATCCAGGCGCAGATCCTCGAGCTTCTGAAGTCGCTGCAGCAGCGCTTCGCGACCGCGATCGTGCTGATCACTCACGATCTTGGCGTGATCGCGGAGGCCGCAGACGAGGTCGCGGTCATGTATCTCGGACGCATTGTGGAACGAGCACCCGTCAAGTCGCTGTTCTGCTCGCCGCGCCATCCCTATACCCTGGGTTTGATGCGATCCACGCCGCGCCTTGATCGCTCGGACGAGCGTCTGGAGGAAATTCGAGGTTCGGTACCCAGCGTGCTTACGGGGCTTCAGGGTTGCAGGTTCCAGACGCGCTGCGATCGGGCGACCGAGCGTTGCCGTGTCGAGGAGCCCGACTATCGGCTGCTCGAGGCGCGCGCCGATCATTGGGTCCGCTGTTGGCATGCGGAAGGTTCCGCATGACCGGCCACAGTACTCCATCTCGCGGTGCCGACTGATGTTGCGCTTCGTTGCCAGTCGCTGCGTCCATGCGATCCCGGTGCTGATCGGCGTCTCGCTCATCGCGTTCCTCATCCTGCGCCTCGCGCCGGGGGATCCGGTCCAGCTGATGCTTCCCAGCCACGCGACACGCGATGAAATTGAGGAATTGCGTGCCAGCCTTGGGCTCGATCGACCCCTGGCCATGCAATACGTGCTCTGGCTGGGTCAGGTTCTCCAGGGGAATCTCGGGAAGTCGCTGTTCACCTCCGGCCCGGTGCTGCACGAGCTACTGGAACGTTTTCCGAACACTCTCGTCCTCACCTGCGCAGCGATCGGCGTTGCGGTTCTTCTGGGCATGCCGCTCGGCATCCTTGCCGCCGCACGCCGCGGGACGGCGGTCGACGCCGGAAGCATGGTGGCGTCGGTGATCGGATGGTCGATGCCGAATTTCTGGATAGGCCTGATCCTCGTGATCGTTTTCAGCGTCTGGCTGCGCTGGCTCCCGACCGGCGGGATGTACGACATCATGGCCGAGGAGCGCGCCTTCGGCGACCTGCTGCGCCATCTCGTTCTGCCGACGATCACACTCGCGGTGGGGCACATGGCCTATGTCGCGCGGTTCACGCGTTCGTCTCTGCTCGAGGCGCTGAACCAGGATTACATACGCACGGCCAGGGCGAAGGGACTGCATGAAGGTCTGGTCATCCTGCGCCATGGGCTGCGCAATTCTCTCATCCCGATCATCAGCGTTCTCGGCGTCTCGATCGGCCATCTTCTGGGGGGCGCGGTGATCGTCGAGACCGTGTTCAGTTGGCCTGGTCTCGGCTCGCTGATGGTGCATTCCATCATGAATCGGGACTTTCCCGTGGTCCAGGGAGCGATGCTGTTCGCGGCGGTGGTTTTCATTGTCGTCAACCTTGTCGCGGACCTGCTCTATGCGGTCGTCGATCCAAGGATACGGTTTCGGTAGGGGACATGGAGACACGCACCGGGAATGCCATGCTGCAGGCCGTCGCAGGTCTGCCGACACGCCGGAAGTCGGCATGGCGGCGCCTTATTGGCCGTAGGCTGTCTTTCGCGTGCGTGATCGTCGTGGCCGTTTTCGTATGCGTTGCGCTGCTTGCCCCGGTCCTGCCCCTGCGCGATCCGAACGCGATAGCGGCCGCGAACCGGCTGCTCGCACCAGGAGAAGGCGGCTATCTCCTGGGCACGGACGAACTCGGTCGCGACCTCCTGAGCCGAATGGTCTGGGGCGCTCGCGTGTCTCTGCTCGCCGGTTTCGGCACCGCCCTGCTGTCGCTCGTCCTGGGCGGTGCGGTCGGGCTCGCCGCCGGCTTCGCCGGGCGTTGGACCGACAGCGTGCTGATGCGTGCGACCGATGTCGTGCTGTCCTTTCCTGCGATCCTCCTTGCGATCGGCGTGATCGCGGCACTCGGCTCGGGCCTGGGTAACGCGATGCTGGCGGTCGCGATCGCGGGTTTCCCGCTCTACGCCCGGGTCGTGCGCGGATCGGTGCTGACGGTGCGCGAACTCGATTACGTGGCCGCGGCGCGGTCGATCGGCGCTACCGATGCCGCGATCGTCCTGCGCCACGTGCTGCCGAACATCCTGGCGCCGATCATCGTCGCCTTGTCGCTCGACGTCGGTCACAAGATCATCGTGACGTCCAGCCTCAGCTTTCTTGGCCTCGGCGCTCAGCCGCCGACCGCCGATTGGGGAAACATGATCGCTTCTGGGCGCAACTATGCCCGCACCGCCGTCCACCTCGTGATGGTTCCGGGCATCGCGATCTTCATGATCGCCCTGTGCTTGAACGTTATCGGAGACCAGTTGCGCGACGTGCTGGATCCACGGCTAAAGAACGCATGACATCTGAAGACTCGCCGCGCCTGGCCGGAGCGGCGCCAATCCAAGGGAAGTGTCAGCATGAAGATCACCGACATCAAAGTTCGTCTTTTCCGGACCCGCATGGATAATTGGGACCGCGACCATGGTCTTCCCCTGCCGGACGCGGAGCGCCTGCAGACCGTGACCACGATCGAGACCGACAGCGGCGTATGCGGGCATTATTTCGGCGGTGGCTTCAGCGGCGATTCCTACCCGCTCAACGCCGCCGAGCGGGAACTCGTCCTCGGCAGGATCCGCAAGCTGCTGATCGGCCAGGATCCGCTCGACCGCGAACTGATCTGGAAATGGTTCTGGGTCGCCGCCAACATTCCCGAGAACGTCGCAAGCGTGATCGATAACGCCTTATGGGACCTCGCCGGGAACGCCTTCGGGGTTCCCGCGCACAAGCTGATGGGCGGTGCTGGCAGGCGCGTCAAGGCGTATGCGTCGTCGCACAAGAACATGGGGCAGGCGCGCGACTACGCGGACCACGCGATCGCGTGCAAGAAGCAAGGTTATCTCGCCTACAAGATCCACCCTCATTATTTCTGGAACCCCGAGACCCGCCAGCCGACTCCGGGGCGTCCATCCAACATCAAGGCCGACATCGAGGCTGCCCGCATGGTGCGCGAGGCCGTGGGCCCCGACTACGTGCTGATGTTCGATCCCTGGGGAACCTACATGACCTTCGAGGAGGCGCTCCAGGTCGGGCGTGAACTCGAGCGGTTGAACTTCTATTGGTTCGAGCATCCGATGCCCGAGACTCGCGTCGAGATGTATGTCCGTCTCTGCCGCGAACTGACCATACCGGTGCTGTCGCCGGAGATCGCGGCAGGCGGTGTGTTCACGCGCGCCGATTGGATCCTGCGCGGCGCTTCGGACATGAGCCGCATCGATTGCCACCGTGGCGGTATCACCGGGGCTCGGAAGACGGCGATCGTCTGCGAGGCGCATGGATATCGCTGCGAACTGCACATGTCGGGATGGGCCAACTTGCAGGTGATCGGCGCGACCCATGAGGACACCGCCGAATACTACGAGAAGGGCCTGCTCGCGCCCGGGGTCGATTACGACAAGGTGCCGCCGCATTTCGAGGCGAATTGCGACCGGCTCGACCCAGATGGATACATCACCCTGCCGACCGGACCGGGGCTCGGGTACCGGATCGTGTGGGACTACATCAACGACAATCTCGTCACCTGACGGCCGGGGCGGACCATCCGATGGCACGCATGGCATTCGTGATGAAGCTCAAGCCGGGCTGCGAGGAGATCTACAAGCGCAAGCACGACGAGATCTGGCCCGAACTGGTCGAGTCGATGAAGCGGCGCGGAACGCGCAACTACAGCATCTACCGGCACGGCCTGATGCTCTTCGCGTATCTCGAGACCGACAACACGTCGCGATCCAGCCCCCCCTACGAGGACGTCACGCTGCGCTGGTGGAAGGAGATGGAGCCCTACATGGAGTACAATGACGACGGGACTCCATGGCGCGAGCCGCTGCCCGAGATGTTCCACCTGGATTGACACGCAGAGCGCCCACAAGAAGGACAGGACGATGGAATCGAAACCGATGACCGGCGTCGTGCCGATCCTGATCACGCCCTTTGACGAGGAGGGTCGGATCGATGAGGCGAGCCTGCGTCGACTGGTCGAGTTCAACGTCGAGGGTGGCGTCCACGGGGTGGGCGTCGCCAACGGCAGCGAGATGTTCAAGATGTCGGAGGCGGAGCGCGCGCAGATCGTCCGCTGCGTGGTCGACGCGGTGCGTGGGCGGGTACCGGTCGTCATCAGCACCGGGGCACCGGGAACGGACGTGACGATCGCGTTCAGCAGGGCCGCCGAGGCGGCGGGCGCCGACATGGTAATGATCACGCCCCCGGCTTTCATGCCGGTCGCGGCCGACGGGATCGTCGAGCATTATCGGCGTGTCTCTCAGTCGATCGGCATCCCGATCTGCCTGCAGGACGTTCCCGCGGGCCCCGTGCCGCCCGGCCTCGCCCTGCGTATCGCGCGGGAATGCGACAAGGTGCGCTACATCAAGGTGGAAACCTTTCCGGTCACCGTGAAGCTCGGCGAGATGGTGGCTGCGGCCAGCAGCGCGCTGACGATCCTCGGTGGTGCCAACGGCACCTATTTCATCGAGGAGATGCGCCGGGGTTCGCAGGGCACCATGCCCTATTGCAGCCAGCCCGCCGTCTTCGTCGAGGTCTGGAACCGCTTCCGCGCCGGCGACGAGGCCGGAGCCCGTGCGCTCTTCGACGCCCGTATCATGGCGGTCAACCGCCTGGTCGGACAGGGCAACGACACGCAGCACCATCTGCACAAGCAGTTCCTCGTTCGCCAGGGCATCATCCGCACCGCCAAGGTACGCGGACCGACGGTGCCGCCCGATGCGATCACGCAAGGGGAGATCGACAAGGCGCTCGCGCAGCTTCTGCCCGACCCGCGGCCTTTCGACGGCGGGTGAGGGCGCAGTGAAGGATCCCACCGCTTGCCTGGCGGCGACCGGCCACAGATCCGATCGATGACACGAAGCTACGATCATATCGTGGTCGGAGGTGGCTCGGCGGGATGCGTACTGGCGAGCCGCCTCTCGGCGCGATCCGCCAACCGCGTGCTGCTGCTTGAGGCCGGGCCCGACTATCCGCCTGGACGGGAACCACCGGAAATCACGGATCGCTATCCGTATTTCGCCGCCAACAATTGGGGGCATCTCTGGTCCGATCTGCGCGCGTGGCTGGCGCCTGTCGGTGACGACCCCGCCGCGCGCCCGCCACCCGTGAAGTACAGGCAGGCCCGTATCGTCGGCGGTGGATCCAGCATCAACGGTATCCTGGCGATCCGCGGGACGCCCGACGACTATGATGGCTGGGCTGCGGCAGGCGCCGACGGATGGGACTGGGAATCGGTACTTCCCTATTTCAAGCGCCTGGAGCGAGACCTGGATTTCTCTAGCCCTCTGCACGGCTCCGATGGTCCGATCCCGATCTGCCGCGTCCCGGACGGCGACTGGCCGGGGATCGCGAGCGCGGTCGCCCGCGGGCTTCAGGAATCGGGATTTCACCGCATCGCAGACCACAATGCGGTTTTCGACGATGGCTGGTTTCCTCTCGCGCTGTCGGCTGACCGGGAGCGGCGCGTTTCCGCCGCGATGGGCTATCTCGATCCGGGCGTGCGTGCGCGATCCAATCTCGACATTCGCGCGAATGCACAGGTCTGCGATCTCTTTATCGAAGATGGGCGCGTCGCAGGCGTCCGGGTGGGCGACGAGACGATCCGCGCCCGCGAGGTCGTTCTGTGCGCAGGCGCCTTGCATACGCCTCTCCTGATGCTGCGCGCCGGTCTGGGGCCGGCGAAAATGCTCGCGGCGCAGGGAATCGCGCCGGTCACTGATCTGCCCGGAGTGGGCGCGAACCTGCAGGAGCACCCGGCCCTTTCGCTATCGGCTTTCATCGCGCGCTCCGCACGTCAGAACCGCAAGATGCGCAGGCATGTCCATCTCGGCCTGCGCTTTTCGTCCGGACTTCCCGAGATGCCCATCAGCGACCTCTACATGCTGGCCATCTCGAAATCGGCATGGCACCCGATGGGGCGTCGGATCGCCAGCCTGTTCGGCTGGATCAACAAGCCCGCCTCGACGGGCTGGGTCCGGCTGGCGCGCGACGGGTCGGGTCTGCGCGCCGACATCGCGTTTCAATTGCTCTCCGATCCGCGGGACCTCGCCCGGATGAAGGCGCTGTTCCGCTTCATGGCCGGACTTTTCGATACCGACGGCCTCCGCGCCGCGACGGCGGATCCCACCGTCTCCACCCACGGCGCGCTGGCGCAGATCGTCGGGACGCGTAGCCTGCGCAACTGGGCTTTGACCCTCGCGCCTGCCATGTTCATGGACGGTCCGGCGCCCCTGCGCCGCGCAACGATCGACATGCTGGTCGCCCAGGAAGAGCCTCTGGCGCGGATCCTCGGGGACGACGCCCTTCTCGAGGCGGTGGTACGACGCCGGACGATCGGCGGCTGGCATCCCTGCGGCACCTGCCGCATGGGCGGACGGGACGATCCTGGCGCGGTGGTCGATGCCGCCACAGGACGCGTCCGCGGCATCGCCGGGCTGAGCGTGGCGGACGCGTCGGTCATGCCGAGCGTTCCGCGCGGCAACACGAACATTCCGACCCTGATGGTCGCGGAGAAGATGGCCGATGCGATCCTCGCCCATTGATCGCGACGCGTACGAGCGGGAGTCGGTTACCGCCCGGCCGGGGTCGGGTGCGCCACAGCCATTGCTCGAGGTCCGCGACCTCAAAAAGCATTTCCCCGCTCGCAGTGACGGGTTGTTCGGCGGACCGCCGCCGGTCGTCAAGGCGGTCGATGGCATAAGCTTCACGATCCAGCGCGGCGAGACCCTCGGTCTGGTCGGCGAGAGCGGTTGCGGCAAGTCGACGGTCGCGCGTCTTCTGCTTCGCCTCCTCGAACCGACATCCGGAACCGTGATCTTCGACGGGGTCGATCTCGGCGCCGTTCCGAAGGAGAAACTCCGGCAGTTACGGCGCGGCATGCAGATGGTCTTTCAGGATCCGTTCGCGTCGCTAAACCCGCGCATGACCGTCGGCGAGATCGTCGCAGAACCCTTGCGCGTCCATGGAGAGCATCGCGGACAGGAGGACCGCCGGGTCGCTGCGCTGCTCGACCTCGTCGGTCTGAGCGTCCAGCACGCCGGCCGCTACCCGCACGAGTTCAGCGGCGGCCAGCGCCAGCGTGTCGGGATCGCGCGCGCCCTCGCGCTCAATCCCAAATTCATCGTCTGCGACGAACCGGTCTCCGCACTCGACGTGTCCATCCAGTCGCAGGTCCTCAACCTGCTCAAGGACATCCAGCGCGAATTCGGCATCGCCTATCTTTTCATCTCCCACAATCTGAGCGTCGTGAAATACATCTGCGATCGGGTCGGCGTCATGTATCTCGGCCGTCTCGTCGAGCAGACCGACAAGAGTCGGCTGTTTGCCGCGCCCAACCATCCCTACACGCGCGCGCTGCTGTCGGCGATTCCGGCCCCCGAGCCCGGCATGGCGAAGTCGCGGATCATCCTGACCGGCGACATTCCCAGCCCCATGAACCCGCCATCCGGGTGTCGCTTCCATACCCGCTGCTTCACGGCCACGCCCGATTGCGCGTCGCGCGAACCTGCCTTGCGCGACATCGGCGCCGGCCATGAATCGGCTTGCCTGCTCAACGAGACGACGAAGGCCTGATCGGAACAGGATACGCCGTTCGCACAACGAAAACCGAAGGGAGGAATGACGATGACCAAGGTGAATGGAACCGATTCTCCGCTCCGCCGCCGCGCCGCGCTTCGCAGCGCCGGTGGCCTTGCCGCATGGTCGGCTGCCTCATCCCATGTCGGGCTCGGTTATTCGACGGTCGCGCGGGCGCAGGTGACTGGCCAGCCGATCGTGCTCGGCGTATCGGCCGAGGCGAACGGCATCCATCAGGTCGCGGCGACGGGTGCAAGCAACCAGATGCTCTCGTTCCTGCAGCGTAGCCTGCTGTCCTATGATCATGCCGGCGCGAGCTACACGATCGTGCCCGGGCTGGCGGCAGCGATGCCGGAGATACTGGATGGTGGGCTGCGTTTTCGGTTCAAGATCCGTGACAACGCTTTCTACCATGACGGCACCAAGGTGACCGCGCCGGCGCTCGCCGAGTGGATCATGATGCAGATTGATCGGAACCATCCGCATTTCAACTACATCAAGTGGACAACTGGCGGTCGCATGCGTTCGATCGCAAAGGCGGTCGCGCTCGACGAGTTGACCCTCGACGTGTTCATGAAGGAATTCAACGCCGCGATGCTGGACTGGTTCACGGAGCATCAGTTCGAGGGCGTTCCGATGAGCGCTGTCGAGAAGCGCGCCGATCTCGCCAACCAGGATTTCGCTGCGGGTCCCTATACTCTGGTCAGCCGGCAGAAGGGGTCGAACACGGTGCTGAGGCGATTCGACCGCTTCTTCGATCCCAAGGAGGGACGCGCGCCGCGCGTGGGTTTCCGCATCATTCCCGAGATGAACGCTAGAATGGCGGCGCTGGAGGCGGGTGAGGTCGACTGGATCGATTCGTTGACTGCGGAAGCGGCGCAGTCGTTGAAGCGCGGCAGGGGGATCGTCGTCAAGGAACGCAAGACGCTCTATGTCTGGTTCCTGTCGCTGGACATGCGCAAGCCGCCCTTCGACGATATCCGTGTCCGGCACGCCCTCAACTACGCACTCGACAAGGATTCCTTGATCCGCGACGTCCTTGGCGGCGCGGCGCAGCGCTCCTATGCGCCGCTCTCGCCGCAATTCGGACCTTTCTACGCGGGTGACGAGGTTCGCCGTTACGACTACGATCCTGCGCGTGCCAAGGCCTTGCTCGCGGAAGCCGGATACCCCAACGGCTTCAAGTCCACCATCTACACGAACACCGGGCGCGCGGGTCAGCTCAAGCCTCTCGAGATGTCACAGTTCATCCAGGCGAACTGGAAGGCCGTCGGTGTCGATTGCCGTATCGAGGCGCTGGAATGGACGGCGTTCGAACAGCGTCGCTCGAACGGTGAATTTCCGATCGCCACGCGTGGCTGGACGCCGTCGACGGGCGATCCGGACGGGGTCTTGTTCCAGAACTTCCACAGCTCCATGGTTCCACCCGTGCAGCGCAACGTCGCCTATCTGATGGACAAGGAGGTCGACCGCCTGCTCGACGAGGGCGCCGGCACTCTCGATCCCGTCAAGCGTCCGCGCGCCTTCGTGGAGGCGCAGAAGCGGATCGTCGATCTCGCGCCCTGGGTCTTCGTCTGCCATGAAATCGCCTATGAAGCGCATTCGTCGCGGATCGAGAATTATCCGGTGGCCCATCCGTCTGGCTGGGCGAATTCGTTGACCTTCGCCCATAAAAAGTGAGGGGGAAGTCGAGTACGGCGGCCCATCTGCCATGACGGCCCACGGACGCCTGAAGATCGTCATCGCGGCCCGGAACAGACCGGGCCTCGGTGACGAGATCCGGGCGATCGCGCCGAACGCGGTCGTCGACTTCGTCGAGGAGGGCGCTCTGGCGGATGCAGTGGCCGACGCCGATATCGTCGCCACGGTCAGGTTACCTCCGGCGGCGCTCGCGCGGGCAAACCGGTTACGCTGGGTGCAGAGTTGGGCTGCCGGACCCAACGGCATCCTTCACGAGGCCATGCGTCGCCATCCCGTGCCGCTGACATGCTGCAAGGGCAATGGCGGCGTGCCTCTCGCGGAGCATGCCATCATGCTCATGCTGATGCTGGTGCGCGACGCCCGCCGCATGCTGGCTGCCCAGGCTCAGTCGCGATGGGACCGCTTTCAGATCCCGGAGCTTGCCGGAAAGACCTGCGGGATCCTGGGCGTCGGGCATTGCGGCACCGACCTCGCCGTCAAGGCGCGGGCGTTCGGAATGACGGTGATCGGTCTTCGCAGACAGGATCGGCCCGCGCCAGGTTTCGATCGGATCTATACCCGACATGGCCTGCATGAATTCCTCGCAGGCAGCGACGTCGTGGTAGTCACCGCGGCGCTCACGCCCCATAGCGAAGGCCTTCTGGGCGAAGCCGAGTTCCGGACCATGAAGCCATCGGCCTTCTACGTCTGCGTCTCGCGCGGGGCCATCGCCGAGACCCGTGCCCTGGAGCGCGCGCTGGCGGAGGGATGGATCGCCGGCGCGGGCCTGGATGCCCATGCGGTAGAGCCTCTGCCGACCGACAGCCCATTTTGGCGGATGCCCAACGTCATCGTGACGCCGCATATCGGCTCGATCAGCGCCGGAACCGTCGAGCGGGGCATTGATATATTCCTCGAAAACCTCCGCCGCTTCGTCGCCGGTCGGCCGCTCGTCAATCTCGTCGACAAGGAGGCGGGCTATTGACGACGACTGGCTGTCCCGCTCCGCTGTCCGGAGTTTCACCGCGCGCCGTCGCCTTGACAGGTTTCGTCGCACGCCCCTAGCGTCGATCGCATGCGCGGCGCATGCGTCTCTGCCCCTCTGGGGCCCTGCATGGGCGGGATGTTTCGGAAGGATTGTCATGCTCAACAGAGACGACGTCGAGCGCTATCGCCGCGACGGCTTCATCGTGGTGCCTAGCGTGCTGTCTTCCAGCGAGGTGGATGGGTTGCGCCAGGCGACGGACCAGTTGGTCGAACGATCGCGTGGCGCGAGCACCCACGGCGAGATTTTCGACCTCGAACCCGGACACAGTGCTGAAGCGCCGCGCGTGCGACGGATCAAGAAGCCAGACAACTGGCATCCCGCCTATGCCGCATGCGTGCGTCATCCTGGCATAATCGCCTGCCTCCAGGCGCTCTGGGGGCCCGACATCCGTTACGACCACTCCAAGCTGAACATGAAATCGGCGGGGTTCGGATCGCCGGTCGAGTGGCACCAGGACTGGGCGTTCTATCCCCATACCAACGATAATCTCGCGGCCGTCGGCGTCATGATCGACGACATCGACACCGATAACGGTCCCATGCTCGTGATCCCCGGGTCGCATGCCGGTCCGATCTACGACCACCATGCCGGAGGCCGTTTCTGCGGCGCAATGGATCCGACCCGCGACGGCATCGATTTTTCGAAGGCCGTCCCATGCATCGGGACGGCCGGTTCGATCACCATCCATCACGTGCGCGCCGTGCATGGTTCGGCGCCCAACGTCTCAGCGCGGCCGCGGCGTTTCTTTCTCATGCAGTATCGCAGCGCCGACGCCTGGCCCTTGATCCAGAAGCCGAAATCCTGGGACGACTGGACCGGACTGCTCGTCGCGGGGCGCGAGTGCCTGGAGCCGCGCATGACCCCATGTCCCGTGCGCCTGCCCCTGCCGATCGCCGCGCATCAGGGATCGATCTACGAGAACCAGCGCGAGTTGAAGAACCGTTTCTTCGACGGCAATGAAAAAGACCGCGCAGCCGCCATGTGAAGTCCCGGCGCCGTGTTGCGGTCTCTCGATTCGGTGACCGGCCGGTTTTAGGGCCGTTTCGCAGAGCCGTCCCTGCTGCCCCACTGCCCGAGCCGGTCGCGCGCGCCGGCATTGAACCGCGCCGGCGCCTGACCGAGATTGCGTCGGCCGACAGGAGGACCCGCCATGACGATTTCACAGCTTCGTGCCGCAGCCGTCGCCGAGACGGTCGCCCGGGTGCGCGAGATCGAGCGACGCGAGGGCGTGACCCGCGCGGCACTCGACCGCATCAAGGCCGAGCTGATCGCCCTGGGGCGGCGCGCCGGGCTGTTTCCCTTCGCGCATTTCCCGGTGCCCGCGGGCAAGCACGGGGAGATCTATCGCCTGTCCGAGGACGCGGATCGCCGCTTCGCCCTCTATGCCTCGGTCGGCAGGCCCGGAAAGGCGCAGCCGCCTCACAACCACACGACCTGGGCGGCGATCGCCGGCGTGCATGGCGAGGAGCACAACGTCTTCTACACGCGCGTCGATGACCGCTCGGTGCCCGGGCATGGGAC
>CAYSUY010000084.1:0-16931 GCA_964434345.1 uncultured Acetobacteraceae bacterium
TCCGGCATCTACGTGATGACACGCAAATGATATCTGCCGCCGCACGAACGGAACCCGTCGAGGAACGACGCGCGGCATCCGGGTGCCTGGGATCCGCTCGTGTTGGCGCGGGTCGCCCGGCCCGCTTGTACACCTGAGCCCATGTCCGAATGTCACGTCGCGGACAATCGGGTGTGACCTTGCGGGAAGGTCCATCGTGGATGGGCAAGTGGGTGACACCGGTACGATACAGGGCGATGTTCCCGGCCATGGGCTGATGCGCGCAAAGGCGGATCTGCGCGTGGCCGCGCCGTCACGCCTCTGCCCTGCGCCTTCGGATCGCCCGATACTTAGCCGCAGCCGGAGCGGATGCTCCCCGCATTGTCGTCGTCCATCGGCCCCGGCGGCTTGCCGATGCGCGGGATGTATCGCGCGTACGCGGCATGGACGATGCGCTCGATACGCGGCAGGTCGGCGGACAAGGCGGGGCGTATGTGCATGGCGGAAGCATCCCACACATGAATGCCGGGTCCTGCCAATGGCGACGTCGACTTGCGCCGCCCCGGCCACACGCCCCCCCTGGCGCGGGGCGCCAGACAAGGCGACGATTGCCCGGCATGGCAGGATGGCGTCTGCTGCTCGGCCCAGCCTCGCGTCAGCTCGTCTTGGACCGGGAGCGATCATCGTTGGCACGGCGCGAGCCCGGCCGGAAGGCACGGAGATGAAGATCCTCGAACTGAAGATCCCGCCTGTCGCCGTGCTGATCCTTTTCGCACTGGCGGTGCTCGCGATGGCGCGCTGGCTGCCCTCCGGCACCCTGCCATTCGCCGGCAGCGGCGCGCTGGCGCTCGTGGCCCTCATCGCTGGCGTCGCGGTGGCGCTGGCCGGTGTCGTCGCATTTGCCCGGCGCGGCACCACGGTCAATCCGCTCGCGCCCGAACGGACGACGGCGCTGGTCGATGTCGGCGTGTACCGCTGGACCCGCAACCCGATGTATCTCGGGATGGCACTGGCGCTGCTCGGCCTCGCGCTATGGTGCGCGAGCCTGCCGGGCGTGGCGCTGGTCGGCGGGTTCTGCGCCTACATCACGCGATTCCAGATCATGCCCGAGGAACGGGCGCTGCGCGGCATCTTCGGCGAGCCCTACGCAGCCTATCAGCGACGCGTCCGGCGCTGGATCTGATCGCCGGCGCGCCCTCCTCCCGCAGACGATCAGCCACGACAAGGCCCTGCTCGCCGCCTCGAGAACGGACATCCGCGGGTTCGGTGGCAGCGAGATAGCCGCGGATCGGCGAAGGGTCAGGCCAAGCAGGCGCGAAAGCCCTGCTCCAGCTCCGCCCGATCGATCTGACGGCCGATGAAGACAAGCTTCGAACGTCGGGCGACACCCGGCCGCCAGAGGCCGATGAAGTCGCCTTCCGCCAGCATATGCACGGCTTGGAACGCGAAACGGCGATCCTCCCCCGCGAAGTCAAGGATGCCCTTGGTACGAAGCAGCGAGACGCCACGCCGCGCGAGCACGTCGCGGATCCAAGCCTGGAAACGGTTTTGGTCGAGGGGCCGGTCCAGTTCGAAGGACACGCTGGCGACGTCGCTGTCATGCACGTGGTCGTCTTCGCCGCTCAAGAACGCAGGCTCGAATTCCAGGATCCGGTCGAGATCGAACCCGCCGCGGCCGAGAACCTCCGCGATCGGCAACTCGGCGCGGCGCGTGCGATGCAGCCGTGCCTGCGGATTGATCGAGCGAATGCGCGACTCGACGTCGGCGAGATCCGCGCCCGAGACCAGGTCGGTCTTGTTGAGCAGGATCACATCGGCGAAGGCGATCTGCTCCTCGGCCTCGGCGGCGTCGGCGAGCCGCGCGGGCAGGTTGCGGGCATCGACCACGGTCACGATCGCGTCGAGCCGCGTCCGCGCGCGCACGTCATCGTCGACAAAGAAAGTCTGCGCGACGGGCGCGGGATCGGCGAGCCCGGTGGTCTCGATGATGATCCCGTCCAGTTCCTTGCGCTTGAGCAGGCCGCCGATGATCCGGATCAGGTCGCCGCGCACGGTGCAGCAGATGCAACCGTTGTTCATCTCGAACACTTCCTCGTCGGCATCGACCACCAGATCGTTGTCGACGCCAAGTTCGCCGAACTCGTTGATGACCACCGCGAACCGGCGGCCATGCTGCTCCGACAGGATCCGGTTCAGCAGCGTCGTCTTACCCGCACCGAGATAGCCCGTCAGGACAGTCACGGGGATCCGGGTCTCGGTCTTTTCCATCGCGGTCATGCTCCTCGGGGGCGGATCAGTCTTAGGGTGCGACCGCACCTCTTCCGTGATGTAATACAGTATCATAACGGGCTTACGCAATGGGCCGGATAGCCTCACGAAGACCCAGGCCCGATGTCAGCCGGCGCAGGATGGACAGGCGCCAACCAGTTCGACCACCCGATCCGTGACCGTGTAGCCGGTCGCTGCGGCGACGACGCCAAGCACGGCGGACAGCGCCGCATCATCCAACTCGCGCACCGTCTTGCACTCCCGGCAGACTGCAAAGGCCGGCCGGTGATGCGGCGCATGGTCGCCGCCCGGGCGATGCACATGATCATGCGCACACGCAGTGTAGGCGTTGAGGCTTTCGATCCGATGGATCAGTCCCGCGCGCTGCAGCGACGCGAGGGCGCGATAGACGGTCTGCGGCCCGCGCAAGCCGGCGGTCGCAAGGCGCGCCAGCAGGTCATAGGCCGTCAGAGCCGTGCCAGGCGCCGACGTGAGCGCCGCCAGGACGAGCGTCTGGTTGCGGGACAGGTCGTCGCGAGCGGGCATGGTCCGGTCTCTCCCAGAAAGCCGGTCATGGTTGTCCGCTTTGATCACCCGAGGCGCAAGCCCCTTGCATGAAAAGTGATGTTATCACATACCTATTGCGATGAATTCGCTTTTCCACCCGCCAACTCGGAACATCATGGTCATCGGCGATACGCAGGACGCGCTCGAAGGCGTGCTCGGCGAGGGCATCTCGATTGCGATCTGGGCCAGGCCGCCGTTGCCCGACGCGGACCGGACGCTGCACGGCATGGCGCATGGCGACGCCGTCGACGTCATCGCGGAGGGGACCATCGACCATGTGATCGCGAGGACACTGGCGCGGCTGCGACGGCCGGCACCCGCCGCCCTCGCGGACGACATTGCCTCGCTGGCGCGGCGCTTCGACGCGATCGCCGCGACCCGCGGCGTCGTGCGGCTCCGCCTGCGCAGTATCGCGGGACTGGCCTGCCGGCGCTGGCACACGGATGTCGTCCGTCTGCGCCCGCTCTGCACCTATATGGGCGCGCCGACGCAATGGCTGCCCCTGCCTGGCGGCGCGCTCGCCGCGCGTCGTCTCGAAGACGGATCGCTGCCTTGCGCGCCGCACGCCGTGCCCAGGGGCGCCGTGGCCGTAATGAAGGGCGAAGCCTTCACACCCGGCAGCGGCTGCATCCATCGCTCGCCGCCTGCTGCGTCGCCCGACAACCCGCGTCTTTTGCTCAGCTTAGACGAACCGGGGCGCTTTCCGCCGCCCTGATCTCCCCCTGTCTCTCGTAAGGCCCCTCCCATGAACCCTTCCCCCAAGATCAACCGACGTACCGCCCTCGCCACCGCCGGCGCTGCCGCAATTGCTGCGCCGGCGCGCGCGAACGAGACCGGCATCCTGCGCGTCGCCTCGCCGTGGGAATGGACATCGAACGAGCCGACCGACACCGGCTACTTGATGTCCCGGCTGCAGATCGCCGAGACCCTCGTGATGGTCGAGCCCGACGGTCGGCTGGTGGGCGGCGTGGCGGAGTCCTGGGCCGTCGGCGACGACCATCTGACCTGGCGCTTCAGGATCCGTCCGAACATGGTCTTCCATGACGGTTCGCCGGTGACCGCTGCCGCCGCGGTCGCATCCCTGGAGCGCGCACTTCAGGGCGAGAGCATGCAGCAGATCCCGCTCGACCGGATCGCAGCCGAGGGCGACGCGGTGGTGATCAGGACGCGGACGCCGTTCAGCCATCTACCGGCGGTGCTGGTCGACTACGCCACCGTCATTCTTGCGCCGTCGTCCTGGGGCGCCGACGGAAAGGTTGCACGCGTGATCGCCACGGGTCCGTTCCGGATCCAGGGCCAAGACGGCAAGACCGTGCTCGAACTCGCCCGGTTCGACCGATACCGGGGATCACCGGCGCGGGTCGCACGCGTGCGCTACACCGCCATCCCCAACGGCGACACGCGGACCAATGTCGCGGTCGCCGGCGACCAGGACATCATGTTCACCACCGTCCCCGCCGCGACGCCGCGCATCGACGCGGCGGGACAGATGCGCGTCGAGAGCATGACCATTCCGCGCGTGCGGGTCCTGGCGTTCAACAGCGGCATTCCGCAATTCGCCGACCTGCGCGTGCTCCGCGCGGTGTCGATGGCGCTCGACCGCCGCGGGATCGCGACCGGGATCCTCCGCCACCCCGGATCGGCCGCGACCCAGCTGCTGCCGGCAGCCGTTCCCGACTGGCACGATCCGGCGCTGCCCGCCTATGTCCACGACGTCGCCGGGGCGAACGCGCTGCTCGATCAGGCCGGCTGGGTGCGCGCAGCTGACGGGATCCGCGTCCGAGACGGGATACGTCTGGCCGCGACCATGATGACCATCGCGAACCGTCCCGAACTGACGGTGATCGGGACCGCGATGCAGGCGCAACTCCGGGCGATCGGCATGGAGCTCTCGGTCGAACCCGGCCCGTCGGCCGCCGTGCCGGCCGCAATCCAGGCCGGGCGGATGCAGATGACGATGTTCGCGCGCACCTATGTCAACGTGCCCGAGGTGATCGCCTCGATCATTCCCGACTTCACCCGCGAACGCTCGACCTGGGGCAGCCTGAACTGGGACGGGCGCGACCGGATGAAGGCGCTGACCGACGCGTACGTCGAAAGCTTCGACCCCGCCCGCAAGGCCGCGCTGCGCCGCGACATGCTGCGGCTGCTGCACGAGGAACTGCCGGTCACGGCGGTCGCCTGGTTCGAGCATACCGTCGCCGTCCACAAGCGCGTGCGCGGGCTGGTGATCGACCCCTTCGAGATGCGCTACATGCTTCACGACGTGACGCTCGCCTGACGGGCATGCCGGTGTCGACCGGCGGTCGCGCGCTGGTTCGCGCAATAAACCATCGCCTGGGACAAGCGCTGGCGACGGCCGCGCTGCTGGCATCGCTCTGCTTCGTAGCCGTCCATGCGCTGCCCGGCGACCTCGCCCTCAGAGTAGCGGCGGCGCGGGTGGGCGACGAACGCGTGACCCCGCAAACCGCCGAGCGCATCCGGCGCGAAGAGGGACTCGATCGGCCGCTCCCGCTGCAATACGGAGCCTGGATGCTCGGGCTTGCGCGCGGCGACCTGGGCCGATCGCTTCTGTCCGGCAAACCGGTCACGGAAGAACTCGCCTATCACGCAGGCTTCACGCTGCAGCTTGGCCTGCTCGGGTGGGCGCTTTCCTACCTCATCGCCGTACCGCTTGGCCTGCTCGCCGGACTGAGGCCAGGCGCCGTCGCGGACCGCCTCGCGGATGCGATCTCACTGACGCTCGCATCGCTGCCCTCGTTCATGGTCGGAATCGGGTTGGTGACGCTCTTCGCCCTCACCCTGCGGCTCCTGCCACCAGCAGGTTTCCGCACGGGCATGCATATGGTCATGCCGGCGCTTACCCTGGCGCTCTCGCTGGCGGCCTTTTCGATCCCGGTCATACGCAACGCCGTGGTCGAAGTCCGAGGGGCGTTCTTCCTCACCTTTGCGCGCCTGAAGGGGCTCGGCCCCGCCGCCGCGTTCCGGCATCACGGACTGCGCAACGCCGCGATCCCTGTCGTCACCTTCGCGGCGCTGCAATTCGCATTCGTCGTCGACGGCTTCGTGGTGATCGAGACGCTATTCAACTATCCAGGGCTGGGAGACCTCCTGGTCAAGGCGCTGATCGCGCGCGACGTGCCGGTGGTGATGGGCGCCGCCCTGCTGATCGGCTTCGCCTTCGCCGCGGTGAACCTGGCCGCGGACCTGCTCTGCCTCTTGCTCGACCCGCGCCGGCGGGCCGGTGCCGCACCATGAAGGCAATCATGACGCTGGCCATGCTGGCCGGGCTCGGGCCGTTCCTCGCGCCGATGGATCCCGGCGCGCAGGATCTGATGCGGGTCATGGAACCGCCGGGCCTGCAGCATTGGCTGGGCACGGATCATCTCGGCCGGGACGTGTTTTCGCGGATCCTCGCCGGCGCGCCGGTCTCGCTCGGACTGGCTGCGCTGTGCGTCACGCTTGCGGCCACGCTGGGGACCCTGCTGGGGCTGCTGGCCGCCAATGGCGGCCGCGTGCGCCGCGCGGCGATCCTGCGCGCCGCCGATGTGACCCTAGCCTTTCCCGGCCTGCTGCTCGCCCTGCTCCTCGCCGGGCTGTTCGGCGGGGGGATCGGCCCGATGCTCGCCGGACTCAATCTCGCGATGTGGCCGCAATATGCGCGCATGACCGACGCGACGGCCGCGGCGGTCCTGCGCGCGGGGCATGTCGAGGCCGCGCGCCTCGCGGGATTTGCCGAATGGATCGTCCTCGCCCACCATGTGCTGCCGCCGGTGCTGCGCATGGTCCTGCCCCTGGCGACGCTCGGCATCGGTCAGGCGGTGATGTCGATCGCGGCGCTCGGCTTCCTCGGCCTCGGCCTCAAGCCACCGACCCCGGAATGGGGCGCGATGATCAACGAGACCATGCCCTTCCTCGCCGAAGGGATCGTCCAGGCGCTGGCGCCCTGCGTGGCGATCTTCCTGTCCGTCCTCCTGGCGACGCAGGGCGCGCGCGCCGCCGCGAGACTCCCATGACGCAAGCGGCCGTGTCGGTGGACGGTCTGACGATCCGCGACCGGCAGGGCGTGGCCGTCGTCGCCGAGATCTCCTTCGCGATTCCCGCCGGCGGAGCGCTCACGGTGATCGGCGAGACCGGCAGCGGCAAGAGCCTGATCGCCCAGTCGCTGCTCGGCCTGCTCCCGCCGACGATGCACGCCGCCGGCCGGATCTCGATCGCCGGCGCGGCCTCCATCGACGCGGCAGACCGCTCGCGGCTGGCGGCACTCTGGCGCCGGCAACTGATGCTGATCCCGCAGGAGCCGGTCGCGGCGCTCGATCCCGTGATGCGGGTGCGACGCCAGATGGCGCTGGCAGACCTCGACGATGCACGGATCGATTCCGCCCTGGCCGCGGTCGATCTCGGCCCTGCCGCTGGCGACGCTTTCGGCTTCGAACTTTCCGGCGGCATGGCGCAGCGGGTCGTGGTGGCGACCGCGCTGGGTACCGGCGCCCCGATCGTGGTCGCGGACGAGCCGACGAAGTGCCTGGACCCGGATCGCGCCGGACAGGTGATCGGGCTTCTACGGCGGCTGCTGGCCGAGGGACGATCGCTGGTCGTGATCACCCATGACCGCCGCGTCGCGGAAGCGATGCCCGGGCAGCTTGCCGTCCTCGATGGCGGCCGGTTCGTCGAGCAGGACGACAACCGGCGCGTCCTCGCTGCGCCACGCAGCGTCTTCGTGCGGGAGTGGCTGGCCGCCGATCCGGCACGCTGGACGCCCTGCGCGAGGGATTGCGACATGGCGGCCAACGCCCTGTCCGCCCATGCGCTCGCCTTCGCCTGGCCCGGGCGAGCGCCGCTGTTCCGCGATCTCGACCTGCATCTGCCTCGCGGCACGGTGCTGGGGCTGCGCGGGCCCAGCGGCTGCGGAAAGACGACGCTGGGCAATGTCCTGCTCGGCCTGATCCGGCCGACCGCCGGCAGCGTCGAATGGGCCGGTACCGACATCGTCGCAGCGCCAGCCGCGCTCCGGACCTTGCGGCGGCGCTACCAGAAGCTGGGCCAGGAGCCGGGTTCGGCATTTATTCCGGACATGCCGCTCGGCCGGCAGTTCGCGGCGCTGCGCCGCGTGCTTCCGGGCCTCGATCTCCGCCGCGACCTGCCGCCGCTGATGGAGAGCCTCAAGCTTCGCGTGGCGCTGCTCGAGCGGCGGCCTGGCGAAGTTTCGGGCGGAGAGGCGCAGCGGCTGGCGATCGCACGGATCCTGCTTCTGGCGCCGGACGCGATCGTCGCGGACGAGCCGACCTCGCGGCTCGATCCGGTGGTCCAGCGCGAGACGGCCAGGGTGCTGCGCCGATGCGTGGACGAACGCGGCATCGCCCTGCTCCTGATCAGCCACGACACGGCCCTGCTCGCCGCGATGGCAGACCGGACCCTCGATCTCGGCAGCTGCGCCCGAAGGGTGATAGGCTGATCCCGACCGGAAGGAGGGCTCGCGCGGATGAGGCGTCGCTTGACGGGCGTGGCCGTCGCCGTGGCGATCGCCATCTGTGGCGCCCGCGTCGTACCGGCCCAGGACAAGCCAGCTCGCGTGATCGAGATCGTGCTGCGCGAGGGCCGGGCGTCGGGACCGGACCTGCCGGCGCCGGCCCGCGGCGCGCCGACGCTGCGTCTGACGCGCGGCGAGCGCGTCGAACTGCGCTGGACCAGCGATCGGACGATGGACCTGCATCTGCATGGCTACGGCATCGAGCTACGCACCGAGGGCGATGCCACCACCGTGATGGCGTTCCTGGCGCGCGCCGCCGGACGCTTCGCGGTCGAGACGCATGATCGCGCCGGACGCCATCTCACGGTTCTCTATCTCGAGGTCCATCCGCGATGACGCGAGCGGCCGCCGTCGCGGTGATCGCGGCCGCCCTGCCGGCGTTCGTTCCAGCGGGTGCGGCCGCGCATGCCTTCGCCCAGCGCTACGACCTGCCGCTGCCGCTGTGGCACTATCTCGTCGGCGCGGGTGCCGCCGTCGCGCTGTCCTTCGCGGCGATTGCGGCCACGGGACGCGCCGGGCCGCGGCGCGCGCGGGTCGCGATCCTGCGGATCGGCGTGTCCCAGGCGCGGCTCCTGGCATGCGGAATGCGCGGCTTCGGCGTCCTGGCCTTCGCGCTGCTGCTGGCCGCCGGGATCTTCGGCCATCGCGGCGACTGGGACAGCAACCTGCTGCCGGTCGCGGTATGGATCTGGTGGTGGGTGGGGCTGTCCTTCCTGTGCCTTGTCGCGGGCGATCTCTGGCGGCTGCTCGACCCGTGGCGGACGCTGGCGCAGGTGGCGCGGCTCACGGCGTGGCGGGCGGACCTCGCACCGGCGGCAGGGAATTGCTGGCCCGCGGTCGCGCTCTTCTTCGCCTTCTCCTGGGCGGAACTGGTCTGGCCCGCGAATGCCGATCCACAACGCCTCGCCGCGCTGATCCTGGCCTATTCCGTATCGGCCTGGATCGGCATGGCCGTGATCGGGCCCGTGCGCTGGCGCCGATGCTGCGACCCGTTCGCGCGATTCTTCGCGATGCTCGCGGCGTGCGCGCCGCTGACGATGCGCCGCGTGCGCGGCGGATGGGTGCTGCTTCTGCGCTGGCCCGGCGCGGGGCTCGCGTCCCGGCGACCGCCCTCGCCCTCGCAGGCAGCCTTCGTAGTGCTGGCGCTGGCGACCGTGGGTTTCGACGGCATCGCCGAGACCGGTGTCTGGGAAGCGGTGACCGGCCGGATGCTGGCCGCGCTCTATGCAACCGGCTTCATCCATGCCTTCGGCTATGGCGCCGCCGGAACGCTGGTGAAGACCACCGGGCTCGCGCTTGCCCCCGTCGCCCTTTTCGCCGCCTTCGCCCTGGCCTGCGCCGCCACTGGCCGGATCGGGGACGAAGCGACCGGACGCGTGGCGCGCCGCTTCGTACTCAGCCTCGTTCCGATCGCGGCCGGCTACCACCTCGCCCATTACCTCGCCTATCTCCTGATCCAGGGGCAGGCTGGCCTGCCCCTGCTGGCCGATCCGCTCGGGCTGGGCTGGGATCTGTTCGGGATGCGCGGGCGCGAGATCGACCTCGAGATCATCGACATGCGCACGGTCTGGCTCTTCGCGGTCGCGACGATCGTCGCCGGTCATGCCGTCGGCGTGGCGCTCGCCGACGCGGCGGCGCGGCGTGCCTACGGCGTGCGCGCGACACGCAGCCAACTCCCCATGGCGGCCCTGATGGTCGCCTATACCATGCTGAGCCTCTGGATTTTGTCGCAGCCGATCGTCAATGTCTGAAGCGGCACCGCACCGGTGCAAGCGTGACAAGAAAGGTCGAGGCGATGCCGAAATTCCTGCCCCGCGCCGCCATGCTGACGCTTCTCGCACTCGCCCCCGCCGCGACGCTTGCACAGGCCGGCGATCCTGCGCCGGGTCAATGGGGCAGGCGCGCGCCCCTGATCGAGGCGAATTCGGAATTCACCCTCGCCTCCACGGGCGGTCGCATCTACGTGCTCGGCGGGTATCCGCGTGGCCGGGTGAGCGTGCGGACGGTGCAGATCTACGACATCGCGGCCGATCGCTGGGAACTCGGACCGCCGCTGCCCGAGGTCAACAATCACGGCATGGCGGCGTCGCTCGATGGCGTCATCTATCTGTTCGGCGGGCAGATCGATCCGATGACCGCCTATGTCGACACGGTCTATGCGCTCGACACGCGCCAGGGCGCCGCCGCGCGCTGGGTCGAGAAGAGCCGCATGCCGACGAAACGCAGCGCCGGGGTGGCGATCGTCCACGAGGGCAAGATCTATGTCGTCGGCGGACGCCCGCCCCGCGGCCACGATTTCGCCGTCTACGACCCGGCGACGGATAGCTGGGAGGCGCTGCCCGACCTGCCCAGCCAGCGCAACCATATCGCCGCCGAACTGATCGCTGGCCGCATCCACGTCTTCGGCGGCCGGCTGGGCGGCGGGTTCCAGAGCGACAAGACGGCGGCGCATGAGGTCTACGACCCTCGCACCCGACGCTGGACCGTCGCGGCGCCGATGCTGCGCCCGCGCAGCGGCATCAACAGCGTCACAGCCCATGGCTGCGTCCATGTCTGGGGAGGTGAAGAGGCCGCAGGCGTCTTCCCCGACCACGACGTCTATGACCCGCGCCGAGACGCATGGACGAAGCTGCCGAACATGGCGATCCCGATCCACGGCGTGACAGGAGCGACGTTTGCAGACGGCCTGATCTACGTCACGGGCGGCGGAACCGAGGTCGGTGGGAACAGCGGCAGCCTCCTGAACCAGGTCTACAGACCCGAACTGCGCTGCGACTGACGGGGCGGCGGCGAGCGCCCGGCCTCCGCGCCACTGCCGCGCCGCGCACGCAGCAGGCGCGCGAAGCCTCCGCCGCGCGCGGCGAGCAGACCGCCGCCATGGGCGCGCTCCCGGCCATAGACGATCCAGACGTCGTCGGGCGAGCCGATCTCCTCGTCCACGCCCAGCAACCCTGGATGCGCGTCCGCCATGTCCCGATAGACCAGCGCGGAATCGATCCGCCCCGCCAGCAGATCCGCGAAAGCCAGCGGAATGGACGTGTAGGGATGCTTCGTCTTCCACCGGCGCAGATCGGCATAGGATTCGGTCGCCGGCATCACGAGACCGATCGACTGCGGCGACGCGACGTCCGCGCGGCTCAGGATGGCGAGGGGTCGACTGTCGGAGATGAAGCAGTCGATCGCGAAGACGTCGCGGAAATTGGCACCGAGCGTCTGTGGCGCGTCCGGATGGACCGCGCATTGCAGCACGGCATCCACCTCTCCCGACCTCAGCAGCGCGATCGCCTCGCGAAAGGACCCGACGAGCCTTAGCTCGCCCGTTCCCGCACCATGGAAGTCGAGATAGCGTCGCGCCACCAGCTCGTGGTTCGTTCCGGCCGGGCCGAGCGTCGCCATGCGCACCGGGCCACCAGCCCTGTCCGCGTCTGCGGGGGTCTCCATGCGGGCAGTATCGACCTGATGGAACGACCGCTCAACCCGCTTGCGCCGGGCTGTGCAGTTGGCTCGCGCTCTGGCCAGTGTTCGTGGCGCGTGATCTGTCCGGTATCGCAAACGCTCTCGAGAGGAGCGGAGACGGGCCGGACGAAGCAGCCGCCAGGACCGCGCATGATGACGGTCGCCACGCTCTTGAGCGGCGGCACCCCAGCCGTTTGCGACGAGCGAGCGGCCGTTCCGTCAGGCCACCCGTCATGGCCGCGTGACCCGACCGGCCGGCCCAGCCGAAGAGCACGCCGCTACGCGTCGGCGGTGATCCTCTCTCCGTTCGCGTAGCGTCCATGAAATCGGAACCACGCCTCGGCCGACAACGCGTCCGGCAAGATCTTCTTGAACGCCTCCGGTGTGCCACGCGGGCCTTTGTCGACCTCGTAGTACAGGAACATGTGATGCAGGTCCCTAAGGAGCAATCGGCGCAGGAAGATCGGCATGGCCAACCGCGCCTTGACCGGCACGCCACTGACCTTTGAAAGGGCCGCGGCCACCTGTGACAGATCACCCTGCCAGCCGATCACGTCGAGCGTCTTGCCCAGCCAGGCCTGCGGATCCTTCAACTGGATCACGGCTGCCCGGCCGATGTCGTAGGTCGCGCAGTACTTGCAGTCCTGCATCGTCAGGAACCTGACCACGCCTTTCTTCAGCGGGTTCCAGTTGGCGGCGTCATCCAGATTTTCGAAGAACGCGCACGGCCTCAGGATCGAAAACGGCACGCCCGCTTCGATCAGGTATTTCTCTAGGGCTAGCTTGGCATGCACATGCCTGACGTGGTGGTCGAACATCTCGGCGTCCGCCACGCTCATGAACACCAGGTGCTGCACGCCTGCCGCCCTGGCCGCGTCGATGGCGGCACGTCCTTGCGCGAATTCCAAGTCTACGCTCTTTCGAGCGGCGCCGAAATAGTCGGTGATGACGAACATGATCTTGGCGCCGGTTTGCGCAAAGGCCCGATCAAGATCCGCACGCAAGGTGTAATTGCAGACCACCGGCTTCACGCCGAGGCCGGTCAGCGTGGATCCGCTCGAGCGTGTCGTTCCGTAAACGTCGTAGCCGGCCTCGCGCAGGGCGCGGCACACATTGCGTCCCACCTTGCCGGTGGCGGCGAGCACAAGACATTTTTCCGCTGCCATGGAGATACCCTCGGTTTGGCGTCGATTTCAGGAGGCGTGCAAAGACTTCGTTCGGTACGCCATCGCGCGTCGTCGGCCGATGGCGCACCGTCAAGCGACGGCCAAGAGACGCCGCCGGTCACGTGCGGCCGCCCCCTCGACAGGCGCCCATACGCGGAAAGGGGCCCGCATCGCCGACCGCCCCGGTGCGATAGTCACGGACGTGCTCATGTTGCGGGGAAACCGGGGTTTCAGGATCGGGGCTCCCGCATCGAGGTCGACCTCACGCCGGTCTTGGTCAGCGGCAGGATGTTAAGATCTTAATTCTCGGGACGAAGCATCTATATTCGGGACTGTTCGTCTCAATTTCGGAACGCTCATGAACCTCGATCATCTCTCGGATTTCCTGCTGGTCGCGACCCATGAGGGCTTCGGCCAGGCCAGCCGCGCGAGCGGAAGACCCAAGGCAAGCCTGTCGCGCAAGGTCATGCAGTTGGAAGCCTCTCTGGGGGTGCGTCTTTTCGAGCGTGGAGCCCGATCGGTTCGCCTGACGGAGGAAGGCGCAGTGCTGCTCGAGCGGACTGGCGGCCCCATGCGAGAGATCGCCGAGACCACCGGTGCGCTGCGCGACGGACGGACACAGCCTCACGGGCTGCTGCGGGTCAGCATACCGACCCTCTTCGCGCAAATGATGATGGGGAGGCTTGCGGCCGCGTTCACGCGGGCCTACCCCGATATCAAGCTGGCGATCACGCTGGAAGATCGTCAGGTGGACCTGGTCAATGAAGGTTTCGATCTCGTCATCCGCGTCAACCCGGAATCCAATTCCGAGCTTGTCGGCCGCTGCTTTGCACGCGATCAGGTGCTCGTCGTCTCGACGCCGGACCTGAAGAAGCGATTCGCCCGCGCTCGGCCGAGATCGTCGCGACCTGTCCCCGTCATCACGCGTACATCGCCGACGGGAGAAGGCTCTTGGAGTATCGCCGGCATCGCCGCAAAGGAGTTCCCGGTCCGGACAATCCTGCAACTGCCGCTGTTCACCATGGTTCGCGACGCAGCGCTGACGGGCCTCGGAGCGGCAAGGCTTCCACGCCTCGTGGTGGTAGACGACCTGGCCGCAGGCCGCCTTGTGTCATGGGGGCCGGCAACCGATCGACCGTCGGAGTTGTGGGCGCTTCATGCGTCGAGGCGTCTGCCCAGTGCGAAGGTGCAAGCCTTCATGGGGTTCCTGGACGCGGAGTTTCCGAAGGTCGGATCCTGAGCATCAGACCAGCCTGCACAGGCCGTCGAACCGGTCGCCGCGAGATCTGCTTTCATGCGCAAAATCCGATCCAGCGAACAAATTCCCGCCAACTCCTCTCCGCCGCCCGATGCGGATGCGCTGGGACGGAGGCTGGTTCAACGGGTGCCGCCACGACGGCGACATCACCCCGCCGCCGCCAGCACCTCCGCCCAGAGCTTCGTCGGGATTTCCACCCCCTCGGCATCCGAGCGCGCCCGGTTGGCGGCGCGCCGGTCACCAGGCAATCGCACGCCGTCGAGCGCGGCGAGGCGCGACAGGAACCCCTCGGCGTGATCAAGCCACCCCTCGGCATCGCCGAAGCGCGCCGGATCGAGGGCCAGCAGGAAGATCCCGCCGCGTGGCGGTCCCCCATCCCGGTTGTCGGCAGCCGCCGTCTCGACGCTGAAGCCCTGACCGATCAGCGCCCCGGCCAGCAATTCGACCATGAGGGCTATGCCGGAGCCCTTGTGCCCGCCGAAGGGCAGGATCGCGCCCTTGAGGACCTCCGCAGGGTCCGTGGTCGGCGCCCCCGATGCATCGACGCCGACACCTGGCGGCAAGACCCGGCCTTCGCGCGCGGCAAGCATCACCTCGCCGCGCGCCATCGCGGCGGAGGCCTGGTCGACGACGAGCGCAGTTCCACCGGCGCGCGGCCACCCGAACGCCATCGGATTGGTACCGAAGAACGGGACGCGGGCTCCGGCCGGCGCGACCGCGGGCATGTAGGACGTCATGCAGAGCGCGACGAGGCCAGATGCCGCAAGCGGTTCGACATCCGCCCAGAGCGCGGAGAAATGATGTGCGTTGATCACCGCCGCGGACGCGACGCCCTGTGCACGCGCAAGACCGGCAAGCCGCGCGCGTGCCGCCTCCATCGCGAGCGGCGCGAAACCGCCGCATGCATCGACGCGCAGGACGGCCGGCGCCAGGGAAGACACGGCGGGCCGCGCCGTCCCATCGACCTTGCCGCTGCGCAGCGCGGCGAGGTACCCGCCGAGCCGGAACACGCCATGCGACGCGCAGCCATCGCGCTCTGCCGCCGCGACGACGCCGGCGACCGCGACGGCGTTCTCGCGATCGCAGCCGGCCCGCATGAGCGCCCCGGCGACCGCCCGCTCGACCTCCGCCACCGCGATCCGAACAGTGCCGTCATGCATGTTTGTGCCCTTTCCCAAGACGCTGGATGCGCCGATCCCTAGCGTAAAGATCGGGTCGTGTCCCGGCACGTGGTGCAGGGGGACTGTCAGGAAATTTGTGTTCAGGTCGATGATGCCGTCATGCGAGCAAGAGTCGCTGTTTGACGATGACGGCGAACTGGGTCTTCGCCTCGAACCACTCGCGCGGGGACCGTTTCCAGTCCTCGGCGGCATGATTGAGGACCAAGCATAGCAGCTTGGTTGCGGCTTCATCCGACGGAACCTATCCCCTGGCTCTGGCGGGGCGCGTCGTCGCCGCCTTCATCGCCACCGCTTCCGCACGGGATGACACAGCGGCTGCACGCACCCAATGGCACCGTGTCGCAGACCAAACTCGACGCGACCAATCCGCTCGAGCGCCTCAACGGCGAGATCAAGCGCAAGGGCGGACGTCGCCGGGATCTTCCCGAACGAGGATGCCGTCATCCGTCTCGTCGGGGCCATCCTCCTCGAGCAGAACGACGCGTTGGCCGTCCAGAAGGCGCGCTCCGTCTTCCTGGAAACAATCGCCCCGCTGAGCGAGAATCTCTTCCTGAAGCTGCCGGTCATGGTCGGCTGACATGACCGGGGCCCGCACGGCCACGGAGCACGACGAGCACGTCACCGCGACACCGCGGAATGGGACATGTTCCGTAGTCGAGCTACCGGAATCTTGCTCTCGGAGGCCATCGGGCTTTCATAGCCGAGTGCCGAGTGCCTGGGATGCCGCTGACAGACGGGCTCGATGGAGTCGAACAATTCGGCCCGCGCTTCGTCGCGGGTTCGACCGGTCTCCCGGCTGTACCGCTCGGTCGTCAGCGACGAGAAAACGCTCGCGACGGCGACGTTCGGCCGGCGGGTCCCGGTTTTGCTCAGAACCGCGACCGCCGGTCCTCGACGTTGGCCTTCACGTCGATCAGCACGGTTCGGCCCTGGGCGTTCAGGTTCCGCGCCTCCTGCAAGGCCGGACCGAGCTCCGCCGCCCTGGTCACCCGCAGGCCGACCGCGCCCATGCCCTCGGCGATCCTCGCGTAGTCGCCGTGCATGGTGGAGACGCCGTACTCCGCGCGCGCCTCCTGGCCGATCGCGCCCTGGTTCGGGCCGGAATAGGTCGCCATCGCGCCGTTGTTGAGCAGCACCGTGGTGATCGCCGCGCCCGAGCGGGCGGCGGTCTCGATGTCCATGCCGGACATGCCGAAGGCGCCGTCGCCCATCACGTTCAGGCAGAACTTGTCCGGATGCGCCATCTTCGCGCCGATGATCAGCGGGATGCCGAAGCCCAGGTGGGTGGTCTTGCCCCAGCCGACGAAGCTGTGCGGCGTCGTCGCCGTGTAGAACGGCACGATGGTGTCGCGCGGCGCGCCCGCGTCATGGGTCACGATGCTGTTCTCGTGGTCAAGCGCGTCGTTCAGCGCCTTGATGACGCGGTAGTAACTGACCGGCTCGGAATCGTCGGCCAGTACCGGCGTCCAGTTGGCCATCCACCTGGCCTTCGACGCGGCGACCTCGGCCTCGATCCGGGAGCGATC
>CAYSUY010000085.1:0-16829 GCA_964434345.1 uncultured Acetobacteraceae bacterium
CTTCGCGACGGGCGCCTTCACGACGGGCTTTTTCGCGACGTCCTTCTTCGCGATGGGCTTCTTCGCGATGGGCTTTTTCGCGACCGGCTTTTTGACGACCGGCTTCTGCGCCACGGTCTTCTTCGCGACCGGCTTGCTCGCCGCGGTCTTCTTCGAGACGGGAGCCTTGGAGGCCTGGGCCTTCACGGGTGCCTTCCGGGGCGCGGCAGCCGGCGTCTTCGCGGCGCTCACCTTCGCGGGCGCCTTCGCAGACGTCTTCGCGGGTGCCTTCGCGGCCTTGCGGGCGGCGGGCTTGGAGGCGGCTTGTGTCTTGCTCTTGGCCATCGCTTGCGACTCCGTCACGGGTGGCCTCCGGGCAACCCCGGAGCGGGGGCTTCTTACCGAGGGGACCGGTCCGGGGCAAGCACGGGACGCTATTTTGCCCGCGAAACCCGAGGCTTGCCGGCCAGCGGATGATGCGTCTCGACGACACGGCGCAGCCGTTCGCCGGCGACATGGGTGTAGATCTGGGTGGTGGCGATGTCGGCGTGTCCCAGCATCTGCTGGACCGCCCGGAGATCCGCGCCATGGTCGAGCAGATGCGTGGCGAAGGCATGCCGCAGCACGTGGGGCGACAGGCGGGCCGGATCGATGCCGGCCATGAGCGCCAGTCCCTTGAGCACCTGCGCGATGCGCGCCGGGGTCAGGTGGCCGGCCGCGCCGCGGGATGGGAAGAGGTGCCGGTTCTGGGGCTGGCCGCGGGGCAGGAAGCTGCCGCGCACCTCGAGGTAGCGCAGGATGGCATCGCGCGCGCTGGGGTTGAGCGGTGCGAGCCGTTCCTTTGCGCCCTTGCCGCGCACGCGCAGGAAGGTGCCGCTGCGATCGATGTCGGCCAGCTTGAGGCCGGCGAGCTCGGCGACGCGCAGTCCGGCGCCGTAGAGCAGTTCGACGATGGCGGTCACCCGGCGCGCCTCGGCGTCATCGCCGGCGGCATGCGCCGCCGCCAGGAGCGCCGCGGCTTCGTCCTGCCCCAGCAGCTTCGGCAGCGGCCTGCCGCGGCGTGGCGCATCCAGCCGTGCCGCCGGGTCGTCGCCGCGCCGCCCCTCCTCGACCAGGAAGCGATAGAACTGGCGCAGCGCGGATCGCCGGCGCGCGCTGGTTGCGGGGCTCGCGCCGCTGCGGCCGAGCGCCCGCATATAGGCGCCGAGTTGCTCCGCGGTGGCGGTCGCGAGCGGCACCGGGGCCAGGAAGGCGCCGAGATGTGCGAGGTCCTTTCCGTAGGCGAGCAGGGTCGGTCGCGCCGCGCCGCGACTCGCCGCCATCATCTCGAGAAAGGCTTCGACCTGCGGGTCGCCCGAGGGCGGAATGACGCGGTGGCGTCCCATGCCGGGCCGCGCGGGTCAGAGCCCGGCGGCGAGGGCCGCTTCGAGCGCGAGACCGCGCGCCTCGTCGCCCAGGCCGGCAGTGTCGAGGGCGCGGATGGCCACGGCGATCGCCGCGGCGTTCTCGCGCAATCCCGGCTCGGCCATGGCCGCCGCCGCGCGCAGGATCGTCTCGCCCATCAAGCGTGACTGTGCGGCCTGCTCCAGGGCCGCGAGCAGCGGCGAGGCGGGGATGGCCGGCGCGGCCGCGCCCTGGATCTCCAGTTCCAGCGCGGGCGAGCCCAGCGCCTCCAGCAGCACCCGCAGGAGCCGGATCCGTGCGGCGGCGCGCGGCGGGTCGAGCCGCTCCTGCAGCGCCCGCCATGCCAGCAGGCCCTGTGAATCGGCCATTTCCGGAAGCGGGACCCCGGCCAGGAAGAGCAGCGGGCCAAGCAGGGCGGCGCCGTCGGAGCGCTGGGCTCCCGCCGACCTCGCTCCCGCCGATAGCGTGTCGTACCAGCGCGTCGCCTCCGCGCCGCGGCGCTCGATCAGCAGCGTGCGGGCGCCCAGGACGGCATGCTCGGCCGACTCGATTCCGGCCGGGATCTCCCGCACGAGATCGATCGCCGCGCGCCGGAAGGCGCGGCCGGCGCCACGCTTCTCGGCGACCTGAAGGGCCTGGGCGAAGGCCGCGGCGCGCGCCGGTCCTGCCGGTCTGGTCCGGACGTGATGATAGAGCGCGGCACGACCCCGCGGCCCCTGTTCCTGCGTCGCGAAGGCCAGGGGGTCGGCGAGTTCGCGCGGCTGCAGGGACACGCCGGCATAGAGTTCCGCCAGCAGCCGGCCATCCGCGCCATGCGCCGCCGTCGCGGCCTCGGCGGCGCGCAGCCGCGTTTCGATCGCGAACGCCGGGTTGGAGGCGATCGCGCGCACCAGCCCGGGCGGCAGCGTCGCCAGCGCCGGGACCGGCGGAGCGGTCTTGGCCGCCGCGAAGAGGGGCAGGTGGTGGGGGCGGAACTCGGCCTTGCCGCCGTCGAGGGCGCGGGGCACGCCGTCCAAGAGGGCGACGAGGCGATCGAGCCAGTCGTCCACGGGCAGTTTCTGTTCGCGCTGCAGGGACAGGCCGAGCCGGGCGCGGGCGAGGTCGCCGGCGATGGCCTGACAGACGACCTGGGCGCGCGCCCAATCGGGCTGGGCGGCGAGATCGATCGTCGCGCGTACCTGATCGCAGGCCGGTCCCGGATCCGGGGCCAGGAACAGCGCCTCGCGCAGCACGGCATGGGCCGCGGGCTCGGATTGGAAACGCAGGACGCGCGTCGCCAGCAATCGTGCCGCGTCCGTCTCCCCCAGTCGCATCAGGGCGGCGGCGCGCAGCACCGCGAAATCGGCCAGGGTCTCGCCGGGCTCGGCTGCGGGCGGGTTCGCTGGCGAGGCCAGGGCTCGCCGCGAAAGGTCGCGCAAGGTCGCATAGCGCGCCGCCGTGGAGGCCGCGAGCAGCGGGTCCACCACGCGCCGCGTCGAACCCGTCCACAGCGTCGCCGGCAGGGCGCCATTGGCGAAATCGAGGATGCCGGCCGTGTCGCGCTCGATCGCCGGCATCGCGCCTTCGTTGCTGACGCCGCGCTCGAGGCGCTCGGGTGCGGGCATCGCGTCGCCGCCCGGGATCAGGCGGATCGGCCGGTTGGTCTGCGCTGCAACGGGGCTGACGCCGACGAGGCCGATGCCCAGAACGAGGGCGACGAGGGCGGCGCGGCCGCTAGCGCGGAAGACGGTCACCGGGTATCGCTTTCTCGATCCGTTCGGTCGGTGCCGGGATGTCGATGAAACCGAGCGCCGCGATGCCGAGCGCGGCCCCGAGCACGAGGATCAGCAGGATCAGGAGGAGGAGGCGGCGCAGCATGCGGTTCTTGACCCCGCGTCCGGCGTGGCGAGCGATGCTGCCGGACGGCTACAGGTTCTGCTACAGAGTGACGATGGCGATTTCAAGGCCCGAGCCCGTGACCCTCGAATTTCCGGAACCTCCCGTCGACCTGCCCCTGGGTGGCCGCAGCATCGTGCTTGTCGGCCTGATGGGCGCCGGCAAATCCTCGATCGGACGCCGCCTCGCGCAGCGCCTTGCCCTCGATTTCGTCGATGCCGACACCGAGATCGAGCGCGCGGCGGGCTGCACGATCGAGGAGATCTTCGCGCGCTTCGGCGAACCGGCCTTCCGCGACGGCGAGCGCCGCGTCATCTCGCGCCTGCTCGAGGATCGCGCGCCGATCGTCCTGGCGACCGGCGGTGGCGCCTACATGGACCCGGAGACGCGCGAGGCCATCCGTCGCTTCGGCATTTCCGTGTGGTTGCGCGCCGACCTCGACGTTCTGCTGCGGCGGGTCGGACGGCGCAGCAACCGGCCGCTTCTCAAGCAGGGCGATCCGCGCGAAGTGCTCGCGCGGCTGATGGCCCTGCGCCACCCCGTCTACGCCGAGGCCGATCTCGTCGTCGACAGCGACGATTCGCCCGCCGAGACGACCGTGGACCGGGTTCTCGGCGCCTTGCGCGCCCATATCGCCGCGTCAGGAGGCCGCGCATGAGCACCACGGTCAGGGTCGATCTCGGCGCCCGGAGCTACGACATCCATGTCGGGCGCGGACTGCTCGAGCGCGGCGGTGCGCTCGCGGCACCGCTGCTCGGCGAGAAACGGGTCTTCCTGGTGACGGACGAGGTCGTGGCGCCGCTGCATGCCGCGCGGCTGGAGGCCGGGTTCGCGGCGGCCGGGATCGCGGTGAACCGCATCGTTCTGCCTGCCGGCGAGCAGACCAAGACCTGGGCGGAACTCGGCCGGCTGCTCGACCGCCTCTTGGACCTGCGGCCCGAGCGGCGCTCAGTCCTGATCGCGCTCGGCGGCGGTGTGGTCGGCGACATCACCGGCCTCGCGGCCAGCCTGCTGCTGCGCGGCGTGGACTTCATCCAGGCGCCGACCACGCTCCTGGCCCAGGTCGACAGCGCGGTGGGCGGAAAGACCGCGGTCGACGCGCCGCAGGGCAAGAACCTGATCGGCAGCTTCCACCAGCCGCGGCTGGTGCTCTGCGACCTCGATGCGCTGGCGACGCTGCCGCATCGCGAACTCGCCGCCGGTTACGCCGAGGTGGTGAAATATGGCCTGCTCGGCGACGCGGCGTTCTTCGACTGGTGCGAGGCCCATGCCGCGGCGCTGCTGGCGGGCGACGACGATGCGCGTGCGCACGCCGTAGCGCAGAGTTGTCGCGCCAAGGCGCGCATCGTGGGCGCGGACGAGCGCGAGGCCGGCCAGCGCGCCCTGCTCAATCTCGGTCATACCTTCGCCCATGCCTTCGAGACCGCCGCCGGCTATGGCGACGCGCTGCTGCACGGCGAGGCGGTGGGGTTCGGGATGTGCCTCGCCTTCGACCTTTCGGTGGAACTCGGCCTCTGCCCGCCGGAGGACGCGGCGCGGGTACGCCGGCACGTCGCCGCGGTCGGTCTGCCGACCGGCCTGCCGCAAGGCGAGTGGCGGATCGACCGGCTTCTCGCGCTCATGGCCCAGGACAAGAAGGCCCGCGGCGGCCTGACCTTCATCCTGGCGCGCGGTATCGGCGAGGCCTTCGTCGCGCATGACGTGCCCGCCGAGCCGGTCCGCCGCCTGCTCGCCGCCCTCGGCGCGTCCTGATCCGCGCGGCACTGTGACCGGGGTGGAAACGCTCGCCGTCGTGTCCGGGGTCCTCGGTCTTGCGCTGCTGGCGGCGATGGCCCTGACATCGGCCGGCATCGCCGCCCTCTCGGAAGCGCCACGCAATCGCATCGCCGCGCTGGCGGAGCGCGGCAACCAGCGCGCCGCCCGCGCGCGCGCCGTGCTCGACCGCCAGGCCGAATCGGTGCTCGCCCTGCGTCTTGCGCGGCGCCTGCTGCTGATCCTCACGGCGAGCCTCGCCAGCGTGTCCGGCGCGGCCGCGTTCGGGCCGGCGGGCGCGGCGGGGGCCGTGCTCGCGGCGCTGGCGCTGCAGGCCGTCGTCGCCGAGTCGCTGCCACGGACCGCGGCGCGTGCCCATCCGGAGCGCGCCCTGCTGCTCCTCGCGCCAGCCCTCGCCCTGGGGCTGCGCGCCCTGCTGCCGGTCGCGGTCCGCGTGGAGGCGCTGCTCGCCCGGCTGCAGGCCGCACTCGGGCGCGGCGGCGCGGCCGCCCGGCGGGTGCGGCTCGAGCGCGCCGAGGAGGTGCTGCGCGGGGCGATCGAAGGCCATGCCGCGCCGGATGGTTCCGAGCGCGAGGAGCGCGCGATGCTGCGCTCGGTGCTCGATCTCGCCGACGTCACCGTCGGCAAGATCATGGTGCATCGCAACCGCGTCGTGGCGCTGGATCTCGACCAGCCCCCGGCGGCGTTGCTGGAGCAGGCCCTGTCGAGCGCCCATACGCGCATCCCCGTCTATCGCGGCAGCCGCGAGAACATCGTCGGGATCCTCCATGCCAAGGCGCTGCTGCAGGCGCTACGGCGCGCCGGTGGCCGAGCCGAGAACCTTGCGATGGCGCAGATCGCGGCCCGTCCCTGGTTCATCCCCGACACGACGACGCTTCTCGACCAGCTGCATGCCTTTCGCCGGCGGCGCGAGCATTTCGCGGTGGTGGTCGACGAATATGGCGTGCTGATGGGGATCGTGACGCTGGAGGACATCCTCGAGGAGATCGTCGGCGATATCGCGGAGCGGCACGAATTCCAGGTCCCAGGCGTCAGGCCCCAGCCGGACGGGGCGTGGCTCGTCGATGGCACGGTCACCATTCGGGACCTCAACCGAGAATTCGGCTGGCGGCTGCCGGATGGTCCGGCTGCGACGATCGCCGGGCTTGTGATGCATGAATCGCGGGTGATCCCGGACGCCGGCCAGGTCTTCGTGTTCCACGGGCTGCGCTTCGAGGTGCTGCGGCGCAAGCGCAATCAGGTTGCGTTGCTGCGCGTCCTGCGGGCGACGACGACCCGCTGAATCCGGGCGGCGATCACGGCGGCGAGGGTGGCTCCGGCGGCCCCGGCGAGGAAGTCGAGCACACCCGGCGAGCGGCCCGGCGACAGGGCCTGTGCCAGTTCCAGCAGCCCCGCATAGGCGATCAGCGCCGCGCATGGCCGCACGAGCCTGTGCCGGCGGCCGTAGCCGAGCGCCGCCAGCGCCATCGTGCCCGCATAGGCGATCGCGTGTTCGCTCCAACCCGACGCGCCGGTGCGCAGCATCTGGTCGCGCGGCAGCAGCGACAGGATGGCCAGAAGGACGATTGCGGCCCAGGTCGCGGCGCGCGCGAGGCGGGCAATCATCGCCGCCTCAGGGCGCGCGATCCTCGTCCGGCGCGAGGGTACGCAGCTGCAGCGCATGCACGCGCGTGCGGAGTTCCTCGGCAAGGATCTCGTTGACACGGCGCTGGCGCGCGATCCGCCCCTGGCCGGTGAAGGCCGCCGCGACGATCGTCACGGAGAAATGCGTCTCGCCCTCCGGACGCGCGCCCGAATGCCCGGCATGGAGATGCGAGTCGTCGCGGACCTCGAGCCGCGTCGGGGCGAGGGCCGCCTCCAGCTTCGCGCGCATCCGCGCCGCGATCGTGGTCATGCCGTGCCTCTCCGTTCCGGTTCAGCCGGCCGGCCGGGCGACGCTGCCCGGCGTGCGCAGCGTCCATTCCACCACGCGCCGGATCACCGCGCCGAGCGCCTCGTCGAAGGCCAGCGCGATCGGCTCCATGTCGCGGCCGGCGGCGCGCTGTGTCCGCTCGGCCTGGGTCGTGGCGATGATCGTGCGGTCGGTGACGCGGACCAGCCGGGCGATCAGCCTGACCCGCACCAGCGGCGGCTGTCCCGGATCGGGAAAATACTCGGCCGCGAATTCGCGCAGCTCGGTCTGCAGCAGATAATCCGGGCGCAGGCGGACGGACTCGCGGGCGATGGCGACGATGCGGCCGGTGTTCCCGAAGGACTCCACCAGCAGCGTCTGCACCATGGCGGGCGCCGTGTCGCTCCAGTTCGCGCGGGCGAAATAGTCGAGGCTGACGGGCGATCGCTGCAGCGCGATGCGCGAGGTGTTGAGCCCGGCGGCCGCGACCGGCTGCTCGACGACCAGCTGCCAGGAGACGGCGGGCAGGTCGGGGGCGAAGCTGCTCTTCGGCGTCAGCGTGTAGAGCTGGGCTGGGTCGCCCTGACCGGGCAGCAGGCCGGTGCACGCGCCAAGGCCGGCGGCGGGGAAAAGGGCAAGTGCGAGGCGGCGGGAGATCATCAGGGGCGCTGCTCCTGGCGCGACGGCTCGAAGCCGCGGGTCTGGTCGCCGAACAGGAACCGCGCCGGGTCGCGCTCCATCTGCAGCGAGAGCCGCTGCAGGGACGCAACGAGCTGGCGAGCCTCGGTGACGAACTGGGAGAATTCGTAGAGCCCGCCATCGATGAACCCGCGCAACGGTCCGCCGCTGCCGCGCAGCGCCGTCTCGAGTTCGGTGGTCATGCGGGCGACGTTCTGGGCACCCTGGCGGACATCGCCCGCGGCGGGCTGCAGCCCGGTGACGAGGCGGTCGGTGTCGCGCACCAGGGTACGGGTGTCGCCCAGCGTGCCGGCGAGTTCGCGCTCCAGCCGGCCCAGCGCGTCGCGCGCGTCGAGCGCCAGCCATTGCACCGTCTCGATCGCGATCCGCGCCTCGCCTGCGAGCGGGGCGATCTGGTCGCGCTGGGCCGCGAGGCTCGCGGAGAGCGTCTCGACATGACCGAGGATCCGGCCGATCCGCGCGATGTTCTCTTCGCTGAGCAACTGGGCGGTCTGGGCGGCGACGGCACTCGCGTTGGCGATCACGTTCGGCGCCTCGTCGAACAGCTTCTCGAGCGGCGACGGCACGGACGGGATCGTGGCGCGCCGCTTGCCTTCGCGCGGCAGCAGAGGCGGCGCGGCGTTGCTGCCGCCCGTCAGGTTGACGTAGGCGAGGCCGGTGATCCCCTGCGCGGCGAGCGAGGCGACGGTATCGGTCTTGATCGGCGTGCCCGGCTTGATTGCCACCGTCACCTCGATCAGTTCGACGTTCTTGGCGTCGATCGCGATCGCGGACACGGTGCCCACCGGCACGCCGCGCAGCCGCACCGTGGAGCCCTCGGCGAGCCCCGCCACGGAACCGCGGAAATAGATGTAGTAGAGCGTCCGGTCTTCCTTCAGCTCGAACCGGGCCAGCCACACCACGAAGGCAAGCCCGACGAGCATCACCCCGAGCACGAAGCCCCCGACGAGCGTGTAGTTGGCGCGGTTTTCCATGGTCTTGGCGTGGCTTTCAGGGCTCGTGGCGCGCGGCGCGTCCGCGCGGACCGTGGAAGTAGGAGCGGATCCAGGGGTGCGGGTTCTCGAGATGGTCCGCCAGAGGTGCGACGATAATACGTCTGTCGACCAGTACCGCAATCCGGTCGGTGATCGTCACCAGCGTGTCGAGGTCATGGGTGACGATGACCACCGTCAGGCCCAGCGCGCGCTGCAGGTCGCGGATGAGGCCGTCGAAGGCGGCGGCGGAGATCGGGTCGAGCCCGGCCGTGGGCTCGTCCAGGAACAGGATGTCCGGATCCAGGGCGAGCGCGCGGGCGAGGGCCGCGCGCTTGCGCATGCCGCCCGACAGCTCGGACGGATATTTCGCCCCGGCCTCTGGCGGCAGGCCGGCGAGGTCGATCTTCACCCGGATCAACTCGCCGACCAGCTTGTGATCGAGGCGCGTATGCTCGAGGAACGGAACGCGGACGTTCTGCGCCACCGTCAGGGCCGAGAACAGCGCCCCGTTCTGGAACAGCACGCCCCAGCGCGACTGGATCGCGCGCGCCGCCGCCCGGGTCTCGGGAAAGGGCTGGCCGAAGATCTCGATGCGGCCACCCTCGGGGCGCTTCAGGCCGATGATCGTCCGCAGCAGGACCGATTTTCCGGTGCCCGAGCCGCCGACGACGCCGAGCACCTCGCCGCGTCGGACATCGAGATCGAGCCCGTCATGGATGGTCTGCGTCCCGAACCGGGTCTGGATGCCGCGCAGGCGGATGATCGGTGTCTCGCCGGACATCGCTCAGAGCCCCATCTGCGCGAAGAGGATCGAGAACCCGGCATCGGCGACGATGACCAGGAAGATCGATTCGACCACCGATCGGGTGGTGCGTCGGCCGACGCTCTCGGCGCTGCCGGAGACCTGGAGCCCCTCGTAGCAGCCCACGAGACCGATCAGCAGCGCGAAGACCGGCGCCTTGGCCATGCCGACCCAGAAGGTGGAGACATGCACTGCCTCGCCAAGCTGGGCGAGGAACTGCGCGAGGCTGATGTCGAGCGCCAGCACGACCATGACCGCGCCCCCGGCGAGGGCCATGAGATTGGCGTAGAGCGTCAGCAGCGGCAGGGTGAGGATCATCGCGAGCAGCCGCGGCAGGACCAGGACCTCGATCGGGTCGAGGCCCATGGTGCGCATCGCGTCTACCTCCTCGTTGACCTTCATGGTGCCCATCTCGGCGGTGAAGGCGCTGCCGGACCGCCCGGCGACGAGGATGGCGGTCATCAGACCGCCCAGCTCGCGCAGGATCGAGACGCCGAGCAGGTTCACGGTGAAGATCTCGGCGCCGTAGGTGCGCAGCTGGTCGGCGCCCTGGTAGGCGAGGACGACGCCGATCAGGAACGACAGCAGGCCCAGGATCGGCAGCGCATGCAGACCGATCCGCTCGACATGCGCGACGATGGCGCGCCCGCGCAGACGTCCGGGGTGCGTGAGCGCGCCCGCCAGCGTCACGGTCACGAGGCCGAAGAATTCCAGCAGGTCGCGCGCCGCGGCGGCGGAGCTGTAGGTCGCATGCCCGACCCGTCGGGCGAGCTGGATCAGGACCGGGGCGCGCGGCCGCGACAACGGCTTGCGCTCGGCGAGGTCGACGCGGCGCACGAGCGCGTGGTGGGCCGGATTGCCGGCGACGAAGACGATGTCCGCGCCGTGGCGGGCCAGTGGGCGCAGCCAGCGGGCCAGCAGAAGGGCGCCGGTCGTGTCCATCGTGGGGACGGCGCCGGTGTCGATCGCGAGCCGCGTGATGCCCTCGTCCGGCCGCGCGGGAAGAGCGGCCTGGATTTCCGCGGCGGCGCGCAACGTCCAGGTGCCGCCGAGGGTCAGGCGCGCGGCGGGACCGGTGCGGGCGAGTTCGGTGCTGACCGGGGTGCTCACGCGGCCCCTGCCCGGCGAGGCGCCGAAAAAAATCGCAGGGACATCGTCCCGTCCCCTTGCTTTTTGCGCCGCAATATATAATTTGTGCGTTGCGGCATCTTCGGATGCTGCACCGGAAACGGCGGTTCGTCGTTTCCTGGGCGTTTCCTCCCTAGACTTGGGCCGCGTCGCAAGATGCGGCCCTCTTTTTTTGTGCCCGCGCTCATGGCGTGGCGGCGTCCGACCGGGCCGGCGCGGCCATCAGGTCGCGCAGCACGGCGATCAGACGCGCCATGTGCGCGGCCAGTGTCGCGAAATAAGGCCGCGGTTCGAGCCGCGCCTCGTTCATGTAGAGGCCGCGATTGACCTCGATCTGCAGGGCGTGCCGGCCCTGGGCGGGCCGACCGTGATGCCGGGTCGTGAAGCCGCCGGCGTAAGGATCGTTGCGCGCGACCGCATAGCCTAGGGTTCTGAGGGTGCGTTCGGCGAGATCGGTGATCGCGGCCATGCAGCTGCTTCCATGGCAGTCGCCGAGCACGAAATCGGGCCGCCCGGCGACGATCCCCGGGGTCGCGCCCGAGGGCATCGAGTGGCAATCGACCAGAAGGCAGCGCGTCCAGCGGGCATGCGCATCGTCGAGCAGATCCGACAACCGCGCATGGTAGGGCATGTAGAGCGTCTCGATCCGCTGCTTTGCCTCCGCGAAGCGCAGCTTGTCGCGGTAGATCTCGGCGCCATCCGACACGATGCGGGCGATCGTGCCGAGGCCGGCGGCGGCGCGCGGGCTCGACTGATCGACATAGGGAGGCAGACGATCGGCGAACATTCCGGGGTCGAGTTCCCAGGGGCCGCGATTGGCGTCGACATAGGCGCGCGGGAACCGGGCCTTGATCAACGGCATGCCCAGACCGGGCGCCGCCTCGAACAGCATATCGATGAATGCGTCCTCGGAGCGGCGAAGGCTGAGCGCGTCGAGCCGTGTCCGGCTGACGAATTCCGCAGGGTAGACATCGCCGGAATGCGGCGAGGCGAAGACGACTGGCGCCGTCTCGGCCTGCGGCACCGCGACCAGGAAAGGGGGATCGAGCGGGTCGGGGGCCGGACCTGTATCCATCTGTGCTCCAGGATCGCCGCGCACGATCTCATTTTCAACCGGTCGCGGTGCTTGATTTCGTGGCGTCGCTGGATATAGTCCGCCCCGCTTTTGCGGGCGCTTAGCTCAGCGGGAGAGCACTTCCTTGACATGGAAGGGGTCACAGGTTCAATCCCTGTAGCGCCCACCATTCCCTCCGCAAAGCCACGACGACCGCGACGGGTCGTCGTCGGATGCGAATGCGCCGCGCGCGGTCAACGTGCGCGGCGCTGCGCCTCCGGGCTCCAGAGCGGCAGGCTCTCGGGCGCTGCGAGTGCCGCGGCATGGACGCGATCCAGCCGGTCCCACGCGAAATCCCTCATCAACCGCACCAGACGCGATTCCATGCGGTCGAGGTTCAGATAGTGCCGCACGCGGCTGCGGGTCCGCAGCCCCGCGATTCGCGGCTGATCGGGATCGATTTCCCAGGGGTGGAAGTAGAAGATGCAGCCGAGATCCTCGGCCGCGTTCAGCCGAGCGATCGCCCAGCGTGACGCCGCATAGGGCAGCAGCCTGAAGAACCCGCCGCCCCCGGCGGGCAGGTTGAGCCGCCCTACGGCGATGGTCGGCAATGGTAGTTCGACCATATGTGGCGCATTGCGTGGCCGGAAGGGCAGGCGGGGCGCGTCTGGAATGCCATAGCTGTCGTGGCGGACCGGATAGACGCTGGAACTATAGGCATAGCCCGCCTCGGCCAGACCCTCATAGGCCCAGAACTGCCGCGCCCCGATGGAGAAGCTCGGGGCGCGGTATCCGCGCACTGCCATGCCCGTCGTGTCCTCGAGCACGGCCTTGGTCGCGGCGAGGTCGTTGCGCAGGCTCGCCGGCGTCTGGCGGTCGACGCGCCGATGCTCCAGGCCGTGGCTGGCGATCTCGTGCCCGGCGTCGGCGATGCGCCGCAGCAGGGCCGGCTCGCGCCGGGCGATCCAGCCGAGCACGAAGAATGTCGCGCGGCATCCGGCATCGGCGCAGAGCCCGAGGATGCGTTCCGTATTGCGTACGACGCGAAGCTCGCGCCGGTCCCAGCTGTCGCGCGAGACGGCCCCCTCGAGTGCCTGGACCTGGAACCAGTCCTCGACATCGACCGTCAGCGCGTTGACCCGATTGTGACCCGATGACGCGCGCGCCGCCATGACACGTCCTCCTAGCGTGGACCCGCGGCCATCTTGCGGCCGCGAGCGCGGGCGGCAATCGCGCGGAGGAGCTAGTCCGAAGGCGAGCCCGCCCCGCGCAAGGGAGGCTCCATGCAGACATTTCTGGTCACCGGCGGGTGCGGCTTCATCGGCACCCATCTCGTCGCATCCTTGCTCGCGGACGGCCACGGCGTCGCCGTCCTCGACGACCTGTCCACCGGACGGCGGGAGGCGCTCGACCCGCGCGCGGCGCTGGTCGCGGGCGATGTCGCGTCGCCGCCGGACATCGCCGCGGCCATCGCCGCCGCAGGCGCGGACCGGCTCGCCGGCATCTTCCACCTCGCCGCGATCGCCTCTGTGCCGCGCTGCCTCGCCGATCCGGCGCGCTCGCGCGCCGTCAACGCCGACGGCACGCGCAATGTCCTCGCGGCGGCGCGCCGGCCCGGGGAGGCGGGCGTTCCGGTGGTCTTCGCCTCCTCGGCTGCGGTCTACGGCGACGCGGGGATGGCCCCGGCGCGTGAGACCCGCCCGCCCGCACCGATCTCGCCCTACGGGGCCGACAAGCTGTCTGGCGAGCAGCATGCCGCATGGGCGGCGCAGCGCGACGGCGCGCGGGCGACGGCGCTGCGCTTCTTCAACGTCTACGGTCCCGGCCAGGATCCGTCCTCGCCCTATTCGGGCGTGATCTCGATCTTCGCCGACCGGCTGCGCGCCGGGCGCGCGGTGCCGCTCCATGGCGACGGCGGCCAGCAGCGCGACTTCGTCTATGTCGCCGATGTCGTCGCGCATCTGCGCGCCGCGATGGCGCGGGCGGCGGCGACGCCGCGCGCGGGGTTCGACGTGTTCAATGTCTGCACCGGGCGCGCGGTGACGCTGGCGGGGCTGCTGGCGGCGCTGGCCCGCGTACTGGGCCGCAGCCCGTCGGTCGAGCCGCTGCCGCCGCGCCCGGGCGACATCCGCGTCTCCATCGGCGATCCCGCCGCGGCGGCCGAGGCGCTGGGGCTGCGCGCGGCCACCCATCTGGCGGATGGGCTCGCGCGGCTGCTCGCACCCGGCGTGCTGTCCGCCAAATAGCTCGACAGGCGAGGTGGCGGCGCGCGACCCTGTCGCTCCGCCCCCTTTGCGAGCCCCCGAGCGTCCATGTTCATCGCCGAGATCGACCGGCTGCTTCGCCGTCATAATCCGCTCTGGCGCTGGGCGATCGCCGCCGCCTTCGCGATCGCGGCCTGCCAGAGCATCGCGGTCGTGATGCGGCCGATCCCGATCAAGTCCCTGATCGAGGCCCCGGCGGCGGACAGCCTCTTCGGTCAGCTCGAGGCCGCCGCCGCCGGGGCAGGGATCGGCCGGATCTGGCTCTACGCGGGGATCGTGATCGCCCTCGAGGCGACGATCTTCTGCGCCATGATCGCCACCGAGTTCGTCATCAGCCGGATGGGAGAGCGGGTGGTGCGGTCGATCCGTGGCTCGATCGTCGCGTCCCTGCTGCGTGGCCCCTACAAGGCGCTGGGCGAGACCGGACCTGGCGCCGTCCTTGCCGCCGCGTCGACCGATGTCGAGGCGGTGCAGCGGCTGATGCGCGAGGCGATCGTGGCGACCGGCATGTCGGTCCTGCAGATGCTGCTGATGCTGACGGTCGTCCTGTTCGTGGAGGTCTGGCTCTTCTGGTTCCTGCTCGTCGAGATCCTGGTGCTGACCGCCGGGATCGCGCTCTACGCGCTGTGGCGCAAGTCGCGGTTCCTGGCCAAGCTCGAGTACGAGCAGCGTTTTCTCGGCCTGCTCGCCACGATCTACCAGCGCAATCTCGATCTGCGGTTCTCGGGGCTGCGGACCTTGTTCATGGTCCGCGCCACGGCGCTCGCGCGGCGGCTCTACGGGCTCAACCGGCTGCTCTGGATGCGCCACAGCCATTATCACGCCACGATGCAGTTCGTGATCGGCGTCTCGGCGGCGATGTGTCTCGTGATCCTGATGCTTCTCGCGGGCGACGGCGCGCCACCGGTCGGCAAGTTCCTGGTCTTCGCCTACTACACGATGCTGATCTTTCCCTGCCTGTCGCAGATCGGCGAGGCCTGGCCGATGATCAACGACGCGCGCGCCGCGCTGCGCCGGATCACCGGCAATACCCAGCTTCCCAGGGCGGAGCCCGCGTCCGGAGCCCCGGCGGCGCCGATGCCGGTGCCCGCGCCGCGCCCCGACTGGGGGCGGATCGAATTCGACGAGGTGAGCGTGCGCAATCCGCGCGGCGACATCATCCTCGACCGGGTCTCCTTCGCGATCGAGCCCGGCGCGAAGATCGGGCTGTTCGGCGATTCGGGCTCGGGCAAGACGACCATCATCTCGGTGCTGCTCGGTCTGCAGGTGCCGGTGTCCGGGCGCGCGACGATCGGCGGCTTCGACGTCACGCGCCTGACGCTCGCCGACCGCAAGCGGCTGTTCTTCTTCATGCGCTCGAGTCCGGCCTTCCTGCCCGGCACGGTCCACGACAACGTCGCGCTGGCACAGACCCCCGACCCGGCGCTGCTGCGCCGGATCCTGCGTCAGTCCCGGCTCGAGGGACGCCTGGAGCAGGACCCGGACGGGCGCGCCACGCCGGTGAGCGAAAAGGGCGAACCCTTTTCGGGCGGCGAGCAGCAACGCATCGCCATCGCCCGGGCCTTTCTCGCCCGTCCGCCCTGCATCATCCTGGACGAGTCGCTGAACTCGCTCGACGAGGCGGGGGAGATGGCGATCACCGCCGCCCTCCTGACGACGCTCGCGGAAAAGACCATGATCGTGGTCTCGCACCGGCGGCAGGTCGCGTCGCTGTTTCCCGATCGCATCGAATTCGTACGCGGCGGCCGGACCAGCGTGATCCGGGGCGGGGCCGTTCCGCCCAACTCCGCCGATGTCCGGGTTTGACAGCGGGCGCGGGACGCCCCTATAACCCGCGGCCATTTCGCGCTCGGCCTCGGCCGCGGCGCCAGACCGGGAGCCAGTATCATGAAGGTCGTCAACTCGTTGAAGGCGGCAAAGAAGCGCGACAAGAACTGCCGCGTCGTGCGCCGCAAGGGCCGCGTGTTCGTGATCAACAAGACGAACCCGCGCTTCAAGGCCCGCCAGGGCTGAAGCTTTCCGTCGCCGGCGGCGACGGATCCATCCAGCGTGACGCGCCGTCCCGGGTGACCGGGGCGGCGCTTCGCGTTTCCCGGGGGGAAGGTCGCGGGGCTGGACACGCGGCGACGGTTCCCAACGCCGACGAAACGCTTTAGTTCTCTGGCGTCCCTCAGGGAGACGCCGCCATGCTCAAGATGCCCGCCCTGGACGAGGGCGTGCTCGCCCGCCGCGACCGCATCGTCGCCGATCTGCGCGCCATCGTGCCCGGCGAGGGCGTGATCGACTCGGAGGCCGGCCGCCGCGCCTATGAATGCGACGCGCTGACCGCCTACCGCCAGATGCCGATGGTGGTCGTGCTGCCGTCCACGACCGATCAGGTCGCGCAGGTCCTGCGCTATTGCCGCGACAACGGCATCAAGGTCGTGCCGCGCGGCGCCGGCACCGGTCTGTCGGGCAGCGCGCTGCCGCTGGGCGACGGCGTCCTGCTGGCGATGGGCAAGTTCAACCGCATCCTCGAGATCGACTACGACAACCGCGTCGTCGTCTGCCAGCCCGGGGTCACCAATCTCGGCATCACCACCGCGGTGCAGGGCGACGGGTTCTATTACGCGCCCGATCCCTCGTCGCAGATCGCCTGCACCATCGGCGGCAACGTGGCCGAGAATTCCGGCGGCGTGCATTGCCTCAAATACGGCGTCACGACCAACAACGTTCTGGGCGTCGAACTGGTCACGATAGACGGCGAGGTGCTGCGCATCGGCGGCAAGCATCTCGACGCCGACGCCTACGACCTGCTGGGCGTCATCGTGGGCTCCGAGGGCCTGCTGGGCGTGGTCACCGAGGTCACGGTGCGCATCCTGCGCAAGCCCGATACCGCGCGTGCCGTCCTGCTGGGCTTCCCCAGCGTCGAGCAGGGCGGGGCCTGCGTCGCGGCGATCATCTCGGCCGGCATCATCCCCGGCGGCATGGAGATGATGGACAAGCC